>CAVBMN010000011.1:0-43833 GCA_963596515.1 bacterium
GCTTTAAGGATGCCCAAAAAGATGAGAGCATTGATTCGATTCTGTACATACTTAATTGTCAAGATCTGGATGCTGAAAGAAAAGAAGAGTATCTGACCGGACAACAAAACCATTTGCCAAATTTTGACAATATCACAGCTCCCGATATGCAGAAGATTGCAATTAGTACATATCTGATTGATCCCAAATGGAAAAATGTCATAATCTATTTCAGTCAGACGAATACAATGCCGGATGAACTCTTGGAGTATGTTAGCCACTATTCATCTGAACTGGCCTCTCAGTTATTTCCCGAAGATAACTTGGATATCGAAGAAAGTATATATGCAGAACTGTTCTATAGTAATAGATTAGAAGTTGGAAAATACACTGCATTGCTATCTTCATTTAGAAATGTATTCCCGATAACAGATGGTGTTCGAGACTTGTCAAAAGATCGTCTCGTATCTCTTATCGATAACGGAAAACTTCCATTTGAAGAGGATATTATTGCAGTTATAGAAGGAACTGAGGCATTCGCAGAATATCTGATATATCATTCGAGATCTTTTGTGAATAGTCTTTCAAGTCGAACATATTGTTTTTCTTCAAAACAAATTATCACATTGTTAGGGGCATCAAGATTTTCTGTTGCTGACAAGTGTTTAATTATCGAAACAGTTGATATCGCAGAATATTTAGAATCAAGCGCTTGTACAGATAGTATTACTGAATTGTATTGGAAAGTAGCACTAAATGGAGATAAATTAACGCTATCTCGAATAAGTCTAGAGAAGAGAATCCAAATAGTGATGCAAGCAATTCAAAAGCATTTGGACAATAAAGAACACATCGATATACTTCTGAAATCTTTGGATGGTGCTTATGCTGAATTGACTGAAAGCAAGCGACCGTTAATTGAGAATAATCCCTTAAATACAGATTTATTATCTACGTTAAAAGCCGCGCAGTATATCAGCTCTTATTTTGCAGATTCAAGAATTCCTGACAAATACAGAGTGATTCCTCGTAAGAGGTGATTATGCCATGCAAGGAATAAACACTGACACTTTCAGATAATAGATGAATATCACTCTCACATACTGATTTAGGAAAAGGATTATAGTGATTATAGGAACTAACCATTTTCGTGACTTCACGAAAATGGTTTATGCGCTGCTTATTAGGATCACATACCAGAGGAACATTCCAACAGCCTAGCAAGACATAGCCGATAACACACTTAACTCGATAGTAACGGTATCGAAACTTCCGTCATTCTTCTAAATCCATGTTTCTCACCATTCAATTGCCACTACTGTCACTGAAGAGTGTATGGTATTTGGTACAGGAGAATAGTGTTTGATGTACCAAATGCCTTCGGGGGTTCCGTTTGTACAGGGAAAGGGGGCTGTGGGGTACGGAATCCGCTTACTCGTGAGGTTTCCTCCGGGCAAGATCGAAGATTGCAGGGGAAAGGTGGCAGTACCCTCCCGGATTCTTGTCGAGATAGTTCTGATGGTACTCTTCGGCTTTGTAGAAACAGCGGAGGGGCTGAACCTCTACTGCGGATTTCCTGCCGACTTGTTCCTCGAAAGGTCTTAGAACATTCTCTATTGCCTCACGATCATCACCGTTGTCGTAGTAAATGCCTGTGCGGTACCTTGTGCCTTCGTCCTCGCCTTGCTTGTTCAGGCTGAACGGGTCAATCATCTTCAGTAACAGCCGCACGAGCTGCACCAAAGACACTTTCACCGGATCGTAGCGCACGTGGACGCATTCGGCGTGGCCGGTCTCATCTGTATAGACCTGTTTGTAGGTCGGATTGATTTCCCAGCCGTTCGCGAATCCGACTTCAGTGAAAACTACTCCGTCAACCAACTTGAAAAACTTCTGCGCTCCCCAAAAGCAGCCGGCGGCGAACCAGATGTCCCTTTCATTCCCATATAGCAAGGAAGTCACCTTTTCAAGATACTTTCTGTCAATATCATCAAATGTGTTCAGTTCCTTGCTGTCGATATCAAGGACAGCCGCTATCCGGCCACGTTTTCGGCTTGGAACCACGATTTCGCTCCGGCTTTCGCTTGAGCAGGCGATGTGGCCCGGAAACCGATCGACATCAAGGACGAGGACAGTACGTTCCTCGTTCCAGGAGGTGCCGCACACTCCCCTGCCCTTGGTGATGCGCATGCAGGCCACCGGCCCTTGGAACGGGCCGAGCACCAGTTCCTCCGATGACATCACACGGTAAAATCCGGTCCACCAGAAACCGAATTCACTATGAAGTGCCGCCGCCATATTCGACATTCTCGCGATCTCGTCAGTCTCTCCGGCGAGAAGAGCCTGAATCCGAGGCAGAAGCGCAAGATATTTCTCTTTCTTTGTCATATTCCCTGTTATTTTTCGTGGTAAATATAATGTTTTTGAACAATTTATATCGCCTCCGATAATGAGATTTAACAGATAAAATGTACATTTGCCTAATAAATATGATGAATATGAGAACACAACGGAATATTCTTGCCGCTGCCTTAATGATGGCGGCGATGGCGTGCCAGAATGGCGGAAGCTGGTCAAAGGCTGAGAAAAATCTTATATGCGGTGAGGGCGAGACGATGCGGGTGCTGACGGTTTACGACAAGGCTGACTCGTTGGTGCTTCGGACGAAATGCGCAGAGATTAGCACGGAGGCGCTCATGAGCGATGAATATAAGATGTTGGCGGACAAGATGATGGCGACTGTGACCTCACCTGAGGAGGATGGGGTTGGAATAGCAGGGCCACAGATAGGAATATCACGCCGTGTCGTTGCCGTGCAGAGGTTCGACAAAGACGGAGAGCCGTTCGAAGTCTATCCGAACATCCGGATCACCGGTCACAGAGGCGAAAAACAACTCGGACCGGAAGGATGCCTCAGCATCCCTGGCAAGCGCGGAAACGTCGAGCGCTACCAGGACATCGACATCGCCTACACCTCGATCAAAACCCTGTGTGACACTACCGAGAGCATCAAAGGCTTCACGGCGGTGATCTTCCAGCACGAGTGCGACCACCTCGATGGAATCCTCTACACGGACTATCTGGAGGGTAATCAATAGAGACTCTAATCATTATCATCTTAACATATAGCCAAGTTCTAATATTTCTGATAGGATATAATTGCAATATTCAAAGAATATAACCATCTTTGCAAGTGAAGTCTGAATGCCGTGGAACGTTTGGAGTTCCACACCGCGATATTGGTATAGTCGTACTGATGTCGCTTTTTGTTTTCCTAAAAAAATGCTTGGAGTAATAAATTAAATTATTAAAGTTATATTCCATGTTATAAATATATTCCGCTGCTAATATTTCACAAAGTTTAGACGCTGTTTTGATTGATTGTTTGTTCGCTGATTATTCACCTTAAAGAACATTCAAAACATATCAAAGCTCTTTTTATATAATTGGTAATATTATAGGGTCATACGGCAAACGCCGTGTGGCCTTTTTTTGTAATCAAATATTGTTTTTATGAACGCACAAACAAAGAAGGAGCAACTGTTGAATGCTCCGCAAAGAGGAGAAATTATCCTCTATCAGACTGCCGATGGCAGAACAAAGATCGATGTCAAACTTGAGAATGAGACGGTTTGGCTGACACAGGATCAACTTGTAATCCTTTTTGAAAGAGATAGGTCTGTGATTTCCAGACATATCAGTAATATTTTCAAAGAAGGTGAACTTGATCCTCAAGTGGTATGTGCAAAAATTGCAACTACCACTCCGCACGGAGCGGTGCCTGGAAAATGGCAAACACACGATGTGATTTTCTACAACCTTGATGTCATAATATCTGTAGGCTATCGTGTGAAATCACAACGCGGCACGCAATTCAGAATCTGGGCGAACTCCGTCCTTAAAGATTACCTGATCAAAGGCTACGCCGTCCGCAATGATCTCGCGCAGCAGAAATACGATGACCTGAAGGCTCTTGTGAACGTGATGGGACGCACAATGGGTTATCTTGACTCGGCAGTTGAGGAACAGGTCAAGAGCATATTCGATGTTGTGAGGGACTACACTTACGCTCTGGACACGCTTGATAGTTATGACTATCAGACCTTGGGCGTAAAATCAACCTCCAAAGAGTGTTTTTATGCCACTTACGAGAATGCGATGGAGGTCATCAACGACCTGAAAACCAAGTTCGGGGGAAGCGAACTTTTCGGCCATGAAAAGGACGAATCATTCCATAGCTCAATTGGTCAGATTTACCAAACTTGGGATGGAGTTGACCTTTACCCATCTGTGGAGGAGAAGGCGGCTATGCTGTTGTACCTTGTTGTCAAGAATCATTCGTTTTCGGATGGCAACAAACGCATTGCCGCCACACTATTCCTATGGTTTATGGAGAACAACCATATTCTTTATGCCTCAGATGGGCATAAGCGAATCGCTGACAATGCTTTAGTCGCGTTAACCTTGATGATAGCAGAAAGCAAGGTTGATGAAATGGATATGATGGTGAAGGTCGTTGTGAATCTTATAAACGGAGATAATCTGTAGGTTACGCTTGCAAGAATATTCGGGAATTTTATTGATCAGTCATCTGTCATTCATTGGCTAGGATTGGATATTTGCCGTAACATTCTTAGATTTGTATGAAATTCCAGTGCTATGCTGGATGAAGTGTCCATTTATTAATTAAAAACATGAGACTAAAATCAATTTTCGCTGCGTTTACAGCAATTGCGGTGTTCTGTGCCTGCACACCATCATCGGCAGACAACAAGGAGAAACCAGATGACAATGAACAGACAGACCCGACGCCAGAGCCTGATCCCAAACCAGATCCGAAACCGGAACCTGGACTGCCGGAAACTATCAAGATACTCGCGATCGGGAACAGTTTCTCGGCGGATGCGGTCGAACAGGAACTTTACGGGTTATTCGCGGCTGAGGGACAGAAAGTGATCATCGGCGACCTTTACATCGGTGGGTGCCCTCTTGAAAAACACGCCGCGAACGCCAAATCAGACGCGGCGGCCTACAGCTACCGCAAGATTGTGAACGGAACCTTGACCAAGACAGCGGACACCAGGATGTCGGAGGCCTTGGCTGACGAAGACTGGACTTTCATAAGCGTGCAGGAAGGAGCCGGCTACCACGGATTTTACAACACCACGTACAATGGCGTAACGCACTCGATGGAGCCTGCATTGACAACCCTCGTTGAATATATCCGGTCGAAGTGTAAGGATGCCAAACTGGTTTATCACGCGCCTTGGGCGGCCAAAACCGGATACACGGGCACCAAATTCAGTTACTATGGATTTGACCAGACGGTTATGTACAATATGATCTGCACGGCGACCCAAGAGGTTCTGAAAGCTCATCCGGAGTTCAGCGTGTTTATGAACAGTATGGATGCGGTGCAAAACGCAAGAACCTCATACATAGGCGATAATATGAACCGTGACGGTTGGCATCTCAACTACACAACCGGCAGATACACGGTCGGTTGCCTCTGGTATGAAAAGATAATGGGAAAGAGTGTAGTTGGCAACAGCTACCGCCCTGAGGGAATATCCGAGACCACTGCGAAAGTCTGCCAGACAGCGGCTCACGAGGCCTTTGAGCACCCTTACACAATCACAGATCTTTCATATTTCGAGAAACCTGCCGACGAAGGAGGTGAAGAGACAAGGCGTGAGGTGCTTGCGCAATGGTATTTCACTCCGGAACGGGCCGTGAAAGACGGATGCGTAAAGACTTGGACAGGACAGGAGGCACTTGGTGTATATACCTACAGCAATGAACCCGGAGAACGCGGTTACTATAAGGCCAATGGCCAGGGAAACGGCAAACTTAGTTATATTCAGATAGACAAGACGAAGTGGCCTGATAATTCCGCTGGACTCAGCATACTGAATGTCGCCAACGGTGGTCAGCCTGTGATGTGCGGGCCGATGCCCGGAGACTGCTGGCAGTTCGAGACAACCGGGAAGCACGATTTCCCGGAAGGCACCCAACTGCATATGATATATACCTACAATCCCGGCAAATACGGAGCGAAATATTGGATGATTGAATATAAGGACGGCAGTGAGTTCAAGCCGGTTCCGGCTTTCGAACAGACGACAGAGACTCTCGCCCTAAGTTCCGAGACCATCACCTACAATATGGCCTTCACCGCTGACCAGAAAGTGGTTGAGTTTACGGTCACTCTTGAGAACCCTACCGAGGATTTCGTCGTGCGGCAAAGGTGCTGCTCGGAGTATCAGGTGAACGACAAGTGGTTCGACAAACCTAACGTGAAATGCGTCTCACGCATAGCCGGAGATCCTTCCAATGAAGCGAAGCCACTGCCGACTATGTCACGCGTTCTCTAAAATGAACTTGATGTCCCTTCTAAGGTCCCTTCGACAAGCTCAGGGACCACTAGGCTCAATAAACCTAAAAAGGATGGCTCCGAAAATCTCAGGAGCCATCCTTTTTTCAGTCATGTTTTATCTGACCACGTATAGGCGATATGACTACTTCTTGCGCCGAGAGTACAAAACATAGAACACCACCAGCGAGACCACAAATGTTATGAGTCCGATGGCTCGGTTCCAGGAGTTTGGCAATCCAAGTCCAATCTTGGCAACGCAGATGTAGGTCGTGCAGACGGCCGTCATAAACGCCGCCGGAATCATCGTGATCAAATAAGTCAGCCCTTTCTTGAACTTCACCAGATAAGCCGTAGCAGTCCACAACATAAACACCGCCAGCGTCTGGTTGGCCCAGCCGAAATACCTCCAGATGACATTGAACCCATTCTCGTCCGCGATGTTGTACCAAAGCAGCAGTCCGGCAATAAGGAACAGCGGAATGCTGATCAAAAGCCTGTTGACGATAGGCTTCTGATTGAGATGCAGGAAGTCCGCCACGATCAGACGGGCGCTTCTGAACGCCGTGTCACCGCTTGTGATTGGCGCAGCTACCACACCGAGAATGGCCAGAACGCCACCCAGAATGCCCAGCCAACCCTTGGAGACCTTGACAACCACATCCGGAGCCGCGGCGGAAACGGTAGCTCCAACCTCGGCGGCACCTCCGTCAAAGAAGAACCACGATGAAACAGTCGCCCAGATCAATGCCACAATGCCCTCTGTGATCATCGCACCGTAAAACACCGGTCTGCCAAGCCTCTCGTCAGACACGCAGCGGGCCATAAGCGGACTCTGCGTGGCGTGGAAACCACTGACCGCGCCACAGGCGATGGTGATGAAAAGGCACGGGAATATAGGTTGTCCGCTCAAAAGACCATTGGACTCTCCAAGATTGCCGAGCCCGTCCCAAAGCTCCGGAAGCGAAGGCCATTTGACAAACAAGCATACCATCAGAGCCAAAGCCATAAAAATCAGTGCGAACGCGAAAATCGGATAAATCCGTCCGATGATCTTGTCAATAGGCATCAGCGTGGCCAAAAGATAATAAAGGAATATGACTCCGACCCAGACCATAATCGATCCGCGGCCTCCGTCACCGGCAATGTCCCCGAGAATCAAAGCTGGGCTGAACACGAACACGGTTCCGACAAGCATCAGGACGATGATCGAGAACGCCAGAATAAAAGTCTTTGTGCCTTTGCCGAGATATTCACCCACCAAGTCAGGAAGCCCCGCTCCCCCGTTTCTGATTGAGAGCATTCCGGTCATATAGTCGTGCACCGCTCCGGCGAAGATGCATCCGAAGACGATCCAAAGATAGGCGGACGGACCGAATTTGGCCCCCATAATGGCCCCGAAGATAGGCCCCGTCCCCGCGATATTCAGAAACTGGATCATATAGATCTTCCACGCCGGCATAGGAATATAATCTACCCCGTCCGCCTTGGTGATGGCCGGTGTCTTTCGAGCCGGATCCGCGCCGAACTTCCGCTCCACAAACTTTCCATAAAGAATATACCCGACCACAAGAGCCGCAAGACTGATCAAAAATGAAAACATAATCCCTGTTATTAGTGACTTTCAATAGTTGCCGCAAATTTAATCAAATTATGAATATATCGGTACAGATTCTTGACTATCCGCAGGAAATTGCAGCCTAAATTGTAAAGATATTTTTATCCAAACTTCTTCATTTCAGCCAATGTCAGATAGCATTCCCTAAACTGATCCATCGCCCTATGCCGTATGTTATAGACATTAGACACTTTGGTGTGCCAAAGCTCCGCCACCTCTTTAGCCTCGTAGCCACGCAAGACGAGGAGGTGTTCTTGATTTTCAGCAATGCCACAACTGGCAGTTGTTTTACGTTGATATTATTTATATCTTTGCTTTGAAATTAATGGTACCTTAATTCATACATTGTTATGAAATTCGATAGAATACTGGAAAATAACACCCTTTGGGCAGTTCGCTACGACGGCGCAAAAGACAACGCTCTTCAATTGGTCTTTGAGCAATGGAGCGACCCGGAATGGCTGGTTGACTTCTTTATGGCCAATATGTCTGATCTCGCGTCATATTTCACATCAATAAGGCCATATATGATACCATTGACGATAACCATAGGATGCAATGCCTGATTTTGGACATTTCCCCTGATGCTGATCTTGACCTTCTCTTCCGACCATTGGAGAACGACCGTACAAGTGAAATCCTGCTTGGTAAAGAAAAAGCCCAAATCAAGAATCGTCCCCAGCACGCTTCGTGGCTTCGAATCTATGCCATCAAACTTGAACCGGGATGTTACATAATCACCGGAGGAGCTATCAAACTGACTCGCACTATGCGGGAACGTGAACACACATTAACTGAATTGACAAAGATGGAGGAAGTCCGCAATTATCTTCTCAATGGTGGTGCGATTGATGCGGATGGTTTTATAGATTTCCTATCTGAGATTCAATAACGGTAAGGAGGTTACTTTATGAAACAGAAAACACTTGAGTTCTTGACTAATAATCAGAGCGAAACACAGTCAATGTGGCGTGAGGAAGCTCAATGGAGACGTGATAATTGGTCGTGGTTACGTCATTCACAAAAGATCGCCGTAAGAGTCTTATTGCGAATGAAGCAGTTGGGGTTGACACAGACGGCACTGGCGGAGCGTATGAACTGCACCCAGCAATACATCTCGAAGATTCTGAAAGGAAAAGAGAATATGTCACTCGACACCCTTTCCAAACTGGAAAGCGCATTAGGTATCACCTTGATCTTTGATGAGGAATATGACAACCGGCCCATCGGTATGGTTGCTGAAGACACACCGCCATATTCTCGATGACAAATACTTTATGAATATCTCGCTTATATTGATGGATGAAGAGAAGCGAATCTATCAATGGGATTGTGACATTCATAACAATTTCGTCAATTTGTCAGTTCTTTGTGACTTGCCCGATTTTTGCGGAAATGCCGCACTGTTATATTCATTAAAAGAAGCAAAGTATGAAATTTGTGGAATATCCTGAAGACAAGAAAGCAGACTCTCCTAAGGAGACTGAGGGACAGAGCCGCGGCGGATGGTTTCCGAACGGGAACATATTCTGGACAATGGTGCTGATGTTCGCCTTTCTGGCATTGATCAACACATTCCTGTTTCCGGGAAGCAGGGGCAGCAGCGTGATGGAGACTGACTACGGAACGTTTATCTCCGATGTGGACAATGGACTGGTCTATGACGTTGTGATTGACGGAGATAAGGTGCTATATTCAAAGAGTGCTCCGCTTACTTATCAAGAAAAACTCAAAGGACAGAGAGACACGACTTATGTAACCGGAGCGGTGACTGACCCTGATTTCGTGAACCGCCTGTCAACGGCACAGAGCCCAAACAAGGACGGCAAGATCCGTTTTGTCAAGAAACTCAACCGCGAGCGTTCCCCTCTTCTGGATTTCATCCTCTGGTGGGTGCTTCCTGGTATGCTGATGTACTGGCTGTTGAGCGCCGCGATGAGGCGTGTCGGCAGCAATATGGCAAAAGGCGGCGGAATGGGAAACTTTATGCAGTTCGGGCAAAGTGGCGCGAAGGTCTATGCCGAGAATGACATAAAGACACGTTTCTCTGATGTCGCGGGACAGGACGAGGCCAAGGACGGACTTATGGAAGTCGTGGATTTCCTGCACAATCCGGCAAAATACAATGAGGTCGGAGCCCACCTGCCTAAAGGAGTCCTTCTTGTCGGGCCTCCGGGCACGGGAAAGACCTTGATAGCAAGGGCTGTGGCCGGAGAGGCTGGCGTACCGTTCTTCTCGATGTCCGGTTCCGAGTTCGTCCAGATGTTCGTAGGAATGGGTGCCGCCAAGGTGCGTGACCTGTTCAGCCAGGCACAGGCCAAAGCTCCGTGCATCGTGTTCATTGACGAGATCGACGCTATCGGAAAGAGCCGTGAGAACAATATCGGTGGCGGAAACGATGAACGCGAACAGACACTCAATCAACTTCTTACAGAGATGGATGGCTTTGACGGAGACAAGGGGGTGATCATCCTTGCGGCCACCAACAGGCCGGACAGTCTGGACAAGGCACTTCTCCGGCCGGGACGTTTCGACAGACGTGTCCAGATGGAACTTCCTGACCTACAGGGCAGAAAGGCCATTCTTCAGGTTCACTTGAAGAACATCAAGCACGAAGACATCGATCTTGATCTTATCGGGCGTGCGACAGCCGGTTCATCTGGAGCGGAACTGGCCAACATTGTCAATGAGGCCGCCCTGAGGGCTGTGCGTCTTGGCAAGAACGCCGCCACGACCGAGGATCTGGAGGAAAGCGTCGAGGTTGTGATGGCCGGCGAACAGAGAAAGAATGCGGTGATCTCGGCCGAGGAGAAGAAGATCATTGCCTACCACGAGATCGGACACGCTATGGTGGCAGCCGCGCAGAGCAATTCCGCTCCGGTCCAGAAAATCACAATTATTCCAAGGACTTCCGGAGCTCTTGGCTACACGATGCAGGTGGACGAGGGCGAGAAGTTCCTCTACAGCAAGGAATATCTTCTTAACCGTCTCGCAACGCTGACCGGAGGACGTGTCGCAGAGGAGATAATATGCCACACTTGCACGACCGGTGCGTCGAACGACATCGAAAAAGCCACACAGATGGCCCGCTCGATGATCACGACCTACGGAATGAGTGACAAGTACGGAATGATGGCTCTTGAGACGAAAGGAAATTCCTATCTAGGAGGAGCCTCACAGTTGGCGTGCTCCGATGAGACAGCCGCCGACATCGATACTGAAGTCCGTGAGATGATCGCCGCCGCCAAGAAGAAGGCCACCGACATCATCACAGCCAACATCGACAAGATGCATAAATGCGCGGAGTATCTCCTTGAAAAAGAGACAATCACCGGTGAAGAGTTTATGAAGATCTTCAACGGCGAGTAGTAGTCTTACGTCAATCCTCTTCGATGATGTTCTCCGGCTCCCAGATGCGGTCCATAATGTCGAGGGCGATTGTGCGGCCGGATTCAGCAGCCGTGGAAAGCAGATCATAGTAGAGAGACTTGTCATCAATAAACTCTTCGGGGTCGTTGTTTGTCGCAGCGGCCCCGATCCATTCCCAGGCATATTCATTCGTGGGAGCAAGAGTGCCTCGCTCGACTCCCTCCAAAAGAATATTCTTGTACAGCCCCATACGGGTAATCAGGCCGGTATTCCAATCGTTGCTGGCGGCAAGAAGAGCCTTCATCGGGTACAGCTCAATGTCTCCGGCTTCAATGGCATCATTGACTTGGTCGAGCACCTTCTGCTCATCTTCAAGAGTGGATCTCAAATCGCCAGTCGAATGCTTCTCAGCGATGCTTTCTAATAGGTCAAAAACGGATTCTTGCAGCATATCAGGCTATAAACATTTTTGTTATACCAATTAACACATTTGTTTTATTTACTATAAATAGGCATTTTGCTACATTCGAGATAAGAATCTGAAGAAACGGATATATTAATTGGTCGATAGTCATCTTTGACGGCCATAAATGGATTCCGGACAAAAGTCTGGGGGTTCATCGCTATGAGCGGGAACCAACTGCCTTGGATTTGGATCATCAAGGAATGTCCCGGAAGAAAGTAATGATCAATGTCGCACATAGAAAAATTCACACTGACAACCTTGCCTGATTTCGTTGCCTTGGACTTGCCAAATCCGTCACGGTAACGGAGTGGCATCACGTCACCTCTGACCAGCATCTGGTAACCGTCAGGGCGTACATCAATCAACTTCACGACAATGTCCGCATCCATATTCTTTGAATATGCTCCATCCTGGAGATCCAGCCGCAACTCGATGTGCGCATTGACCGAGCCTACGAGATGAAGCGTATCTGAAAGCACCTTGCCCGAATATGTCAGGACATCGTTCCTTGCGGAAGCAAAGGTCTGATCAGCAGTCATATATCCGTAATCACGGCCGCTGGACTTAACATCCATATACGGAACCGGATTGGACGGATCAGACGTGAACGTTCTGAAACCTACGTCTTGAGACCGGCCTGACATATTCAAGGAATCTGTTTCTGAAAGGTAGATTCTGGTTGGTCTTGCATTTTCCGGAGGCCACGTTGAATATGTCTCCCAAAATGACGCGGACTGCACGCCATCCATCCTGCTTCTCATAGTCTCACCGGACGGGAGGACATTGACCCTGGCCGGCTTTTCACCATTTCCTTCAAGGTAATATTTAAAGAAAGGGTACTCGATGTTGTCCAGATAATATTCTCCGGAAGCCTCTCCGAAATATGCTCCTGCAATTCTGTTCGCCTTGCGGTCACCCCATCCACCGTGACGCCACGGGCCTACGGCAAGGTACAAATCACATTCCGGTGAGAGTTTTTTCAACTGTCCGTAGGTGTCGAATGCCCCGTAACAGTCCTCGGCATCGTAAAAACCACCTGTCACAAGCACAGCGGGCTCAATGCCTTTCAGATGGAAACTCGGATTTCTGTCTTTCCAGAATCTGTCATAATCCGGATGGGAGACCATTTTGTTCCAGAATGCAAGCGTGTCACCGAAGAAAGCTGAAAGTTCGGACATCGGCTTGCCACGGAAATATTCATAAAGATCAGTGTCAATTTTCACCAGTTTTGACAGTCCTTTGGTAGAAGGTGTCTTTCTGGTTCTGTACATTGATGACCCGAAACGGTAGCTATCGGCAAGGCAAAGTGCTCCGTTGTGATGAGCGTCATCCCCCATAAACCAATCGGTGACAGGGGCTTGCGGCGAGACCGCTTTGATGGCGGGGTGACGGGACAAAGCGGCCATCGTGGCATAATATCCCGGATAGGAAGTTCCTTTGACCCCGATGTTGCCATTGTTCTCCGTATTCGCAAGAAGCCATACGACAGTGTCGTAGGTATCCGTAGCCTCGTCAACGATGCGTTTTGTAGTCTTTCCGCCTTTTTTACCACTAAGATGCGGCCTGATGTTCTCAAACTCGCCATCACTTAAATACGTGCCGCGAATATTCTGAAGTACAATAACATAGCCGTCAGCGGCATAGTTCAGCAAGTCTCCCCGGATTCCTGCGGAACAAGCTCGCCTGTCTTTTGACGGCTCCTCACCCGCCTCAAAACCATAAGGCTTGAGTGAATACGGAGTGCGCACAAGTATTACAGGCTTGGCTTCAGAGCCAGAAATCGGCTCATAGACAGCGGTGTATAGCCTGATGCCATCTCGCATCCTGATTAAAACCTCCCGTTTGGTGTAATTCTCTCTGAGCCATTCCTCAGTGACATTCTTACCTTTCTGCGCCCAGACTTCAACAGAAGACGCCAGGATAATAACCAGCACTAATAATCGTCTCATAAACAGTTTACATAAGTTAGGAGTTAAAATCTTATTTTCCATATTAATGAATATTATAGGAATCGTCCAGTAGCGCTTTCTTTTGAACCTCGGATCCTATCAGGGCCGCCTGTGGCGACTATCCGTCCGCCCTCGGAACCGCCTCCGGGCCCCATATCAATGATGTAGTCAGCGTTGCGGATGACATCCAGATCGTGCTCGATGACAATGACGGTGGCTCCGTGATCGATAAGGCTCTGGAACACTTTCAAAAGCGTCTGGACATCGGACGGATGAAGGCCGATGGTAGGCTCGTCAAACACGAAGACGGAGTCGCTCTGTCCCCGTCCCATTTCGCTGGCCAGTTTAAGTCTCTGGGCCTCACCACCGGAAAGGCTTGGTGTCTCCTCTCCCAACGTCAGATACCCAAGGCCGAGATCCCGCAAGACTCTGAGCCGCTGGCTGATGAGTTTAAGATCCGCGCAGGCATCCAGGGCGGAATTGATGTCCATATCCATCAGCTCCGGCAGCGAATGGAACTCTCCGGCGGAGTTCTCCCTTCTGATGCTTCCGGCGGCCTTTGAATATCTCGACCCGTGGCAATCCGGACACGGAATGTCCACATCCGGAAGGAACTGCACGTCAAGACTTATCACACCAGTCCCGTCACACGTAGGACAACGAAGTTTGCCGGTGTTGTATGAGAAATCCCCGTCCTTGTAACCGTACTTCTTCGCGTCAGGAGTCTTGGCGAAGACCTTTCGCAACTCATCGTGGACATTGGCATAAGTCGCTACGGTGGAGCGGACATTAATGCCTATCGGAGAAGCGTCTATAAGTTTCACCTGACGTATTCCTTCAGCGTCAATGAATTTCACGTGCCGTGGCAGTTCACGACCTGCGATCTTCGCCTGAAGAGCCGGAATCAGACTTTCAAGCACCATCGTAGTCTTGCCGGAACCCGATACACCGGTAACAACTGTCAGCCTGCCTTTAGGAATATCCACCTTCAGCGGCTTGACGGTGTGGATGGCATCAGTTGTCATCGTTATCTTTCCATCTATGAATATGTCATCATCTTTTACCTGTTGCCTTACCTTAAGTGAATCTTTGCCCGACAGGAAAGGACCTATCCTTGAATATTCATTGTGTTCAATGTCGTTTATTGTTCCTTGAGCTATCACGTTGCCACCGTTCGAGCCGGCACCAGGTCCCATCTCAATCATCCAATCTGACTTGGTCAGAATCTGCGTGTCGTGATCCACAAGTATCACGGAATTCCCGTCAGCTATCAGATCCTCCATCACACCGCAAAGGCCGATTATATTCGATGGGTGCAGACCTATCGACGGCTCGTCCAGAACGTACAAAACTCCCGTCGTGCGGTTTCTGACAGCTCTGGCCAACTGCATTCTCTGACGTTCTCCGGTCGATAAGGTGGAAGCTGAGCGATCGAGTGACAGATAACCTATTCCCAAGTCCATCAGCCGTTTGGCTGTGTCAAGGAACGATTCGCAGATGCTTTCGGCCACAGGCCGCATCTCCTCAGGAAGCGAAGCCGGAACACCTTTGACCCACTCAACAATCTCGGTAAGGGTCATCGTGCAGGCTTCGGCCAAAGATATTCCTCGAAGCTTAGGTGCACTTGCCGCATCCGAAAGCCTTGTGCCTCCACAGTCCGGGCAGACATCAAGCCTTAGAAACTTCTCGACCCTCTTCATTCCCTTCTCGTCTTTGACCTTAGCAAGAGCGTTCTCCACCGTGTAGGTCGCGTTGAAGAAAGTGAAGTCCAACTCCCCCGCCTCGTTTGTGGTCTTTGACCTGTAGAATATGTGCTTTTTCTCGGCCGGTCCGTGGAGCACAATATCCTTTTCTTTGTCAGTCAGATCCTTATATGGCACATCCGTGCGAACACCCATCGCCCTGCACACATCCTTCATCAGTGACCACATCAGCGTGTTCCACGGAGCCACCGCCCCATCATCGATCGTCAGGTTCTCATCCGGAATCAGGGTGGATTCATCTACGGTTCTTACCGTACCTGTGCCGTCACATTTACGGCAAGCCCCTTGACTGTTAAACGAAAGTTCCTCAGCGGACGGTGCGTAAAAATGTTCTCCGCACACAGGACAGACAAGTTCCTTTCCGGCGGCCACCAGCAAAGACGGCTCGACATAGTGCCCGTTAGGACAACGGTGACTTGCCAGTCTTGAGAACATAAGCCTAAGGCTGCTAAGGAGTTCAGTTCCCGTACCGAAAGTGCTGCGTATGCCCGGGATTCCCGGCCTCTGATGAAGTGCCAGAGCCGCCGGGACGTACAGAACCTCGTCCACGTCAGCCTTTGCCGCCTGCGTCATTCTTCTTCTTGTATAAGTAGAAAGAGACTCAAGGTAGCGCCTTGAGCCTTCCGAATACAGCACACCAAGCGCCAGCGAAGACTTTCCCGATCCCGACACACCCGCGATCCCAACTATCTTCCCGAGCGGAATGTCCACATTGATGTTCTTCAAGTTGTGCACCCTTGCGCCACGCACCAATATCTTATCAGGTTGTCTGTCCATAATATTCTTGAATATTACTACAAATTTACTCAATTATCCGTTTCCATTCATCCTGATTGTGATTTTAAGGCGGAATTTCCGGTGACAGGGTACCACGTCACAAAAAAACGCCCTTATGCACATAACACAAGGGCGCTTTTCTTACCACAACAAACTACTTGTACGTGCACTCAAACGTTATCGGATAGTGATCCGAGATGTACTTGACGCCATAGTCCTCTGTCACAATATGATACTTGTCCGCTGTCAGCCTTCCGGCGTAGAAGATGTGATCAATCACCGAAGTGCTTGTGTCACCGAAGCCGTTGTAAGTCCTTCCGCTTTCAGTCTTTGCGGAAGACGAACGGGCTTCCTTCATCACAGAACGAAGAGGAGCAAGTTCGGACGAGCCATAGGAGCAGTTGAAATCAGCGACAAGGAAGATCGGGGAGCCGCTTTGCGACAAATCAGACAAGCCCGTGATTTCCTTGATCTTATTAACAGTCAGCGTGCTGGACTTCTCTCTGGCCGCGGAACTCTTGTGATCAAAATGAGTCGCGAAGAAAAAGACAGTCTGCCCGTCGTGCTCCAGATCTTTGACCTTGACCCATACCACAATTCTTCGGCAGGCGCTGTTCCAGGATGAATATGTCCCGTCTTCGTTCTTGTCAGGAAGTTTGTCAGGATTGTCCGCAAGCCAGAAAAATCCTTTCTTCTCAAGTTTGAAACGGTCTTTTTTGAACAGGATGCCGACACCTTCTCCGCTGCCGCTACTGACTGGTTGGCCGGTGTCCCTATTGACATCGTAGTAAACATATTCATCGGAAAGATTGTAGGCGAAGTCCTGTGCCTGCGTGGAACGAAGTTCCTGAAGTCCGACCAGATCAGGCTTTTCAGTCTTGATGAACTTCATCACAGGATCCTTGCGCACCGACCAAGGGTACGGATCGTTCGCGTTGAAACAACGGATGTTGAAGGAACATACTTTCAACGTCTGCGACTTCACTGTCGGCTTGTCCGTGCCGCCCCCATTGTCATCACCGCCCGGAACCCGGTTGATCACGGGTTCCGGCTTGCAGGATGCCGCAAGAAAGACGATGATAGCTAATACTTTATGAAATATCCTCATATTCATAATGTTAGTACTGAACACAAGTCTTGGAAGGGTTTCCGCCAAGCTGAGACCAGGAGTCAGCGTAACCGGTTGCCGAGCCTCTTACCGCAAACAGTGTCGGGTAGCCATCCTTCATTCCTGTGCAATAGATGGTGCCGTCCTTGCTGATCGTAGGAGATGAGCGCATCTCATCGCCAAGCTGAATCTCGGCAACTCTCTTGCCATCGGCAGGAGACAGCTTGATAAGCCTTCCGGTAACGTAATCATTGTAATAGACGTAGCCTTCATTGTCAACAGCCGCGCTGCCGGAAAGGTTGCCGTCCGCAAGTGACTCCCACTTGACATCACCTGAAGGTGTCAAGGCTGTCACTCTGGCCTTGATGTCACCGGTCGAGCCGCTGGTCACATAGATGGTACCGTCAGCGCCGCAGACCACACCAAGTCCGTTGTACCTCGCAAGCTTGCCGTTGATTCCGGTCGCCCACTCAGGCTCATAAGGAGTGGTGGCATCCTTGACATATTTCTTCGTGTCGTAGCAGTACAGCACACTGTTATAGGATGCGGCGACCCTCTTGGTCACGTTCTCATAGAGGATGTAAACCTTGCCGTCAGGTGTGACAGCCATCTGGCCGGAGTCTCCTGTCTCAAGATTAGCGGCATTGTTGTAGCCAAGAGCCTTGGCGGACACGTTGTCGTTAGGTCCATAGAACTTCCATTTACCATCTTCACGGAAATACATTCTGGAGCCGTACTTGGCATTGCAATGAGTGATGAATATGCCGTTCTTCAATCCGACTGCTCCACCATAGTTGCCTTGCTTTACAAGCAGAGTCTGGACAAATCCACCGTTCTTGTCCAGAACGTGTCCGTTGTCCTGATTGCCGTAGGCCGACCAGATCTCAGGATATTTGTCCTTGGTAGGATTGGCCTTGGTGGTAAGGATGATCTGATCCTCAAACACCACAGGGATGACAGCGATGTAGCGGGCGTTTCCATAGCCGAAATACCATTTCTCCGAGCCATCTCCGTTGACGGCATAGACACCAGACTCGTATGTTGTCAGTTTCGCGTCCCTCTCATTGTAGGCCAGAGCGATGTAAACGGTTCCGTCAGTGTCCACAGACGGGGTGCAGGAGTTGCCTTTCTTTGTCCCATCGTTGCAATACGGGCTTGGATTATGCTTGGTCGCATCGAACGACCACAGTTTCTCCCCATCGTTGGAGAACGCGGCAAGGTGACAACCGCTGGAGAATGCGTAAACCACGCTTCCATCCGCATTGGTTGCCGGTGATGAGAACTTCACAAACGCCTCCGGATCATTCTCGTAGGCCTTGGCCCAAACCAGTTCAAGACTATACACACTCTTGTCAACGTGGATCGTCACGGTCTTCGTGTTCCTGCCCTTCATATTGTCCACAACAGTAAGGCTGACTTCCACATCGCCATATTCAGCGAAAGTGAACTTCGGGTTCTGCTCATTGAGCACGGTGCTTCCGAACTTCCACTCCCAAGAGACGATCGAGCCGTCCGGATCGGAAGATTTGTCAGTGAACTGAACCTCATCTCCGGCCCGAATTCCGCTTTGAGGCTCCCAAGAGAAGTCGGCGATAGGCTTCACGTTGGTGTCCTGGATCGTGATCTTCTTCACCTTGGTGGATGACACATTGCCGACATCTGAAGTGGCGGTCAAAGTAATCTCGAATTCACCTGTCTTGTCAAACGAGATAGGAGTCTCCGGCTGAAGCCCCCACATCTTCTTGCCATCCCATTCCCACTTGCTGGCGATGACCCTTGCGTTCTCGGCATAGGAAGTGTTTGTCAGGAATATGTCCTCGTAAAGCTCATACACATCCTTGTCCGTAGTGAAGTCGGCATAAACCGCGACTTCATTGTTCTGGCAGGCGGACAAGCCGAAAAGGGCTGCCGCTGCCATTGTGAATATTCTTGTATAGATTCTCATATTCATTACCTTCTATTATTTCCATCCCGGGTTCTGAGCCAGATTTTTATTCTTCTGGATAACCACTTCAGGAATAGGATAGATGTACATATTATCGTTCCAGACCTTGTTCATCTCGTAATTCAGCTTGTAGCCGCCGGCCGGGTCATCATCCAGTTTGACGACCTTTAAGTTGCTCCCCGTAGTCATAGCTATGCTCTTGTATGGTCCGCTGTAGCCGCTGTTCTCAGTGACAAAGACATCGAATGTGCCATCTCCGTTCAGATCAAGCGGAGTGTCAAGAGCAGGAATGTATATTCCATCCCAAGAGGCTGTCTGCCAAAGTTTTCCGCAAGCCCAACGCTTGAGGTCATTCAGACGCATTCCCTCAAGGATCAGCTCTATCTCGCGCTCGCGGCGGATTTCCAGAATGACAGGATCATCGACCGTCGGATATATTGAATGAATATAAGGGTCAACCACAGTCGGTTTCTTGTCCAGATCGCCACCGGTGATTCCGGCCCTGCGCCTGAGCGCTCCGATCGAGATCTTCCAGTCGTCATCAGTCAGTTCTCCGAGCTCGGCCTTCGCCTCGGCATAGTTCAGAAGCACCTCGGCATAGCGTGCGAGAGGCACATCGTTATAGTTGGTTCGGCCGTTGTCAAAAGACACGTCATCCATCACATACTTAGTGAATTGATAGCCGGTGAGTGAGTGTCCTGTCATATTCGCGGCCGTAGGGACATATTCACCGTTGGAGTTCTTGCAGGTGTAGTCCGCACCCCTGATGGTCTGGTTCAGGCGGTAGTCGCGTCCGGTTGTCTCCTCCGCGAAAGTCTTGTAGGCTCCGTTTGGCTTCTTCTCATTGTAAACAGTACCGTCAAGATTGAGATATGTCTTGGCGAACGTGCGTGTCATACAAAGATGAGGGCCGTAAGTTGATGAATTGTAGTACCAGTTCATCTCGCCAAGCTGCATAACAGGGTCGAGTGACAGTGCGAGCATAACCTCATCAGTCATCGGGTTATCGCTGATGAAAAGATCCCTGTAGGCTCCGCGGCCGTCCTTGGTGTAAGCGTCGGCGGTCGTGTGAAGTTTGTAAGGTCCCTTCTCGATTATCTCACTAGCCGCCTCGGCAGCCTGCCTGAACAACTCGTCGGCTGTAATCTCACATCCGGCGAGATATTCCTTTCCGAATTCGCTTCCGGTAGCGTGGTACTTCCGGAACGAGGCCTCGAACAGACAGAATCTGGATTTCAGGAACAATGCCGTCCAACGGTTGACGGTGTTGGAATTCGGAGTCACCTTGTCCTCGGTGATATTCTTTGCCGCGAAATCGAGATCCTCGATGATGTTGCTGATGATGACATCCCTGCTGTCCTGTCCCTTGTACAGCTCCTCGCTGTCCGGTTCAAGAGGTATGGCGATCCACGGAACCGCTCCGTACTGAACCAGTTTGCTGTAATACAGATAGGCACGGAACAGCCTCGCTATTCCTGTGTAATTGTTTCTGACAGTCTCGGAAACACGTGTGTCAGTGTTGTATTTGATGAAATAGTTGACATTACGGATAGCGCTCCAACTCCACGAAGTCGATGTGTTTGTCGTGTAGGCTCCGACCTCGTAGGTGCCGGTGGCGTTCTTCGCCGCGTTGTCCATTGTCGTGTTCAGTTTGAACGCGTCATCGTAGTTCGGCAAGTTGTTGTAGAACCCGTAGGTGTAGTTCTTGAGTCCTGTTTCTGAGCCGAAGACCATATCCCGTCCGGCCTTTGCCTGCGGTGATTCCGTAAGGTCGCAGGAAGCCGCGCCGGCGAGAAGCGCAAGAACTGATAAATATATGCTGAGATTTTTCATATTCCTTAATGATTAAAAGGTGATGTTCAGACCTAAGCTGTAGGAACGAAGGGTTGGATAGTTGAATCCGTCTCCCGTTGATGACAGCACGGAGTCGGTGCCATAGATGTTAGCGGTGACATCGATGTCGCGTGTGTACTTGTACATCGGTGACCAAGTCCAAAGGTTCTCTCCCGAGAAGAATATGCTGACCTTCTTCATCTTGATGGCGTCTGTCCACTTTGACGGAAGCGTGTAACCTACCTGAAGGTTCTTCAGGCGGATGTAGGAGACATCCATCAGGTACCTTGTGTTGGCGTTGTTCGTGCCTTTGTAGAACGGAGCGTAGTAACCGGCATACCTTGGCAGGTAAGCGTCAGGATTATCCTCGGTCCAGTAGTTGTTCAGGTGCCATTTAGGCATCTGGGCATACGGACGGTTGTACTGTCCCCAGATCACGGAAGACTCGTTGCTCGGATACCAATCCTGTTTGCCGACTCCCTGGAAGAACGCGCTGAGGAATATGTTGTTCCACTCAAGGTCGATTCCGAAGCTGTAGATGTACCGTGGCTCCGAGTTACCGATGATCTTGCGGTCACCCGGATCGTCAACAGTGTTCTGTCCTCTGTCGATGTAGCCGTTGCCGTTGAGATCCTCGAACTTGATGTCTCCAGGGTAAAGCTTGTAGGTCTTGGAGGTCTGCATCAGAGGGTTGTAGTACTTCTGACCGGCGGCCAACGCTCCAGCCTCGGCCGCGTCAATTTCATCCTGGTTCTGCCAGAGTCCGTTCGAGACAAAGCCCCAGATTTCACCCACAACCATTCCTTCGTAGTAACTTGTGTTGTAAGCGGCGGTCGAGAGGGATTTGGTGACGTTGTTATATTTGTCGATGACAGACTTATAGTCCACCAAGGAGGCCTTGATACCATAGTTGAACGGCTTGCCGGCAAGGTTGAACGAGTCGTTCCAACGGATTGTCATCTCGTATCCCCTTGTCGTCATCTCAGCGTAGTTGCCCTTCGGAGAGCTAGCACCGAAAACGTCCGGAAGAGTAGGTCCAACGGTGTACATATCCAGAGTCTTTCTGATGTAGTAATCTCCTGTGAACGAAAGTCTTCCCTTGA
Source organism: bacterium (assembly GCA_963596515.1). Taxonomy (GTDB): domain Bacteria; phylum Bacteroidota; class Bacteroidia; order Bacteroidales; family UBA932; genus Cryptobacteroides. Next base: position 22,284 of record CAVBMN010000011.1, read on the forward strand.
GGGAACTCATATCAAGACCAAAATCCAAGGTCTGGGCGGTTTCCCAGGTAAGGGAGTCTGGAATCGGAGATGGAGCGCTGGTATAACGGACCTTGGCTCCGTTTATGATACGGCCGTTGTCAAAGCTGAAAGTCTCGTCGTAAGCGTAGTTGCCGACGTTGCTGTTGCCCAAAGCGCCGAACGATGCCCTGAACTTGATGTTGGACAAGGCATCCTTGCTGACCTTGAACCAAGGTTCCTCGGTCAGTCTCCAACCTACAGAAACCGAAGGGAAGAACGCCCAACGCTGTCTCTGCGGGAATTTGGAACTGCCGTCATAACGTCCGTTGACCTCAAGAAGATAGCGGTCATCGTAAGCGTAGTTGATTCGCGCAAAGGCTCCCACGGTGCGCCACCTGTAGTAATCACCGGTGATGCTTCTGTTGTCGATGCCCATCGCAAGATTGATGTTGGTAACATCCGGAGTCAGAAGGTCATCATTGTAGGAATATGTGTTCTTGTAGGTTTCCTGCTCATAGTTGTAGCCAAGCAACGCCTTGAAATAGTGCTTGTCAGCGAATGTGTCCTCGAATTCGACATATTCATTGGTGGCAAGATATTCATAGTTGCGGATGGTCTCGCTGAGATAGGATTGTGTGCCGGTGATTGTTTCCGCCACGCCCTCATATCTTGAGAACTCGCTCTTCACCTTCTTGACGGTGGTGTTGAAATCCTTGTTCCTGTAGGTGAAATCAGCATTGAGCCGGAGCCTGTCATCAAGGAATTTGGCCTGCGCGGCGAAAGTCGTCTTCACCTGCCTGTTGATGTAGCCTCTGTTGCTGTGTCCGTAAAGATAATCACCGACAGAGTAAACGGCGGAATGGCTGAGCGTACCGTCCGGATTCCAGATCGGTGAGCAAGGATGTCCCTCGTCCGCGATGTTCCTCCAGATGTTGCCATTGCCTTCGGAGTAGGTTTGCGGCATCACGTATTTTGTCCAGGAGATGTCGGTGTTGTTGGAAATTCTGAGCCAAGGGGTAACCTTGTAACCCATCTTCATTCGTCCGTTGAGAATCTTGTACGACTCAGGATTCACATCAGTGTCGAATATACCGTTGTTGCCATAGTAACGTCCTGACACATAGTAGTCAAACTTGTCGTCAGACCCGGACACAGAGATGTTGTGCGTCTGGCTGGTCATATGGTTCCTGTACAATTTTCCGATGTAGTCCTCGCCTTCGATGAAGTAGAGCCACCTGCCGGCCGTGCCGATGCTGCCGTCGCTGACAAGCACCTCATAGTTGCCGGTCTCATTCCTCCTCTGATACTCGGCAAGCCACGCGGTGGAGAACTCCATTGTCTTGTTGATGCCGGAAGGGTTGGAGAAATTGTAGTTGTAGAAAGACTTGTAGAAGTGGTCCGCCCAAGTGTAGCCGTTTGACACATATTCAGGAATGGTAGTCGGTTTCTCGAAGGTCAGGTTGGCCTGATAGGAAACCGTAGGCTTACCCTGATTCGCTGTCTTGGTTGTGATCAGCACGACTCCGTAAGGGGCGCGGGATCCGTAGATGGCGGAAGAGGCGGCGTCCTTGAGCACGGAGACGGACTCGATGTCATTCGGGTTCAGCAGACTTGGATCACCTTCCACACCATCAATCAAAATAAGCGCGCTGCCACCTTGGCCGATGGACGTGGTTCCACGAATATTATAGGACGGAGAACTGTTCGGACGTCCGTCCTTGAATTTGAGATTAAGGTTCGGCACCTGTCCCTGAAGCATCTGCGTAAGGTTGGCGTTGGACCTACCCTCAAATGTCTCGGAACCTACCTGATCAACGGCACCGGTCAGATTCGCTTTCTTCTGTGTGCCGTAGCCGACAACCACGATCTCGTCGAGAGTCAGGGAGTCTTCCAATGTGACATTCACATTTGCCCGTCCCTTGACTGGGATCTCGACAGTCTGATACCCGACAAAAGTGACGACAAGCACAGCGTCAGGAGCGACGTTCGTGAGCGTCGCGGTTCCGTCCGCACCTGTGATCTGTCCGTTTGTCGTACCTTTCACCAAAATTCCGGCGCCAGGCATAGCACCGGCCTTGTCCGTGACCTTGACAGTCACAGAGATGCCTTCGTTGACAGGCTGTCCCGTGGCGCTAAGCGAAACGCCTAAGAACAACATCGTCAACAAAGTCAGAAAAAATCTGGAAAACAACTTCATACGATAATTGGATTATTAATTGGTTTTTGTTAAAGCGCGCCTTTAGTAAAATAATGCATAATCAAAATTGTATTGTATCGTTTTATTTACGTACAAATATAAGGATAAATCCGTATCAACAAAAGAAAATAAAAACGTTTTTTCAGGACGAATATGCGGAAAAAGCCCGTTGGAAGGCGGTCAACAGGCACTCTATGAATATGTTGATGTCAAAACAAGGAGAGAACCTCTTCTATAGAATCAAGCCTGACTATGTTCGGATGGTCGAACTCCTCCGTCACCTCGTGTCGCCACATAGTGTGGAAAGGAATATGTATGCCGTAGCCTCCGATCTCGATTATCGGCTGGATGTCGGACTTGAAGGAGTTGCCGACAACCGCGACCTGCGACGGCTCAACCTGTTCCACATTACAGATGTCAAGATATTCCTTGATGCCTTTTTTAGAGACAACAATGACACGGTAAAAGTACTTGTCAAGCCCGGAGCGTTTGATTTTGTTCTGTTGATCAAGCATATCGCCCTTTGTCATCAGTATCAAGCGGTAACGTCCTGACTTATCGAGTGCGTCCAAAGTCTTAACCACACCTGGAAGCGGTGTCGCCGGCAGGCTGAGGAGCGATTTGGCGCTTGATAATATTCGTGAAAGCTTCTCGCCCGGCACCTTGTTCTCAGACACTTTCAAGGCTGTCTCCATCATCGAGATGCAGACAGCTTTTGCTCCGTAGCCAAGAATCGGCATATTCGCAGACTCCGTCTTGAAAAGTTCCGCAGACAGTTCCTCCGCCGTACCATATTCCTTCAGTTCCTCCGTGAACACATCCTCTGTCCTGTCGTAGTACGACTGGTTGTCCCACAACGTGTCATCCGCATCGAAGATTATCACCTTGACGTCTTTCATCATTCCTTAAAATCTTTCTGAAATCCAAAATTAGCAAAAAAGGATTAAATGCTAAAGGCGCGCTTTAACACATAACTCAAGATTTCCATTCATAGGTTGATAACCAACGAGAATAATAATCCGCCAAATTTGGTAATAATCTCAAAATAATGACTACATTTGCACGTATGACGTTATAAAGTCACTCGTTGGTGTTATGATTACTTTGTATCACGGCTCGGCAAAAATTATTGAAGCACCTGTTTTCGGTCAAGGAAACAGGCACAACGACTATGGACTTGGGTTCTATTGCACGGAACGTCTGGATTTGGCCAAGGAATGGGCGTGCACGGAGAACAATGATGGATTCGCCAATGAGTACCTCCTACAAGACGATGGACTCAAGGTGTTGGACTTGTCTGGGGAAGAGTATCATATTCTCAACTGGTTGGCGATACTTCTGGAAAACAGAACCTTCTCCATAGGGCACGGATTGCCGGAAGCGGCGAGGAAGTATATTCACGACACGTTTTTGCCTGAGTATGAGAATTATGATGTCATCCGTGGCTACAGAGCCGATGATTCGTATTTTTCTTTTGCCGGGGCTTTCCTGAACAACACAATCACGTTTGAGCAGTTAGGCCGGGCTATGAAGTTGGGAAAACTTGGTGAGCAAATCGTCCTGAAATCAGAAAAAGCTTTTAACCGATTGAGATTCGTGAAAGCGGAAGTGGCGAACAACGAGATATTCTACCCTCGAAAAACAACCAGAGACCATTTGGCGAGGGAGGCTTTCCGCAGAGACAAGGAGAACTCGCACTTGGATGGGTTATATGTTATCGACATAATCAGAAATACAATCAGCAACGATGATCCGCGCTTACGATGAAATCTACCTTGAGGATGCGATGATGAATTTCGCCGTGTCGCTTGACTATGGGGCGGCCGTCTGCAAAGGAGGAGTTGATGAATATTACGACAGACTTCTCGTCGGCGAGCCGGTGCACCAATTCGAAGGCGGCAATCCTCGTTATTTGGTCGGGATGTCGGGAATTGAGTTCGCCGAAAAGGTCATTGAAGCGACTGGAGGAACGGTTCCTGCCATTGACTATGTGCTGGATAACAGTTCTGACATATTCTGGGCCGGTTGGGCTATTTCTTATCTTCAATGGTTTACTGGGTATTCGTTTGAAAGATTCCGGCGTGACGGCCTGACAATCCAGGCAGTAATGGCATTATATCCTACACTTCACGAGGCGGATCTGAGCAAGTTCACCGAGGTAGCGCTTGGTATAATGAATGCAAAGAAGTATGAGAATTCACTACAGACACAAAGAAAACTATGCGGCCTGACCCAACAGGAATTGGCCGATCGTTCTGGTGTTTCCCTAAGGATGATTCGTGCCTACGAACAAGGCAAGCAGCCTATCGCCAAGGCCGAGGCCGGCACCGTCTTCAATCTTGCCACTGTGCTTGACTGTGACGCAAGATCGCTTGTTGAATGACAAAGTATTACAAAGTAAATCTTAATGTCAGGATCAGCTTGCGGCAACGGAGGCAGTAGTCGTAGGTGAAGGTGTTGACGGTATTGTAGATTGTGTAGCTGTAGGACTTCTGGTTCAAAAGGTTGAGCAGATCCAAGGAGAGTTGCATCGAACGATGGCGGGAGGACAGACCGCAGTCAAGCAGAGCCATTGTCACATTCTTTAATTTAAGGTACGTGCGTGGAAATGTTGTTCTACGCACGAGGATATTTACTTATCTTATTTTGTCGTGACAATGATCACAGAAGCACCTGAGCCAGAATTGTACTTGCGCGCTTCCGGAGAGTCTGCGTTCTTTATGACCCTCATCTCCTTGATATTGTTCGGTTTGATGGCATTCAGAACGTTCTCTGGAACCACTTTACTGTTCACAACATATATCATTTTCGGTTTTGAATCCATAGATGATGACTGTCCACTTCCCTGTTGGGTAGTAATATTGTGTGTTCTTATGCCGTTACACAAAGTTATCGTGTAGTCCAGCACGGTTTTGCCCTTGAGCTGCGAACCATCGAAATTCTCAATCATAACCTTATCGATCACATAGACATTCACGGTGTCCACCACTGGAGTCCCCACGCTCATATTCAGAGCGCAAATCATTGAAATTAAAGCCGTAAGCATATTCAGTAATTTTTATTCATTGTCAAAACCGCATATCACTGTTTTGCTTTCATCGCTAAAAGTTGTATCTCCCCCGTCTCGCCGTCACGCGCCATCCTGAAATCGCTATATTTCCCATTCTTCAAAACCACCGTGACAATCACTCCACCACCGCGAGGTTTTGCCGTCACACTCTCGACATCTCCAGAATTGAACTCCGCCAACGCACTGATACTCTGAGCGATTTCCAGCGGAGTGAAATCCGGTGACGCAGCCTTTGGCCAAAGAAGCAGAATCATAGCGACAGCGGCGGCGCAAGCGGTAAAGGCATAAAGACTTTTGAATATGATGCTTCTCCTCTTGGTCGACCTTGAAGCCGAATCCTTGCTGGAAGCCTCAGTGGACTCCCCTCCTCCGAACAACCTATCATATTCATCAACTTTGGTTTGTGAATATGTCTGCTCAGACGGAGCGGAGATATTCAAGAGTCGCGCGATTGCCTTTTCATCGTCATCGACTTCCGAGGCTTCAGTGTAGTACGCCCTCAGGCGATGCTCCTCCTCAAGAGACATCTCCGCATTCAAGTAGCGTTCTATCAACGCCTTCCTATATTCCTTATCCTGTATATTCATCGCTCAAATCATTTTCTTAAGTTTCTCCAGCATCCGTCTGCGAGCCGCTGAGATGTTGGTTTTGACGCTGGTTTTAGGCTTTCCAGTCCGGGCCGCCTGGATAGTTCCCCTCTCCCCTATCGGTTGAATCCGAAGCCTCTGCCGACGAATCCCCACAAAGCCACAAGCGCTTCCTGAACAATATCCTCCGCATCCTCGGACGCATCCGCCACCCGGAGGTACTTCCGCACCACCGCCAGCAATTTCGGCCTCACCTTTTCGGAGATATGTTCAAAATCGTCCATTCTCTAACGGATTTATCAACGGCTCATTTTCCAACGCCTACATATAAGTCGCAGAAAACGTCCGAAAGTAAAAATTATTTTTTAATATTACTTCTGCCCTTCAATTATAAATGATTCATATTACCGTAATGGCCAAATGAGTATCGAATTTTACAAAACACTTTCAGCCAGATCTCCAACAGACGTAACTCTAATGAAGCCAAGGCTGAAAAAGTATGTCCTTGCCCCTTTAGAAATTCAGCCCAATGTGCCTTCGGTAACATTGCAGGCAACATCTGGCTGAAAGAGTTTTGTAATTTATTGCAATAAACATCACTCGTGGAGCCGCCTAACGGAATTTGTGGCAAGCCCTCTTCTTACCTTTCCGGATAATCCGATTCCGCCCAAAGATTCCAAGGTTTTTCGGGAACATAGTAATCCTTCACACCATAGTCAATGTTTGCCTTGTGGGCCTGGCTCAACTGATGACGGCGCGGAATGCGGTACATCCGGCCATCCTTGACGAAATATGCGCCGGTCTGATGGAAGCGGAACGGAACCTGCTTGGCGACGCACTGCGAACGCAGGTCCAGAATCCAGTCGAAATCGCATTGCCGCGCCCCAACTCCCGACTCCCCGCTGACACTCACCTCCTCAATCGTGCCGTCAAGCCACGCGGAGATATTCATTCTCTCAAGCATCGGAGCCACAATGATCGACTTATGCCTTATCGGAAGATCCTTGAATATGGGAAGCCGGTGGTCAGCCATAGTCTGGTTCTCCACCGTGCATCCGATGATGACATTCTCATAACCGTCACCCCAATCCGGCGGCAGACAGCGCTCAAGCCTATCGATACGCTTCGTGAAGAAATAGAACATACAATCGCTCCGAAGCCGCATCATCTCCCAGCATTCAGGCCTCCACGGATCAGCATCCTCCAGCAGGAAATCCGAAGTGAAGCACGTGAACACCACCTTCCCCGAAGGAATCTTGTAGCTTTTGTCCCGCTTGCGCTTCACCGGCAGATTGAACGCCGCCGTCTTGCGCGCAAGGTTGCTCGCGATCTCGCTCCCGTACATCTCGTCCTGCCGATAGACATAGCAGAACCGGCAGCCCGGACTCACCTTGGTGCACCCGTGCCACGGATTCCAATCCGCGAATATGCTCCACTCCTCCGCCATTAATGAATATACCCGATTACCCGCCGCCTTGTTTCAATTTTTCCCAATGGTGTTAAAAGCACGAGGAGGCTCACATATATTCCGTAATCAGGGTAAGTCAATCAGTAATAAGAGTAACCGAAATAACAGAGAACTTGACTACCTTTGCAATACTGTTAAATGAATATTATTTATGAAGAAAATCGCTTACTCCATTTTGGCGCTTCTGGCTTCGACATTTTGTCTTGAAGCCCGCGCACAGGACAAAAACTCAAATGACTTGAATATGAAAGGGAAAACATTAGTGGTGTATTTCTCCCGCACCGGAGAGAACTACGCCGTCGGCAACATCGACAAAGGCAACACTGAGATCATCGCCGAGATGATCGCTGAGAAAACCGGAGGCACGCTGTTCCAAATCGTGCCCGAGAAAGCCTACCCGGAAAACTACAAGGAATGCGTTGATTTGGCCAAGAAGGAACTGAACAGCAACGCCCGTCCCGCCGTCAAAGGCGATGTGAAAGTCGAGGAATATGACACCATATTCATCGGCTACCCAAACTGGTGGGGCGACGTTCCGATGCCTCTCTACACCTTCATCGAGAAACACAACTGGCAAGGCAAGACCGTGATCCCATTCTGCACCCACGAAGGCAGCGGCCTAGGCTCCACCCCCAAGAAACTTGCAGCCTCCTGCAAAGGCGCCACCTTCCTGACCGGTCTCGCCGTCCGTGGCGCCACCACCCAGAACTCTCGTGACGAAGCCCGCCAAGCCGTCAACGGCTGGCTGGAAGCACTGTAGGTAGATAGACAAGCAGATTGCCGATAGTCTCAGTTACCGAGAAATTCTCGGTAACTGTTTTTTTTCAAGTTCTCGGATTTAAAGAAATTCTTCAGATTTTTCTATCTGTTTTCTTTCTCAACAAGTTAATCATTACTATTACAAAAATAGTGAATAGTCCCGGCAAATACAAGAGTCACCTTACGTCCAGTTTACACGGGTCAGCAGCGGCGTTGGCGCGGTAGTGCGGGGCGTAGAGGGATTCGATTTCGGGGACGGGGGCCTGGAAGATGCCGGTCTGGGTCACGAAGAAGTCTTCGGTGACGGTGGTGCGGCCTTCAGGGTAGGTGTCGAAATAGAAAACTGTACGGTCGGGCTTCACGTCACGGTAGCCGCACGGGGAGACACGGTACCATCCGTCAACGGTCAACGGGGCGAAAGACAGAGTGCAGATTCCGGACAGCTGATCAACAGGAATCAGAGAGGCCTCACGTGGAGCGGTCAGACGGATGAAACTGCGGTTCTCGGCGTTTTGTACGGTATAGATGGCACGGACGCGGTCTCCACAACGGATGGTGTCTCCTTGACGGATCTCCCTAGCCCCAATGAAATAACTCTTTTCTATGGAGAAACCATTACCGGAAGCTTTTACTTCATCAAGAGGCTTCAAGACACGCTGAGTCAGGGTCACGACACTGGTGGACAGCAGGTCGGCACTCCCCTTTCCTACTGAACACAAGGCGTTTACAAAGGCCGGATCCGTGTCCCAGTTCTGGGTTTCTTTTTGCAGCACCAGCCACAGACGGACGCCATCCGCAATCTCTGCGGCTTTCCGACCGGCTGCCTCACCAGAATGCGAGGAAGCATATTCAGAAAGCACGTCGGCGATCAGAGAGTGGGCATAGGCTTCGTTCTCAAGGAGACCTCTGAACGGCATCACGGCGTTCGGGTAGTAGAAACCGCCACCGTCGTGTCTGACGGCATATTCAATGATGGAGAGAATGTCCTCGTCCATTGATTTGCGGAGCGCGGCGTCCACATCGAACCTCTCGCCCCAGGCTCCGGCCAAGGATATTCCCGCTTCCGAAGAAACCAGGTTGCTCAGCGTGCGTACACGTTTCGCCTTAGCTCCGGGCTGACCGTCAATGAAATCGAATCGGTTCGACGGCGAAAGGTACCTGCGGGCATATTTCCGGAAAGAGGAAAGGCGGTAGCGGTATTCCTTGCGCTGGGATTTGTCCATCCGCACCTTGAATCCGACCGACGTGAAGTTCGAGCGGACGAGCATATAGGTGTCGTCCGATAGGCCGCCGAACCAGCGCGGAAAGCCGAGGAACTGCGTTGAATCCAAATATTCGACGGAAGATTCAAGGTCGGGAATATTCCCGCCCAGATTCCTCATCAGAGCCATTCTGTCAAGCACGGTGGCCGTGACCGATTGCGAGGAGCGCATACCTTCGAACCAACCGAAACCGCCGTCTGTGTTCCTGCATGCGAGGATTCTTCCAAGAAGCGAAGAGTCCGGCTCGGATTTGAATGAGCTGAAGCAATATGCCTCCGTCAGCGAGAGGACATCATTCGCGGCAGGCTCGGACTTCTGCGCCGCCGCTTCCTCGATCATCTTCCCAATCGAAATCTCATCACTGACAGCACCGGCGGAGGAGACATTCACGAAATGGCTTCTGAGCGATTCCAACAGTTTTTCCTTGCCCGCGCCAGGCAATGCTATGGCCGAATGAGATTCCGTGATCACTTGACTGGCATCGTGAACCGGAACGCCGAACCTGACAGCGTCGCTGAATGATTTTGAAGCGAATATGACCTTGAAAGTCAGCGAGTCCGTGCCGCAAGGCACATCAACCGGGAATGAAACGACAGACGGCTCACGACCGTTCACTGTCACAGGAATTCTCAGCGAATCAAGTGCTTCGCCTTTTCCTGAATATTCAAGGATCTTCATCTCGCCTTCTATCACCGCATCGGAATTGCCCGTCACCGTAGCCGCCATCGACCACTTGTCTCCTGAATATAGAAACCTTGGCGCGGCGACGGAGACCTTGACCGGGACCGTCACGGTGAAATCCTTTGTCAGCGTGGCATTATGCATCGCCTTGTCGTGAGCGAAGAACAGAACGTGATAGGTCGAGAGCTTGTCGGAAGTCTTGAACGTAAACTCAACCTCGTTGTTTTCTGGATAGAGGAACGGTTCAAAGGCCAATGATTCCGAGAATATTTTCCTGACGCTCACGGACGAGAAGTCGTAGCCATCCGATGCGGAAGCCTCGGCTGCCAACGGTTCTGAATGTTTGTACTTCCGTCCGGTATCGCTTGAACGCTTCCCCAGTCGAAGTGCTGGTTTGGAGGCTCTTCCATAGCCGACCACAAGCACTTCATCAAGCAGGGACTGGTCTTCCTCAAGCACAATCCTCATTCCGGATGTGCCCGGCAGAGTCACGCTCTGGTAGCCGATGTAACTGATTGTAAGCAACGTTCCCGGGTTGGTGTCAAGAGAAAAATACCCGTCAATGTTGGCTGACGTGCCGTAAACGGTGCCATCCACAATGACTGACGCACCGATCAGCGGCTCGCCGTTCACATCAGTCACGATGCCGTTTATTCCTGAAGGGCACCATTTGCCAATGTTCCCCAAGGACTTGTTTGATATATATCCGCACGCCACATCCATTTTGTTGTCCGGAACAGCCTGAGACTCAAGTCTTACCGGATTCCATACCTCCTTCTTGACCGCATCCAGGCTCTTGTCATAAATCGCGGCGAGGCCTTCCGCCCCGTCAGGAACACGGACTTTGACGGTATATTCAGTGCCAGGGTTGGCGACATCAGTGAATGAGCTGAACTCCAATGGCAAAGCGAGTTCATCGGAAGCCTTGCTGTAAATATGTTCGTACTTGAAAGAGCGGCCATATTTAAAGAAGAACAGCTGAACCTTGACCGGGCCTTCAGACTTTTCCGGATAACGGAAACGCAGTTCCCGCAGCGATCCGGCGGACGAGCCGTCCATCGTGACCATTCTGGACTCAAGGATCTTACCTCCGGCATCAATCATTGTCGCGACAGCCCATAACGGAGCGACTGAGGCTCCAAGCGTCATCACGATGTCCTCGCCGGCCTTGACCTCGGTCTTGCCAGGCAGCAGAAGGCAGACGGCCGGGGCGGCGAGCGACTTCGCCTCACGGCTCACCTTCACAAGGTTATATTCCTTTTCGGCTCTGACAGCCTTGCCGAGACTGTCGGTTTTCTCTGAATATGCGCGGAGGACATATAATCCGTCAGCCGCTGTCGGCAAGTCTATCTCATCGCCGGAAACGCATTGGCCTGTCTTCAAGACCTTTCCGGATATGTTTTTGAATTCATAGCCGACCTCGGACTTGACCTTTTTGCTGTACCTGTCCCGGACTTCCAGAACAAAAACGGCGTTGTCTTCAGTCACGATTCCATTTGAGGAGTCTTTGGATTCGTTAAGGTCAGTGAGCAGCAAATCTCCGTCCGTGCCGTTAGTCAGTCGGACATCCAGTTTGATCACGTTGTTGACATTGACAGCACTGTCAAACTCTCTGGTCTCCCCAGTCTCGTCCTTCACGATCACTTTGATTGAATATCTTCCCTGATCCTTCGCCCTGAACCTGTGGCGGAAATGTCCGTCCGACGAGGATGAGATCTCTTTTTCTTCAATGATCTTCCCGCCAAGCGACACCTTTAATGTCATCCGCGCGGAGGCGAGGCTGTGCCCGGAAAGACTCTCAACCTTTCCGGAAACCGTCACCGAATCTCCGGCGAAATAAAGCGATTCCTGCCCATCGAAAGTCAGCTCGAATGTCGGCAGGACAAAGTCCTCCACCCTTAACATTTTGGAAGTGATCTCCTTGTCGCCATTGATGACAGCAATCTTGAACAATCCGTTGCACCGCCCTTTCGGGATGGCGAATTCTCCTGCGAAAGAGCCGAAATCGTTGGTACGGAACGACTTCTCTTCCACTATATTCATCTGCGGGTCGTAGAGCGCGACCTTGAAGGCAGTCGCTTCCCCTATGACTTCCAATCGTTTATGAATATCCCCACGGAACATCACGGCCTTGAACCTCAGCGTGTCCCCCGGCTTGTACGCTCCTCGGTCATTGAATATCCTGCCGTATGTTTCGGTCTTTACAGTCGCTTCGACAGGCTCAGCGACCGATGTTCGACTGGTCGCTGAGCCTGTTCTTCCGATCACTGAGCTTATCGAAGTGACATTGGACCTTTTCCGTTTTCTACCGGTCACTTCGGCAAGCTCAGTGACCGGAAGATCCATATACGAAGCCTTGACTATAATCACATCCTTGCTGAGCCGAACCGACTCCCCGTCACCCACCGAGCAGACTATCCTGCATTCCAACCCGGACTTTTTCGCCGCCAGTTCCTGCATCCCGGGAGGCAACAGAGTGAACCCGTCAATGCACATACGCTCCGTAATCACCCGCTCGCCTCTTGTCATCTTCACATCAACCTCCTTGAATGGCTCCCCGGTGATGTAGTCCGCAGGGAAAATCGCAAAGCCATCACCCTGTCTGCGCATGGCCACGGACACCGTCTTGTGAACGTATGAAATCTCTGCCTCTTTCCCGGAGCCGGAAACCTTTATCCTATAGTCTCCGTCCTTCAATTCAGGCAGAGCGACTTCCACCGTGTCCCAAACGTAAAAACTCCGGGCCTGATTGTCAAGTTTTTTACGGAACACATTCTTCCCCTGATTCTCAACCGATAGGTTCGCCGACCAGACATTCCTGAAACGGACTAGCACAGTGTCTTCACGGACTGACACCGAGACATTCTTCTCCTCAAGTCTGTCTATCAATGACGAAATCTCTGTTCCACATTCCTCCGCGATTATCTTATTCACATCGTCAGTAGACATAAACTCAAGATTCTGAAGCACATATTGAGGCTTGTACGACTCCCGCTCCTTCTCGAAAGCCCGACACTTGGAGTACAGCTCAGCGAACTCACGCGATGTTCCGCCGCCTTTGACCAACCTGTCATATTCCCGTTTTAGCAGATCTTTCCTTGGCAGCAAAGCCACCGCGCTTCCGAACCAGTCCGCAGCAAGGCGTTCCAATTCCTCCAGCCTCTTTTCCCCATCCTTGCGAAGCGCCTCACTGTAAGCCAATAACGCGGATTGAGGGAAGTTCCCGGCAACCGCTTCCTTCAAAACCTCCAGCGCCTTGTCATGTGCGGAAGCGTCTGACAGGCAACGCCAAAGAATATATTCATAGTCATTCGGGATAAATTTGTGGTCGCAGACATAGCCTTCTCCCCAGTAGCCTCGCCTCCAGAAATCATCGTTCTTTCCCTTTTTCAGCGCATCCGCATTATCCTCAGCGAACCGCAACGCATCAAATTTCCGCCGCCCCAACTCACCGGAATTGATCAATGAATATACCATTATAGGTTTCCCGACCTTGATGAATTCATCCGTCAGACTGTTTCTCAGCGAGTCCTTAAGCTTCCAGTTCTTCCGGGCCTGCGTCGTGCCTATCCCGACCGCAGCATCGTAATAGTCCTTGTCCAGACGGTTCTTCAGCGCCTGCTCTTTGATGAATGTCAGCTGAGCGATCTCTTTCTCCGGCCGATCCCGTCTGGCAATCCGCTCATACTTCCTCCACTCTCTCTTGAGATAATGCCCTTGATAATCCGAATTTTCAGCCACTCTGGCCTCGCGCCCGTCCACAGCCGAGCCAAAAGCCACCATCAGCGCCAGCAAAACCAAAAACCTTTTCATAACCGTCTGTCTTAGTTGCCGGCAATATACGCATTTTATCCGGAACAACAGCCTTTTATGGAATATATCAATGAATATGACGGATCTACGAATCCGAAGATTACACACTGCATCGACGCTCCGACAGGTTCAGCGACCGCTGGATCTTTGACTGCGGAATACTTCGGTCGCTGAGCCTGTCGAAGCGCCTCACAACCAGTTGAAAGTTCGAAGTATAGACCGATTAAATCACCCATTAGGTACAGGAAAACGCCTTCTGGTGTACGAACCAGTTGAAAACATTAAGCCTGTACCGGAAAATCCCCCTTGGTGTACCAAATAGTTTACTTCTCCTCCATAAAAAGCTCGCCTTTGAGGTGCTTGACGCTTTGGGTGGCGAAGTCGTGGCCACGGGAGCCGGGGCGGGCTACTTTCAGGTACTTCTCGTACCATTCGAGGGCGGACTTATAGTCTTTCTGCTGCTCGTAGCAATAGGCGATGGTGGAAAGGGCTGAGATAAAGTTCGGATTATGACGGTAAGCCTCCTTGTAGTGACGGATGGCCTCATTCCAATTCATCTTGATATATTCCCCAAGGCCGTACTGCTGATGGATTCTGGACAACATGGCGGGATCAGGCTGAAGCATCTCCATAGCCTTGTCAAGCCACGGCTTCACGTCCTTGTTGAATGGCAGATAACTGTCCGAGTTCACCGCTGCGATCGAATATGCCAGATTCACATCACTGGAATCAATCTGCCAAGCCGCAAGAAGTTCCTCTCGCGCCTTGGACAAAGTCTTGGTATGCCAATAACTCTGGCCGAGATAGTAATGGACAGGATAGGTGTCGTTGCCCAGTTTCTCCTGAGTGTCAAACACTTCAACCGCACGATCATATTCATTTTTGGAATAATGAGCTAGGCCTTTGATCGGAGCGATGGTGAAGTTGTCAGGATCCAAGGCAAGATATTCATTGGCCATCGCGATCGCACCATCATAGTCGCGGCGTGAGAGAAGGATTCTTGCCGCTTTGCTTACCACGCTTTCATTCAGCGGCTTGATTGATAATGCAAGACGGTAGTATGTCAAAGCGGAGTCTGGCTTGTCCGCCTGATTGAACGAATCTCCGACCAAAGCCGCGATGGCTGGAATCGTGTCCAGTTGCAGCACAGCCTTCCCGGCCTCGGCGCTTTGGGCAAACGCCTTCATCCGGTAGAAAGTCTGCATCTGTTTGACTTTGTAAAGGATGTTCTGCGGGAACTTGGAGGTCAGGAGGAAATATGTTCCTGCCGCCGAATCGTAATCTCCATTCTGAAAATGGCAGTCCGCCAGTTCGGACAGAATCTCCTCATCAAAACTGTCGGGAGTCACAAATGCGGACAACCTCTCGATCGCCTCATCGGTTTTGAATATGCTCTTGAGGTATCGAGCCTCTTTAAGCACCTGTTCCTTTTCTTGTTGCGGATCAGCCTCCTGCGCCGATGCGTGCCGCACCGGCGCAAGCAGACCGATCATTATCAATAAGCTTAAAATGGGTTTCATTATCTGAGTTGGAATACTATCGGGAATGTGTAGGTGACAGACACAGCTTTCCCTTCCATCATGCCAGGCTTCCATTCCGGTGCTGACTTGACAACACGGAGAGCCTCTTCGTCAAGAGATTGGTAGCACCCCCTCAGAATCCTGACATTCTCCATCTTGCCAACCTTGTTGACGGTAAACTGAAGTGTTACTCGACCTTGCTTGCCGGCATCCTTGGCATCCTGTGGATAAACCAAATGTGCGTTGACCCATTTGGAAAAGTTATTGGCATCTCCGCCCTGAAACATAGGTTTGACCTCTGCAAGTTGGAACGGAACCGGTTCGTCAACCTCCGCAGTTGTGGAATCTGAATTAAAACCGATAACAGCAACTTCATTAATATCCTGAGGTTCAGCGTTCAATGCATCTTCAGCCTGTTCGGTAGTTCCCGAAGTCTGTTTATTAGAGGTGCAGAAGCATAGCATACAAGCAAGTAATGGTACACAGGCGACATACGCAAGCCTTATCCATCCGTTAGTTTTTTCTGACATCATCATGGTTATTCGATTTGAAAGTTTTGTGTGGTTGAAACCGTTGGCAAGACGGAAACGATGCTCCCCTACCGCTTTCCTGACCAGAAGCAGTTGATAGTCAGCGGCGTTTACTCCTTGATCGATCACCGAGTCATCGGCTTCATATTCGTGAAGCATCTTGAGTTCGGCGCGAGCGAGCCAGACAAGTGGATTGAACCAATGCAGGACCGTGATGACCGAGAACAGCAACACGTCCTGAGAATGGTTCCTCCTCACGTGGCACATCTCGTGAGTCAGGATCACCGGATTAACGGTGAAA
This sequence comes from bacterium, assembly GCA_963596515.1. Lineage (GTDB taxonomy): Bacteria > Bacteroidota > Bacteroidia > Bacteroidales > UBA932 > Cryptobacteroides. The sequence continues at coordinate 38,472 of CAVBMN010000011.1, forward strand.
TCCTCACGGCTGATCACGATGTGCCCAAGAAAACTGAATGAAGCGACCGGAGCGTCCACGATTGTTACCTTGAAGCCGTCTTTTCGAATATGTTCGCCTGAAGCTATCATACGGCACGTCCGGATTATGGACAATATATTCATAAACAAGACCGTGAGGGCTCCGAGAAGGTATATTCCCGAAATAGCTTCGAACCATGATATTCCTTTGCCCGCCGCGTCCGAAGTTCCGCCTTCCGCACTGACCGCAGCCTCCGGCAGGGTAAGGGTCGGGATGACGTTCGCGACCGGGGTCCCGCTGAAATTCCAATGGAAGAGCGGCAGCGCTAGACACAGCAGACTGCCCGCCAGCAAGGCGAACCGGTTGAAAGTGAAGAAGGTTGTCTTCCGCATAAACAGCATAAAAAATGCGTAGAACACGGAAAGAAGCAACCCGCTCGTTATCAGGTAAGCGATCATTTCCTTTTGCTTTCGATTTGCGAAATGAGTTTTTTAAGGTCCTCCACATCCATCTTGTCCTCTTCGACGAACTGGGAGACAAGACTGATGTAGGAGTTGTTGTAGTAACGGGAAACGACGTCCCCGACGGTAGTCCCGTGATAGTCACGTTCAGTGAGCGCAGGGCTGTACTGGAAAGAGTTCGCCATCGGCTTGCGTTTGACAAATCCCTTTTCCTCAAGGAATTTCACCTGTGTCGCCACAGTGTTGTAATTCGGCTTCGGATCCGGAAGAGCCGCGACTATGTCACGGATGAAAACCTCTCCCTTGGCCCAGATGATGTTCATCACCTCTTCCTCTTTTGCAGTAAGTCTCTGTTTCATTGCTCAATCTTTAAGTTAACAAACGCGCGAATATTATCTTACGGATGCAAAGATACAAATAAAAATCATATCTCCTAATATTTTTAGGTGTTTTAAGAATATTTTTAGTTAAGCGCGGGCATATACCCGAATTACGGAATATGTTACCTTAAATACTTGCATCCGAAGTAGCCTTGAATATATTCAAAAAAGATTGCTTTACTTTGCATTGTGAAAAAGGATTGGCAGTCTGAAGGATTACTAAATAAAAGTTTTTGATATGTACTTGGAAAAAATCAACGGCCCGGCCGACATCAAGAAGCTGAACATCGAGCAGCTCAATGTTCTTGCGGATGAGACCAGGCACTATCTGATCGAGAAGGTCAGCAATCACGGCGGCCACGTAGGTCCGAACCTCGGTATGGTGGAAGCGACTGTGGCTCTGCACTATGTGTTCAACTCACCGGTTGACAAGATTGTCTTCGATGTCTCCCACCAGAGCTACGCGCACAAGATTCTGACCGGCAGAAAGCAGGCGTTTATGGATCCAGCACACTACAACGACGTGACCGGTTTCAGCGAGCCTTCCGAGAGCGAGCACGACCATTTCGTCATCGGACACACATCAACCTCCATCAGCCTTGCATGCGGACTTGTCAAAGGACGTGATCTGGCTGGAGGAAAGGAGAATGTCATCGCGGTGATCGGCGATGGTTCATTGAGCGGAGGTGAAGCTCTTGAAGGCCTTAGCGTTGCCGGCTCCGAACTCAACAGCAATTTCATCATCATCGTCAACGACAACCAGATGTCCATCGCCGAGAACCACGGCGGCCTCTACAAGAACCTCCAACTGCTTAGGGAAACCAACGGAAAGGCCGAGGTAAACCTCTTCAAAGCGATGGGTCTTGAATATCTTTACGTAGGCGACGGCAACAATATCGCGTCCCTCATCGATGCCTTCCAAAAAGTAAAGGATACGGACAAGCCAGTCGTTGTGCACATCAACACTCTCAAAGGCAAGGGCTTGAAGTACGCCGAGGAGAACAAGGAGAAATGGCATTTCGGAGCTCCGTTCAATGTGGAGACTGGTGAGCCTAAATTCAAGTTCAATGGAGAAGACTACGGTGATCTCACAGGCAAATATCTTCTGGAGAAGATGCGGTCTAATCCTGAGCTCGTCGCCATCACTTCCGGTACCCCGACCGTGTTCGGCTTCACCCAGCCTCGCAGGGAACAGGCCGGGAAACAGTTCGTGGATGTGGGAATCGCCGAGGAGACCGCTGTCGCGGTGGCTTCCGGAATCGCGAAACGCGGCGGAAAGCCAGTCTGGGGAGTTTACAGCACATTCATCCAGAGGACTTACGACCAGCTTTCGCAGGATCTCTGCATCAATGACAACCCGGCCCTGATGCTCGTGTTCTGGGGCGGAATCGAGAGTATGAACGACGTGACCCACACCTGCTTCTACGACATCACCCTGCTCGCCAATATTCCTAACCTCATCTATCTGGCGCCGACCTGCCGTGAGGAATATTTCGCGATGCTGGACTGGGCGATCGCCTACAGGGAGCATCCGGTAGCGATCCGTGTGCCGGTGAACGGAGTTATCTCCCGTTCCGAGGTCAAGACAAAAGGGGTTGACTGGTCAGCAGCCGAGTACGAGATCGCCCACAAAGGCAGCCGCGTGGCCGTTCTTGGTCTCGGAGCTTACTATCAGTTGGGCGAGAAAGCCTGCGAACTTCTGAAAGCCCAAGGCGTTGACGCAACGTTGATCAACCCGAGAATCATCACGTCACTTGACACCAAGACCCTTGAGGCTCTCAAAGCCGATCACGAACTCGTAATCACCCTTGAGGACGGCCAGATCGACGGCGGTTGGGGCGAGAAGATTGCCAGATTCTACGGTGACAGCGACGTCAAAGTTCTCGTCAGAGGCCAACGCAAACAGTTCGAGGACAGCTATGTGGTCGAAGAACTGCTGAAAGAGAACCGCCTCACTCCGGAGCAGATCGCCGAGGATGTTCTCAAGACTCTGGACAAATAACGGAAAACTTCATATTCAAAAGCCCCGGCAAACCGAATGAAGGTATGTCGGGGTTTCTGTATTCATCCGTGCGTGAATTACCATTTTGCCACGCACAGCACCTATCATTCAAGGCCTTTCGTGCGTAAACTCCATTCCATCACGCACCATTTCTTATCTGAGAATATAGCCGTGATGTATCAGATCCTCCCGGCTTTTGATCGGGAAAGTGTAGCCGTCACGTATAAGATAAAGGTCGTCGGTGATCTCGATGATGGCTTCGTACATATGGTCGGAGACGATGATGCCTTTACTCTTTTTCCGCTCACGGATCAGCTCCTGCATACGCTCGACATAGACCGGGGCGATGTTTGAGAACGGCTCGTCAAGGATGTAGAAATCCGCATCGCTGTTCAGGACAAGAAACATCTCCGCTACCCTGGCCTCTCCTCCGGAGAGTTCCTTGAACATATTCCGCTGGAATGAGTGGAATTTCGGGTCAAACCTCACAAGCTCATCGTAATCCACGCCGTATAACCTGAAAGCCTCTCCCAATGTGTAGTTCCCGAGAACGAACAGATTCTGTGGCAAGTATTTGACACGCTTCCCTATGTGAGCATAATCGGTCTTAGGCTCGTCGTTGAAGCGCACGAACATATTCTGCGGTTTTAGGCCTCCGACTATACATTTGAACAGGCAGGATTTACCGGTGCCGTTTCGTCCAAGCACCCCGGTCACACGGCCGCTTTCGGCTGTCAGAAACGCGCTCTGGAGAACAGTGTGGGAGCCGAACTGCAAACGGACACTGTCAACGAGCATCCGATTTGTGCTATCTGATTGCATATCCAATGTTTACGGCGATAATCATCATAAGCACAAATGCAACAAACTCCACCACGATAGGGATTAGGTAAAACTCGTTACGGCTTATTCCAAGGTTTATGTAGAAATATATCGAAGTCTCCTTCCGAAAAGAATGAAACAGGTAAAGGATCACCGGAACGCTCAGACACTTCAAGATAAGACAGGCCGACAGCGACGAAGGAAAACAAATCACCAGAATGACTGCCGCCAACGTGACGGCACCCGAAACCGCATATAATACAGTCCCATACCTTCTTGAAAGCCTGATTCTTCGCAATATATTCATTATGTGGTTGTTTTGTTTGATTTCAAATTTACCAAACAATCGTCAATAAAACAAATGCTGAATATGAATATTCCACATCTGCGAAAGTTATAACTATTAACCAACTTCGAATATTCATAAAGGTTTGGTCAAATCATAAAAAAAATAACTTGTATCGACTAAAAATGATAGCGACTATGCTGAGCAATTATGTCAAGACATTAATTCCTACAATAAGGAATTTCTTTGTCAGCCAGCCTATTGAAAAGGCCTGAATTTTTGGTTCGTGCTCAAGAGGAGAGGAAAGGCCGGACAGCGACATTGACATTATGGTCAGATATGTCGGGAAAGACAACATATCGATTCTTACAATTACAAGAATATTCTCCCAATTAGGCCGGTTGCTGAACCGCAAAGTCGATCTTGTTGAAGATGAACGTATTCTTCCCTTTGCTAAAGACAGTGCGGACAAAGATAAAATATTAATCTATGAGAGAAAGGATTAACGATAAAAGCAGACTTCTACACATACTCACATCCATCAATATCATCCTTGAGAATAAGGTCTTTACCCTCCTCGAAGTCGCCACCTCCGACTTTTGCACCTTCGACACTAAAAGATAGGAACAATCATTTAAGGTTCTGAGCACCAAATGGTGGAATGTCACTTACTCATTTACAGAAAGTTACAGATTGCCAGCCGGGCGTTTGGAAGGGCGAGATTCCAGAACTCATTAATTCACTGAATATTAGAGCGCAGACACTGTAGTTTATACGGTTGGTGAGTTCCGTCGAACTACAAGCTTAGCGACCATCTTTTTCCGGTCACGGAGCCTGCCGAAGTGGCTGTACCTTTGCGGTCACTGAACCTATCGAAACGACCTCTTGACAACAATAAGTTGCCAGTAGAGCAGTGCCGACGACACAATCAATCCGCCGGCGATTCCGATGAACGAAATCGACAGATGCGTACAGACCAAGCCTCCGATCAAAGCCCCCGTTCCGATGCCGAAATTGAATATTCCCGAAAAGGTGGACATCGCGACAGATGTCTGCGACTGCGGCGTGTCCGTGATGATCTCCGACTGCATCGCCACATTGAACGCCGTGGCCGACATTCCCCACAACGCGCAGACCGCGATGGTGACCGGCACACTGAACGAAACCGGCAGCAGTAACAGCACTCCGGCGATCAGTCCGATCATCGAAATGTTGATGAACTTGAAACGAATCTTAGGGTAATACTTTGAGAACAACATACTTCCGATAATCCCTGCCCCGCCGAAGATCATAAGTGTCATCGTGATGGCGTTCTCGCTCATCCGCCCCACCTGCTGGAGGAACGGTTCGATGTAGCTGTAGGCGGTGTAATACCCTGTGGCAAAGGCCGCTGTGGTTATGAATATTCCGA
>CAVBMN010000012.1:0-41111 GCA_963596515.1 bacterium
GTATTACATAAAAGAATATAATTCCCCTGTTTTCAAGGATTATATGGATAAAATCTTCCCTATGTCGTACTATAAACAATCGAAAATAGTTTTGCATAATGACGATTTTGCTATGATGGATAATATTTCCTCTAAGATAGATTGTTCAGTATTAGGAATGCCCGACTACGAATCTATTAAGGTAGGACATATTGATTATGATTCACTGAATAGAATTATTGGAGTTAATGCGGCAATGATGTTATACACTTGGAATATGACAAGCAGTGCATAAGAAGATTTATATAAGCAATCGTTCTGGTCAGATCCGGAATACGATTTTTAGACGGGATTGGTCTGAATCATTGGATGCGTCAATGAACAAGATTGGCTCTGGCATATGGATTTCGGATGGTCGTGAAGTAGCTCTCTCAACATATAAAAAAATTAAGAGTGTCTATGCCAAGGCTTTTGATTTTGGAAACGGAAATATTTTGTTCTATGGACAAAAAGTTATAGAGTGTGTTGAAGAATATAATAATCATATACTGTATGTAGCCTTTACTTGTGTAATGACTTCCGAGGAGAATGTGTGCGTGTTTATGTATCAGATAAACCTTGATGATAATTTGGAGAGATTGTATTACAATCACGAAATCAACATCTTCTTAGAGGTCAAACCAATTATGATTTGCGATTCTGGCAAGAACCATCATTTGATCTTTAAAGATGGCGGTAGATGTTTGGTATGGCAAAATGAGATTTCTGGAATGGTGTGCGCATATAATGTTAGGTGTAAGACTATAAGTTATGACTGCTCGCCGAATTACCAAAATGTTTTGGAACAGCTTATCGCGATAAATAACCCTACAATACATTATGAATATGTGCCTTGTTCGGATGGACAAAAACTTTATGTGATTGTAGCAGAGCCGTTCTGTGATGAATCCTCAGTCAAAGGAGCCGTGACAATATGCCTGGGTGGACCATATTCAGAAATCCCCGATCTTTGTACCGGTGATTATATAAGTGATTTTTTTCGAAACAATGGTTACTACGTCATCATTCCATTAAGACGTGGTACGCGCGGAATCTCGTACAGTTGGGAGCATTCAATAGATGGTCGGTACGGTACTGTTGAACTTGACGATATTGTTAAAGGGACAGTTTCTGTATTGGCAAGATATCCAATGATTAATCCTTCTCATATATTCCTCTATGGTGGTAGTTATGGTGGTTACTCAGCATATCTCATAGCTGAAAAATATAAGAGTATATTCCGCTCTGCAATTGTGTTCTGTGGAATGTATGATTTGGAGAGTTATCCATTTGAGTGTGGTGCGAATCCTGAAGATGTAATGACATCTTATTCTGGAATTTCGGACTATGAACGATATTCTAATTTGGTGAAGGCAATAAATCCACGAAGAATGATTAAGAATTTGAAAATTCCACTTTTAATCATACATACTCTTCAGGATACTAGTGTTTGGTTTGGCCAGGCTGTAAGGGCATATAATGACTCAATAGCGAATGGTCGCAATGTTAAATTGATATTGGCTAACGGGTCCCATTCTTATGATATCGATGAACTTTCAGAGATTAACACCATTATGTTAGAATTTATGGCTCAATCTTTGGCAATAAATAGTAATTAATTGATATATAATGACCACTTATAATTATTTGACGGAGCAAGATATCGAGACGTTGATGCGTTTGCTTGAGACAGATTCTCCAAGTTCTTATGAATACGAAATCTTTGACTTTTTACAAAAGTACATTGATGGTAGATGTTCGATGATGAGGGATTGTATAGGAAATGTTTATCTTACTCATCGGAACTCTGAGATGCCACCATTGCTGATGCTGACAGCGCATATTGATGAAATCGGTCTTCAGGTTGTCCGTATTTCGGAAGACGGTTATGTTCGATTCAGGACTTTCGGTGGAGTGGATCTTTCCGTCATTGCAGGAAGTCAGGTTCGTATATTGACATCAGAAGGTAAAGTTCCTGGTGTGATCTGCAAAGTTCCTATTCATATAGAAAGGAGAGAACGCAATGATAAGCGACTTCAGGTTGAGGATATGTGGATTGACATCGGTTGTATGGATTATGATGAGGCATCATCATTGGTGTCTATCGGAGATATGATCAGTTTTTCCACTCCAGCCATAAGACTACATAATGGCAAAATTTCAGGTAAGTCGTTAGATGACAAATTGGGTGTCTTTATTATTACTAAAGTGATGAACCTACTGTCATATCAGGGAATTGATTGCCCAATTTGCTCTGTATTTACAGTGCAAGAGGAGGTTGGAGGCAAAGGGGCTGTGATTGCGGCAGAAAGAGTGAATCCGAAGATTTGCTTTTGTGTTGATGTCGGGGTTGCTACTGATTGCCCTGGTATAAACCGTAATAAATATGGAGACTTGAAAATCGGTGCGGGGCCTGCGTTAGTTTATAGTTCTGATATAAACAGGACTTTGACGAACTTATCTGCAGATATTTTAGATAAAGCCGAGAAGATTGCTTATCAGAAGTCTGTGGGTTTGTCTGCGGCTGGAGGTACAGATGCAAATAAGATACAAATAGCAAAAGAGGGAATACCGTGTCTTTTACTGAGTATTCCCCTTCGTTCAATGCATACTACATCAGAAGTGTGTGATTTATATGATGTTGATATGTCTATTTCATCACTTCTTGAAATAATAAAAAATTATAACTCTTTGATAAATACTGTAGGCTGAAGGATTATGGTAATGAGAATGTCACAGGGATAGTGGCATCGACGATGATGTGTTTGCCTTTGTGAATTCCAGGTGTCCATCGCGGGGATGATGAGACGGCTCGAACCGCTTCTCTATCAAGTTCTGGGCTGACACTTTTTATGACATTGACGTGTCTTACATAGCCTTCGGTATTGATGGAAAAGCCAATCAATACGGTGCCTTGGGTTCCGTTTTCTCTTGCGGTTTTCGGATATTGAAGCGACTGTTTTACCCAATTAGAAAATTCACAGATGCTTTTTTTGTTGAAAGTAGGTTTTACATCAACTTCAAAGTAATCTATCCAGTCAATCCTTTTTGCTGAGTATGCTTTTCCGGTATAGATTTTATCATCAGGAGTTTTGTTGAAATGCCGATTGTCAAAATATCCGGCGATGGCGTAATGATAGAAGATATTATCTTCTCTATTATAGAGTCCGTCAATGGTTTTCAACTTGCGTAGTTGTCTGCGTAGTTTGCCCTGATGCTTTCCTGTTGGGTCGATGGATTTAAGGCAAGTGTTAACTACATCTGAGTCCCACCTCCAGTAATCCTTCAATACTTGCTTGAAATTCTTGTAACGCCAATTGCTGTATTTTTCAGTATTGGCGAGATAAAAGGAGGCTTGTAACAATTCGTTATTTCTGATCATTTGTTCCTTCCATTTATCTTCGTTGAAATTTCCTTTGAATCTTGATTCCCAATCAAGGTACGAGTATGCTCCATATTCTATTTTCAGCCCTTTTAAGAATGCAACGTAATCATCTTGTTGTGTCTTTGAATATTTATCCTCTTTATACCCTTCATAGCATTGTCCCAGTATACTGTTTTTTGAGCCAAAATGATTTTCTAACCATAAGGAAGCATCAACATTACCTTTTCGTGCGGCGATTTCCATCATTGGTCTTGAATATTTTGCACTCTTTAGCGTGATGGCGGCAGAGTACAGTCTGCCATCATCAATGTTCTCAAAAAGGTGCATATCGGGATTCTCTGTCTTTTGAAGTATGATTTTCATTCGAGAGAGCAATTCTGTTTTGTTGCAAGGAAATTTCCGGCAGTTTGATAGAATATAGATTGCGTTATCTAGACTTTTATCACAATCTTTCAATGCCGAATAATACTTCTTGGCGGTCTGCTTGGAATGGATACTGCTGTTGCTGTATTTTTTTGTCCAAAAGTCTATGCGCTGACTTGCGGCAGAATAGCCACCTGCCTCAGATATTGACAAGAGAGTGATAATTTCATCTAATGCCAGCATCTTGTCAAATGACCTCCAATACATTGCTTCGCAATTACAGTACGAGATGGCGATGTCGAATAACTCGAATGCTCGACTCTCATTTCCATATTTTATGAACACCTTTCCCATCAGAGTGATGATAGGAACCTCAACTGGGGAGAGAATAACGGATCTTGTTAATTTGTCATCTATCTCTGAATATTTAAGAAATAGTGCCGAGACGGTATCTTGCAGATATTTAGATGCGAATAACCTGAGCTCTGATGATTGGCCTGATTTTATGGCACGCCTGAGATCGACTTCTCGTTGTCTCGAAGCTTGTTTTTGTGTGTCGATTATGCTCTTGCATTTTTGAATCATCGCATCTGCTTTGGCATCTGATGGATTATGTGTTAAGAGTTCCTCGCAATTTTGTATCGCAACAGCATATTCCTTGGATTTATACGCATTGCTTGCTTGCTGCCATAAGGTTGCACAAATATTTGCTTCCGTCAATCCGGTCTTTGCCGATTTGTTGTCATTGGATGATATAGCCAAAGCGGCGCGGTAAAGTTCGACGGCGGTGCTGTAGTCACCAGCGACAAACGCACGTTTTGCCGCAGACTCTTGAGCGTGGCACAGATTTGACGACAAGACGCATATCAAAAATATTGATAGGATTCTCTTCATAGCATTATATTTTATAATATTTCTTGAGCCTTTTAAGTTTGTTCATATTAGTGTTAAACTCTTTTGTGTCTCCGGTAAGCTCGTTCAATAATGTTATTTTGTTCTCCAGACTCTGAATGACAGGTACCATTTCGGATTTTTCAATATAGCGCAGGCTTTTGACATTAAGATTACTGCCAATATAATATGCTTTCCATATACTGGCTATATCGTTGCGTAACTCAATTTTTTTCTCTTCCTTTTTCTTGGTAATCTCTTGGATGCGAGTGCTTAGTCTGTCGTATTGAGGTTTACCTTTTTTCTTCTCACGCGCCTGTTCCAAAGCATTGATGGCATCATCGTATTTACATTCAGTCTCGTATGTCATAGAGCTTTTTATCAGCGCATTGTATTCGATGATATAATACTTGTAATGAGGAATTCCGTATAATACTCCTATGACAATGAATGAGATGAGAAATACACCAAACACAATGTTCCGAATCTGTCTCCTTTTGCGCTTGCGTCTCCACCGTTCTCGCTCCTGCCTTTCCGCTTCGCGTCTTAGTTGTTCTTCGTGTTCACGTCGAATTCGTTCGCGTTGTTCATTCTCACGCCTTAGTTGTTCCGCTTTTTCTTTTTCAAGTCTCTTCCTTTCTTCATCCAATCTTCTCCTTTCTACTTCGGGGTCAACAGGCATCCAACCTTTGGCGATAAGCTGTTTACGAAAATCTTGGTAGTTCTCTGGCTTCATCGCAATTGCGCTTGTGGAGATAAATGTTCCCAAATCTGTTTTTAGGTCACGTTTTATGCTCCTAAGTCGCCTTTGCAATAAATTTAGGGCCACCTGCACTTCCTCTGAAGACGGAGTTTGGTGTGTGAAACCATAATAAACGGTTTCAAAATCTCTGCTGTAGTAACAATCATTGGCAGCATCGTCCAGCTTCTCTTTTGATGCTGCCAACGTTTTGGTGGCATTATACCAGTTCTTTACTTCTTGCTCATTCATTACCTTCTACCTGTTTGGCATTGGAATGTGCTCTGACGTTTTAGTGTCGCGTGATAGAGTCACATCCCGGTGATACAATCACAAATTCACCGGTGGCTCCGTGGCATTCGGCAAAAACCTTTATCTTACCACTTTTATCTCTGTCCACGATAATCTTGACGGGAGTGTTTTTGGGAACGGGACATCCCCATTCAATGTAGTCATTGCGTCCTTTCAGTTCCTGATCCGGATCAATATCAATTATTTCTTCCATTGATTCATTCTCGTAAAATCTGAAATCTAATCGTGTTTGGCCATCCTCCATAGTTTGAAAATCATTGTTCTCCTTATGAACTTCAAGATTGTCATTCCTCATAATCAGATTAAACACCCGTTCTACTCCTGAACTGTCATATGCTGCCATTCCATAAGCTCTGGATCCTTTGTCCTGTCCCATCACGAGAGCTCCTTTGACATACCCTTTCTCGTTTTGTGCTGCCACCAATGCTGCACCTTTGGCTACAGCCATATCAGGGTCGATGAGTTTTGAATCTTTCCCAAATTTAGACTTGATAGCTTCCTTTACCATAGGCATACGTGAAGAGCCTCCGACCATTATTATTTCATCAATTACAGTCATTGGGATTTTTGCTAAATCAAGTGCTTCATCAACAAGAAGCATTGTCCTTCCCATTAATGATTCCGTGAAAGACTCAAAATCTTTTCTGGTTATCTCAACATTACGTATACCTTTGTAGGAGAATGTTAAAGTCGTCTTTTCTTGGGCAGTTAGAGTCTGTTTACATTCTTCGGCGGCTAATGTCATCATACCTTGCTCTTGTGTGGTTAGAGTGTTGAAATCAACTCCAATTTGATTTAAGGCATATTCGGCGATGGCTTTGTCCCAGTCAGCACCACCTAAATGATGGTCTCCAGTGGTCGCGATGGTGTCCATTATTCCATTATGAATCTTTAGAATACTTACGTCGAACGTTCCACCACCAAGATCATATACGAGGACGGTTTTATTGGATTGATTTTTTCTTCCGTAGGACAATGCTGCTGCGGTAGGTTCATTTATTATTTGTAATACATTTAAGCCGGCTTTCTTGCCTGCTGCTTCGGTGCGTTGGCGCTCCAGATTTCCAAAATAAGCCGGCACAGTGATGACTACGTCATATATTGGATCCTTGTCTTCTTCATCTCTTCTCTTTTGATTCGCAAATCTGACAAGTTCTGCGAGGATGAATGAGGAGATATCTACGGGATCGTATGTTTTTCCTTGGATTGTCCTAGTGAAGTTCTTATTGGACATCTCTCGTTTTATCAGTGCTACCACATTCTCGGGTTTACTTCCCAGAAGGTTTTTGGCGGCTCTTCCGACCAACATCTTACCGTCATCATCGAATGCTACAACGGATGGTGTAGTCAATTGTCCTGTTGCGTTAGGAATCACTGTTACTAAGTCATCGCTGTCAATTGTCGCGATGCAAGAGTACGTTGTGCCTAAATCAATTCCATAAAATTCAGCCATAATCTTTTGTCTTTTACGATTGTCTTATTGTTTATTATGTTTGTATACAATAACCTGCTCAGAGCGAAGTAGAAAACTGTAAGTCTTTATCTCATCTCCATTATCGTTTACTTTGGCTTTTAGAATGTATGGTAATGTCCATACATATCCAGGATTTATGCTTAAGTATATTTTTCCGTCCAGAGTGGCATCCTCAGTATTGAATGTACCTACAACTTCCTGCATTTCCAGATTGACGGGATCACCATTCCCTCCGAATGATTTGCGTTCCACCATTTCTTGCAGCAATGTGGCATCCAGTCCGTTTGCCACCTCGCTTAACTGATTCTCCAAATATGCAACGGCTTCGCTGTCTTGCATATTATGTCTGTCAAGATGAAAGTCATACAATGTCTTTCGAATAAGGTCTATTTGATAAATATACTTATTGATAAGTTTGATTTTGTCCTTCCTATACCGATCTTCTTGGCAGGTTTGAATTATTTGTTCCATCCTTAGTTGCGTTTCATCCAGTTTATTGGACAAATCGGCATTTTCCTTGATCAAGCGTTTATTCTCATCGGCGCAAAGAGATGCTACTTTTTGTATTTCTTTCAAAATATCAGCAGTCTCATTATTGGTCGTGCTGTCTTTTTCTTTGAGAACAGTTGTCTCGAATTTCTCAATTTCAGATTTTAATCGGGCGATTTCATCGTTCTTACTCTTTATCTCATTGAGCAGTTTATCATAAGATACTTGCTTCGAGGTGTCACAAGGTTGATCAACATCCTTTGTGACACTCTCCTCCTTTTGTTCCACCTGTTCATTCTTAGACTCATTTTTGGAGGTATCAATTTCTGTAAGTTTTTTGTTGACATCCTCAAGTTCTTTCTTAAGTTCGTCTTTTCGCTTTCGTAGTTGAACTTCCTCGGTCTTTTGATTTTCTTTCTTCCCAAACAAATTCATAATTACGTGGTTTCAAGGCCATTACTCCGAGGATGGCTGTAAATTAAAAAAAGAAAGCGCGGAGTTTTTCCTTCTTATCCTAAAGAAATCGGAGGAACTCATAGAGATGTAGGCAACATAAACACTACAAGCAGTTGTGACACAACTGCAATGCAATAGTCGCCTTCACGTAAATGAAACTGTCAGATTTCTTTTGAGGAATAAGTGCGGAACACTTTCCTTATATCACGTGTGAAGACAATACTTCTATTTTCTTTGCAAATATAAACATTGTTCTTAAAACTCCAATATATTTTATGTTGGATCTAGAGAGTTTTTATGGAGGGATTGAGTAAGGGCTAGAATGGAGATTGTGTTGAGAGGAAGAACGGATAACCTTGATGATTTTGAAGATTTTGTGTTACCTGACTGGCGCGCTTTGAGGTGATATCGCGCCCGTCGGGGTGAAAATGATCACGCTGGACTAAAACTTGACCGGATATTTTTTTGAAACGGGGCATATTCTTGGTATTTTATGCTAAACAATCCCCAAAGGTGCTGTTATTTCCGAAAATATTCTTACCTTAGCAACGTTTTAGGCTCATTGGGCCTGAAACGGACATATTGATGAAAGTGTTTTCGCACTATCCTTCAAAAGAAATCTGACAGTTTCAAACAAAAGCAAGGATAAACGACAGCACCGTTCATCTGTATTCGTTTGCGTGTTCTCCACACTCAACGATACAGGTGTGGGGATTGTTTCAGTTTATTTGCTTTTGGGTTTTGTCAGAACCTCTTTTGAGATAAACGAAAAGGCTCCACACTTTCTTTTTGACCACTTTGTAACATCTTGGGAGTCTGGGTGAATTGTTTGTTGAAAACCAACCTGTTGGGACTGATATTATTGATGTTTAATTAACAAAACACTATTCATTATGAGAAAGAACCATTTTGTTTTGGTGGCGTTGTCGGCTGCCGTTCTGTGCCTTATGACTGCCTGTGGAGCGTCTAAGAAAGTTTCGGGAGTGAACCCTTATGGAAAGGCTGTCGCGGCGGAACCTTGTATCGAACTTTATGAGCAGGCACCTTACATCAGAGCCTATGGCGAAGGACAGCACTTTAAGGAGATGACCGCCAGGAACATCGCTGAGTTGCAGGCTAACGCTATGTACGCGCGCAAGATTGAGAAGGCGGTGATTTCCGCTACAGAAGATCTTGGAATATCCCTGAGCAAATATGCGGCTGATGACAAGGGCGGACGTTCGGTTACTGACCAGTCTGGAGAATCAAACGATCTCGCTGCCTCCATCTCGCAGCAGGTTGTCCGCAACGCTCACGTTATCAAGACTTCCAGATATTACAATAAGAACAATCAGTTCACGGTGTTTGTCTGCATCGAGTATGGCGGAGACGAGAACGCCCTGATCGACCAGATCGAGCAGAAAGTCAAGGACCGTATCTCGGACGAGGACAGGGCCAAGATCGAAAGCCGTCACAATGAGTTCAAGGACAAGGTTTACGGAAAACTGAAGGAGAATTAGTATGTCCCGTAGAATATTGATTCTTTGCCTTGCGCTGCTTTTCGTGGTCTCGTTCGCGAATGCCCAGAGCTGGCGCACGGCCAAGCCACGCTGGGTCGGAAACGTCCCGCGTACTGAATATTCGACATTCTATTTTGTTGAGGTCAGCTCCGATATGGCGACCTCGCTTGACGGAGCCCGCACGTCCGCATTGAAACAGTTGTCCGCCAATGTGGAAAGGACTGACAATATCTCAGTTACAGAGATCTACGTTGACAAGTCACAGCAAAGATATTCATCGTCCTCAGGAGTGCGTGGCGACGGCACTGACAGCTATACCTTCGAGTTGCGCTCGGACGGAATGTCTGAGCCGATCCATTCCAGACGGATTGATGAATATTGGGTATCATCGCAAAGGGGAGGCGTGAACGTGTTGGACTACCGGGCCGTCTATGCGGTTGAAAGGAAAGGACAACAGGCTGATTTCTCGGCTATTGGCGTTACCAACCGTTACGGTGTCAGCGGACTTTGGCGATCTGCAATCATTCCGGGCTGGGGACAGTTCCACAAAGGAGCCAACCTGAAAGGTGGACTGATTCTTGGCGGATGCGCAGCTTTGGCTGGAGGAATCATATTCCTGGATAATCAGAGGTCGGACTATGTGAAGAAGATTTCCGGAACCCACGATGCTTCATTGATAAAGAGTTACTCCACCAAGCGGGATCACTATGCCACGGCGCGGAATGTCTGCATCGGGGCGGTGGCCGCATTGTACGCCTACAACCTCATCGATGCCGCCGCGGCTCCCGGAGCGAGGAAACTTTTGATCAATAATGGAAAATATTCAGTGATGCCGGGTGTTTCACCTTACGGAACTCCGGTGGTCGCCGCGTCAATCAATTTCTAAAACCAATCAAAAATGAAATCTTTGAATATATTTGCGATATTCATCTGCCTTCTTGGTGGTTTGGCATTTGCCGGTTGTTCCGAGGATGAGGTTTCCACATTTGGCAGCGTCTATGGAATTGTCTCTGACTCAGAGACTGGTGATGCGCTGAGGAACGCGCAGGTTGTGCTTTCACCCGGGAATGTTTCGACGGTTACAGGTGTTGACGGTCATTATGAGTTCAAGGACTTGGATGCAGGACAGGCCAAGGTTCAGGTTTCATCCAATGGCTATGTGACGGATAGCCGTCAGGTCACGATTGTTCCGGGAATGGCTGTGCAATGTGATGTGTCGCTTAAGAAAGAAGTCAAGGAAGCCAGGATAAAACTCTCGTCCACTTCTTTGGATTTCGGCTCTGAACAGTCCTCGCTATCATTCTCTATTCAGAATGTCGGCAATGCCGGCACGGTGAAGTGGCAGATAATGGACGCGCCGGATTGGATGACGGTATCGCCATTGAGAGGGGAGACAGCTGTCGGGAAATCCAGCGCTGTCGTGGTCACGCTTAACCGCAATCTGGTCAAGAAGGATGAGGCTGCCACGATCCGGGTCATCGCCGATGGTGAGTCGTTTCCGGTTGACATTACCGCCAAGGCCGGGACAAACTTCTCATTCACAATCACTCCGGAGAATCTTTCCTTCGGCTCTGTGGAGACCATCCGCAAGATGACATTGTGCAATGAGACTTACAACGGAACCCTTCAGTGGAAAATCCAGGACTATTCTTCGGTAAAGTGGATCAGTTCGGTTCATCCGTCAAGCGGCTCTTTGAGTAAAGGAGAGTCAGCGGAAGTGACCGTGACGATCGACCGTAGCGGCATCACGCAGAAAACCTCGGCGACGATTTATGTGCAGGCCGCCTCGAAGGTGATTCCGGTGATCGTCACGTGCGACTACAGCGAGAAGCCGAAGGCTTACGTGGAGATGTCTCCGTCAGGACAGATTGATTTCGGAAAAGAGCAAGGCTCGGCGACTGTGACATTGAAGGCTCATTATGGCTCGTTCTCCTATACCGCTGAACTTGAGGGGAATCCGGCCTGGGTTTCGTTGGACAAGACATCCGGAACGTTGGAGGATTACGAAACTTCCGGCAAGACCGGGACTCTGACATTGTCGGTAGACCGGACAAAGATGACATCCAATGAAGAGTCAAGCACATTGATTGTCAGGGCGGGGGAGAGTGTTCTGCGTGTGGCGCTGAAGGTTAGTCGGGAGCAGGTTGAGGATTATTCTTCGGCTACGGTGACATCTTGTGACAGCCGTGTGGTTGCCAAGATTGTCAGCTGCAAATGGTCTGGTTCATCTGTTGTGTTTAATTACACTCTGACGAACAATGGATTGGGAGACAGTACTTTATATATTGATACCCCTCGAACCACTAATGGAGGCACTATAATATATGACAATTATGGCAACGAGTACACGACTCCAAGTATGGCTTTTGGAACAACCAACAACGGAACTTCCAACATCCGTTTTAACTCAAGATTCCCTGAAGGTCCAAGTTGTAAAGGATCAATTATACTTCAAAATGTCCCTTCAAATGTTAAATCAATCACATTTATATTGGGTGTTACAACAACTCCTTTTGGTTATGGGGTTAGTCTGGCAGGGAATAAGATCTCGTTTAAGGATGTACCGGTGTTCAACTAATCGCTTATGACTAAAAAGTGTCTTCTTATAGTTCCATTTCTAATTTTGCCGATGAACCTTTTATCACAGTCGTTTGACGCATATCGCAAGCGGATGATGAAAGATTTCAATGAGTATAAGGAACAGAAGCAGGATAAGTTTAATGAATATCGCGACAAGGTGAACGCCGCCATTGCGGACTATATTGCCAAGCCGTGGGAGGAACATCCCGTGAATCCGGCTGTTCCGGCTCCGGTCTCTCCGGAACCTCCGAAGCCTGATGTGAAAGATCCGGATTCGGGGACTTCCGATGACTTGATCCCTTTTGAAGGAATAATTGATAATTTGGAACCACGGATTCGGCCGGAACCATTCGCACCTATAGATATCCCTGAATATGTGAGAACGCCTTCTTTCACTTTTGATTTTTATGGGAGCGAATGTGGTGTTCCGTTGAGGAAAGATTTGATTTTCAAACTGCGTGGAATTGATGAGAAAAGCATTTCGGATGCTTGGAAAACATTGTCTTCCGGTAAGTATCTTCCGGTTGTCTATGAGGCTTTGTGCTGGCGTGAAGACTTGAATCTGTGCGATTGGGGCTATATACGTTTCCTTGATGAGATGACAAAGGCGTTTTTCCCTGAGAGTATGCGCAATGAGGCGACGTTGATGCAGGTCTATATCCTGACCCAGTCCGGTTATATGGTGCGGATGGCTAGGACTGAGAACTCGCTTGCCCTTCTGCTGCCTTTCAAGAATGTAATGTATGACCATACTTATTTAAATATTCAAGGTCGCAAGTATTACGTTATGGACAAGACACTTGCTGGCAAGCAGATGCTCTTGACTGACTTTGTCACGCCGAAGGAACAGATGTTTTCTTTAAGGCTCATTGGAGAACAGATCCTTGCCCCAAAGCCTACAGAGCCAAGAGACTATGTGTCAAAGAAATATCCTGAATTATCATTCCGTCTTTCCGTCAATGAGAATCTTATACGCTTTTATGAAGACTATCCGCTTAGCAATGAGTGGAACATATATTCAGAGGCATCACTGAGCTCGGATGTGAAGGTGCAGCTTTATCCGGAATTGCGTGGCCGCTTAGCGGGAAAGGATCAACGGATAGCGGCGAATATGCTTTTGGACTTTGTTCAGACAGCGTTTGAGTATAAGACTGATGCTGAGCAATTCGGTAAGGAGAGAGCGTTTTTTGCTGACGAGACATTCTTCTATCCTTACAGTGATTGTGAGGACAGGGCGATTCTGTATTCGGTTTTGGTCCGTGACCTTTTGGGACTGGATGTGGTGCTGCTGCATTATCCTCTTCATCTTGCCACTGCTGTCAGGTTTGAGCAGGATGTGGTGGGTGATCATATTGTCATTGACGGAGTTAAATACACGGTTTGCGATCCTACATATATTGGAGCGCCTATAGGGGATTTAGATTCTAAATATAAAAGGTCAAAGGTTAAAGTAATCAAGATTCAATAA
Source organism: bacterium (assembly GCA_963596515.1). Classification (GTDB taxonomy): domain Bacteria; phylum Bacteroidota; class Bacteroidia; order Bacteroidales; family UBA932; genus Cryptobacteroides. Next base: position 13,675 of record CAVBMN010000012.1, read on the forward strand.
TTGTTTTAATAATGAAAAAAGTATTATTCTATCTAATATGTGCAGCCTCGTTGACAGGATGTCTTGAAGCGACCACCACTGAAGGCCAGACTGAACAGACGGGACAAATCTGGGGGTATGTAAGTGATATCGAGTCTGGAAGCGAAATAGCTAATGCACAAGTTGAATTGTCTCCGTCTAATATTACTTGCAAGACAAATTCCAAAGGGTACTATGAATTTGATGAATTAGTCTCTGGAAACTATAAGCTTACAGTCCGGGCTGATGGATATGGCGGTGTGTATCGTCAAGTGACGATCAATCCTGGGAGAGAGTTTGTTTGTGATTTCCATTTACGTGAAAATATCAATTCCTATGCGGAAGTGACTCCTGAGGAAGGCCTTGATTTCGGTCGTGGGAAAGATGTTCTTGCCGTGACATTGAAAGCTCATAACGCAGCATTGGCATATCACGCGGAGTTGGAAGAAAATCCGGCTTGGGTGTCATTGGAGAAGAATGACGGTACTATACCGGATTATGAAAAGACAAGTCAGGTTGAGTATCTGAAACTTACTGTTGACAGAAATAAGATGACGGCTGATGCTGCAACGTGTAATCTGATCGTAAGGACAGGAAGGAAAGATTTCCGTGTCAAGGTTACGGCAAGAAAGAATGCGGTGAATGATTATTCTTCAGCGACAGTGCTGTCCTGTGATAGTCGGGTGGAGGCGAAAATTATCTGTTGCAATAGGTTGGGATCTGTGGTGACTTTTAATTATACTCTTACAAACAATGGCTTGGGAGACAGTACTTTATATATTGATACCCCTCTAACCAATAATGGGGGAACTGTAATATATGACAATTATGGCAACGAGTACACGATTCCTAGTATGGCTTTTGGAACAACCAACAACGGGACTTCCAACATTCGTTTTTACTCAAGATTCCCAGAAGGTCCAAGTTGCAAAGGATCAATTATGCTCCAAAATGTCCCTTCAAATGTTAAATCAATCACATTTATTTTAGGTGTCACAACAACTCCTTTTGGATATGGCGTTAGTCTGGAAAGTAATAAAATTTCCTTTAAGAATGTCCCTGTCTATGAATAATCAAAATTGAGATTCGTTTCTAAAGATGCGACTGAACAAGTTTAAACAAATAATATTCAATTTGTTCAAACGGTTACGCCTTCCGCTGAACGCATTGGTCATAACGGCCATTGCGTTTGGCCTGTCGCATTGGATAGCATACGACCTGACTTCGATCTCGGCGTTCGCCCCGATGGAGAAGACATTGGATTTCGACTTCACGGATGTTTACAATACGGTCGCGGAGCGGCGCGCCAAACGGACGTTGAGCGATGACATCGTCATTGTCAGCATTGACGGCTGTTCCCGTGAAGGCATCACCGAGGCACTGGACTATGTGGACTATCTGAACCCGGCGGCGATCGGCCTTGACGTGTTCTTCAATTATCCGGCGGCCACGGATCCGGAGTTGATCTCATCTTTGACACAGTGTCCCAATCTTGTCTTTCCGGTCGGTCTGCAGATGATTGATGGCCACGCAAGCATATTCGGATCATATTTTTATGATGACATTTCCATTGAGCATAAGGGAGTAGTCAACCTCTCCGCCAATTCGGTGCGCAATGTCATCAGGAATTTTGAGCCTGAATATGTTGTAGGCAATGACACCGTAAGGAGTTTCTCCGCTGAGTTGGCCAGAGTGGCGGCTCCGGAGAAATTCGAAGCCTTGATGGCGAGAGGACGGAGTAAGGAGATAATAAATTATCCATCTTGGGAGTTCGAGATCATCTCTGCGGACGACATCTCAAACGGGAATATACCTTTGGAGGAGGCGAGGCAAAGTATTGAAGGCAAGGTTGTTCTGGTGGGCAATATATTCGATCAGTCCGACTTTCATCTGACTCCGATAGAGGAGGGGATGGCTGGCTTGCTGATCCACGCAAGGGCACTTCAGACTATTCTTGATTCGTGTTACATCGAGGAGACTTCGGAGACTCTAAGCTGGGTGATGGCGATGGTGCTGTCATTCATATTCATTCTCTTGGTCTTGGTGATAAAGAAGCGCTGTGCATTCGACGGGTGTCTCGTGCGTTTCCTGCAACTTGCATTAATGTACGCGTTTCTTGTTTTGGGATGCAATGTGTTTGCCCATCGTGGTGATTATCTGAATTTCGCTCCGACATTGCTTATGTTTGGCCTGGGTATGTTAGCGATGGACATCTGGCTTGGCTTGCTCAAAGCCTTTAAAGTCCAACCATATTAATAGAATAAAATTATGAGAATAACATCTATAATCATTGCGGTATTGTGTTTTATGATGGCCTTCCAACCGGGCAAGGTTCAGAGCCGTTACTCTGTTTTCAAGTATTCAGGAGATGTCTCTGTATGTAAGGGAAAATCTTCCGCTTGGTCTGGAGTGGTCAAACGGATGGGAGTGAGTCTGGGAGATGTATGCCGTGTCCAGAAAGGAGGATCCTTGTCGATTCTGGACAAGGAGACCAACCGTATATTCACATTCAAGGAAGAGGGCATCCTTGATGTGAAGACTCTGATAGAGAATGCTGAGACAGCTTCAAGAAATGTGACGGCGAGGCTTAATGATGCGTTGGCCAGTGACTTGGCGAACGAGCGTAGGACCGTCCCGACATATTCAGTGTTAGGCGCCACAACTCGTGACAATGGCGAGGAAGGCGCTGACATAAGGATACCAACGATGACCGACACTGTCTATTTTGCTTTGAGGCAATATGCTGACAGCCTGTTCGCCGGCCGCTCCATTCACTCCTCTGACAGTGTAAATGTTGAAAAAGAGATGGTTGATGAAGGCGAGTTTTGTTTCGTCATCTCAAACAGAACCCACAGCCTGCTCTATTTCAACATCTTGAGACTGAATCATAAGACAAGGAATATCTCTTTCTGCATCACCCCACTGAATGCTGCCGCCGAGATATTCATCCCCGACAGAATGTACCTGAAACTCCCTCAGTACCCTTTCGCGGAAGACAAGGATGATGAATATTCCTACCTCTTCTTTTCCACCCCATCCCTGATTGACTTTCAAGCTCTGAACGGTATGATGACCGACAACACACCTCCGATGAAACTCTCCGGCCACGATTCCTCAACGTTGCAGGTAGTAAGTTTGGAGTGATGCTGCGTAAACAGGCTTGTATCAAAGCCGTCTGGCCTCTTTCATTACCTTCGGGGCGAGGGCAAAGACTGCGATCATATTCGGAAAGGCCATAAGGGCGAAGGCAAGATCCATTAAGCTGACGGCGACATCCAGAGTGATGACACTTGCGAGGACGATTGTCGCAACATAGAAGTAGCGGTACTTCTGAGCGTGCCTTGTGCCCCAGAGGTATGATGTGCACATCGTTCCGTAGTAGGAATATGAGAACATCGTCGAGAAGGCGAAGATGATCACTACGAATTCGAGAAGATAGCGTCCAGCGAAAGGAATCAGGGTGTCGTACGTGTTCAGCGCGATGGACAGCCCCTTTATGCCGTCCGTGCTGTAGAGGCCTGCCATAATCATCGGAATGGCGGACAGGGTGCAGACAAGGCCTGAGTCTATCGCCGGTCCAAGCATTGCCACGAGTCCCTCCCTCACCGGTTCGGCGTTCATCGAGGCTCCGTGCATCATCCCGGCGGTTCCGACACCGGCCTCGTTGACGAACATCGCCCTCCTCGCTCCGGTCAGAGCCACGGCGGCGAAAGCTCCGAAACCTGCCTTCCAGCAGAAAGCTCCTTCGAAGATGGCTTCAAACACGCTGGGCAGGCGGTCGTGATAGACGATCATAATGCCCAGCACCATCAGGAAATAGAACCCAACCATAAACGGTACTATCTTCGATGAAACCTGCGAGATGCGCTTTAAGCCACCAAAAATGACGAGGCTCACTATGCCGCCGATGACAAGGCCGATCACCAGAAACACCCATCTTGACTCGGGCACTCCAAGCGGCTCAAGGATCACTGAATATAAAGACTCGGAGAGTTGGTTCGCCTGCATTACGGGAAGACCGCTGAACAGAGCGCAGAACGCGAACATCACAGCCAACAGCTTCATCTTCCTGCCTATCCCTTCGGTCAGGACGAACATCGGTCCTCCTTGGACTACTCCCTTGTCATCCTTCCCTTTATACATTACGGCGAGGGTCCCCTCAAAGAATTTCGTGGCCATTCCAAGCAAGGCGCTGACCCACATCCAGAAGATGGCTCCGGGCCCGCCGACACATAGCGCTATCGCGACTCCAGCGATGTTTCCCATCCCGACAGTGCTGCTGATGGTGTTCATCAGCGCCTGAAATGAACTGACTTGCCCCTCACCCTTCTTTTTCATTTTCAGAGAGTTGAGCGCCATTCCTAACTTCCTCAGCGGCAATGCTCTTGAATATATGAACAGGAATAGCCCGCCTCCTATCAGAAGCGTAAACAAGGGCCATCCGCAGACAAAGTCCGTGAATTTGATAATATACTCTTTAATCAGATCCAACATTTTCTACATTGTTCTATATCTGTTCCACATTACCTTTGCTGGAGGTTTGCCTGAGCGGGGCTTATTTGATGCGGTACGGCTGGTCATCGTAGAGGCTGTAGCGCTTGGCTTTGCGGATCCATTTCTGCTCTTCTAACTTGACGTGCTCACGGAGTTCCTGGAACGGTATGTCTCCTTTCAGGTAGCTGAGCATTGTCTCGTCAGAGATCTTGGCCTCGAATCCTTCCAGAAGTTCGAACTGTGGGTATCTTTCGAGGAAGTAGTGCATCAGCTGGAGGGTGTGGAGCAGGGAATGATATTCAGTGCCTGGTTGGAGCATTATCTGGTAGCCGTAGCAGCGTTGGCCTTCGTAGCGTCCTGTGGACGGGGTGAACGTGCAGGGGCGCATCAGGACTCCGTCAGGGGCGGGGAGAATCTCCTGACGGTTGTGACGGATGAAGGGGGCTCCGAGGTATTCATAAGGTCTGGCTGTTCCGATGGCTGGGGTGATGGTGGTGTTGTTCCAGAGGCCGCCGCCGCTGTACATCTCACAGGTGAACATTCCTGGAATGTCCGAGGCGGGGGCGATTGTCCACGGTAGCAACTGTCTTGTTGAGTCGCTTGCCAGCGCGGAGATCACGTGCAGGGCGAACGTGGCTCCGATTTCATTGTACCACAGGTCGCAGAGCTCGCCGAGGGTCAGGCCGTGGCGATGGGCTACTTTCGGGGTGTGAGGCTCGACTGTTCCTGACGGCATTGATCCTTCCACGATTCTTCCGGCAGGGTTGATGTGGTCAACGATGTATAGTGCCGGGGCATATTCCATTTTCGCCAGCACTTCCATCAGGTGGAACACGTCCTTCGTGTAGTTGAAGTACCGCGCGCCGGCATCCTGAATTTCCACAACGATCGCGTCCAGCTCCTTCAGTGCCTCCTCGTCGAACGATATATGGTTCGTTCCTGGAGTCAGTTCCGCTCCCATCGGGCTGAATATGACCTTGAGGTTTCCGCGTTCCCTGAACAGATCGTACATATACCTCCCTCGCGCCGTGTCCCAGCAGTTCTGTGTGCAGAAGCATCCGACCCTGCCATCCAGCAGCGCCTTGTCCAGCTGATCCTCCAGTGCCGTGGTTCTAAATGAAAACATTGTTAATTAATGATTTATAAATATGACTTAAGAATATTATCACCTCCTTGCAACGTCTCGCTATGCTCGACCCCACCGCTCACAAAGTGAGCGGTCCCCCCTCTTACGAGGCCGAGGGTGGCCACGGTTGCAAGGAGGTAATAATATTCTTTATCTGTTATCAATAACTTTCTTAGCTATTGCAATTACTTCATTTGCAAGGGCTTCCGCGTCGGCGAGTGTCGGGGCTTCTGAATATATGCGGATGATCGGCTCGGTGTTCGAGCGACGCAGGTGAACCCACTGACGCTTGGACTCGAAACTGATCTTCACACCGTCGATGTCATTGATGTCCTCCTTTGAATATTCCTTTTTCATCTCCTCAAGAATCTTGTCAATGAGTGCCTTGTCACTGAGCTCGATCTTGTTCTTCGCGATGTGGTACTCCGGGTAGGTTTTCTTGAGCTCGCTCACCTTCATCTTCTTGTGCGCGAGGTTGGAAAGGAACAGGGCCACACCGACCATAGCGTCACGGCCATAATGGATGGCAGGGTAGATGACTCCTCCGTTGCCTTCTCCTCCGATCAGGGCTCCGGTCTCGCGCATCTTGGTGGTGACGTTGACCTCGCCGACAGCCGCTGCGTGATATTCACCGCCATATTCCTCGGTCACATCCCGCAGGGCGCGGCTGGAAGAGAGGTTCGAGCATGAGACAGGCTTGTACGGCGCCGTGACTTCCGCAAGGGTCTTACCTTCCTTTTTCGCCATAGTGGCGGCTCTCTCGAAGAGGTAGTTGGCCACGCTGACGAGGGTATATTCCTCGACAAAAGGTTCGCCGTTCTCGCAGATGAACGCAAGACGGTCCACGTCAGGATCGACGGAGATTCCGAGGTTGGCATTTTCTCTGACCACGGTCTCGCTGAGATCCGTGAGGTTCTTAGGCAGCGGCTCCGGATTGTGGGCGAAGTCGCCGGTCGGGTCGCAGTTGAGTTTGACGCACTCGACACCGAGCCTTTCCAAAAGTCTTGGCATAATGATTCCGCCGACGGAGTTGATCGCATCCAGAACCACCTTGAAATGAGCGTCCTTGATCGCCTGTACGTCCACGGCCTCAAGAGCCAGGACAGCGTCCAGATGCTCGTCCGTGTAGTCGTGCTCGGTGACGTGCCCGAGATCGTCCACGTCGGCGAAATTGAAGTCCTCCGTCTCGGCAAGGTCAAGAATGGCCTGTCCTTCGGCTGCGGTAAGAAACTCTCCACGGTCGTTGAGAAGCTTGAGGGCGTTCCACTGGCGAGGGTTGTGGGAGGCTGTGAGGATGATTCCTCCGTCAGCCTTGGCGAAGGTGACCGCCATCTCCGTTGTCGGGGTGGAGGCGAAGCCGATTTTCACCACATCCACGCCGCATGCCATCAGGGAGCCGATGACAAGGTTCTCGACCATCGCTCCAGACAGCCTTGCGTCCTTGCCGACGATTATCTTGTACTTCTCGCCGTTCGGCTGCGGCTTCCTTGAAGGGAGTGTGGCGCAGTAAGCGTAGGTGAACTTCACTATATCAATAGGAGAAAGCCCGTCTCCGGGCTTTCCTCCAATAGTTCCGCGTATGCCGGAAATTGATTTTATCAGCGACATATTTATTGTGCTGTTTGTTTTTTGTTGTGCGGGCGCTTCGACAGGCTCAGCGACCGCCTTAACTGGTCGTTGAGCCTGTCGAAACGACTCAACTATGCCATGATGGCGCCGACGAGTCCAAGGATGGCGTAGAACTCAGGAAGGGCGGCGTAGATAAGCGTGTTGGTGAACACATCGTGACCCTGGCTGATGCCGACGATACCGTTGGCGCTGACCATACCCTGACGGATGGCGGAGATCATGCAGACAAGACCTACAGAGATTCCGACACCGAACATAAGCGGACCCTGGGCGGCGAAATCCTTGCCGAGCCACAGGAAGAAGGCCACGAAGCCGTAGATACCCTGGGTGGCCGGAAGGGCTGAGAGCACCATATAGTTTCCTGACTTCTCAGGGTTTACCTTGAGAGCCCCTTCAGCGGCGTTGGCCGCGATGGTCGTTCCGATTGAAGATCCGATTCCGGAAAGGGCCAGCATAAGACCCAGACCGAGATAACCTAAAATTTCGTTCATAATGATTTGATGTTTATTTTGTTATTATTTATTATCGTTTGTCGTCAGCGGGCTGTAGGCCTTTCCGGTTCCTTCGTAGCCGCTGTTCTTGAAGAACTCAAGGAAGTTGAGTCGGAGTGGATGCACGAAGGCTCCGAGACAGCACATCGCAAGGTTCAGGATGTGGCCGAAGCCGACGATGAGGGCGAAGCAGATGATGTTCACTCCAGGAACGTCGATTCCATAGACTGACAGCCCCAGCTCGTTGAAAGCGTTGCCAAGCATACCGCCGGCAAGCCCGAGGGCGTACAGACGCAGGTAACTGAGCACGTCTCCAAGAAGTCCGGTGACGGTGTTGTAGGTCTCGTAGAGGCCAGAACCGATGTTCACCAGAGGATTCCGATGGATGTCGTTGAATAGGAATATTCCCAAAGCGGAAACCACTCCAAGTACGATGACGATCCATTTTGTGACGGTCGAGTCGATGACACCGGCGAGGGCGAAACCTCCGACGATGACACCTCCCACGATCAGGAGAGTCCATCCGATTGTCCCTAAGGAGTTCGCGAATCCGTTGCGCTTGATGGCGTAGGCCGTCTTCAGGAGCATCGCCACGCTGATGTGCACGATACCTATCAGGATCGAGAACAGCATCTGTGCGTCATAGCCTGCGACAGTTCCCTGGATCATACATTTCTTGATCCAATCTGGAACCCAAGCCGCTGTGGAAGTGTCCATTCCGAAGAATGTGTGCAGGACGGTTCCCATCACGATGGTCGCGACACCAAGGGTGGTGACGAGCGGTGCCATCGAGCCGATGAAGCCCTTGGCCTTCCTCATCGCAAGTCCTATGATGGCGAGGGCGATACCATAGCCCGCGTCACCCATACACATCGCGAAGAAGAGGGTGAAGAATATGGAGATGCACGGTGTCGGGTCGAACTCGTCGTAGGCCGGGCGGCCGTACATATCGGTCAGAACCGTGAACATCTTCACGAACTTGTTCTCCTTGAACTTGATAGGAGGATTGTCGTCCTTGACGGCCGCTTCCTTGAGATAGACGAGGTCCATCTTGTCGAACTCGGCGCAGAGAGTGGCATCATTCTCCACCGGAGCGAAGCCTATGAACGTGGTGATCATGTCCTCGGCGGCCTTTCCCGCACCCGCGTCAGCGAGGTACAGCTGGAGACCGGCGACATCCTCGTCGCACTTGCGGAGCATTTCAGGAACATATTCCTTCAGCTCAAGGAGCCTTGCCTTGCAGGAGATGATCCTTTCCATCAGGGTAGTGACCATCCTTTCGGCGGTCCTGAGATCTCCTTCCGGAGCGGCGCACTCCTCGACAGGCAATGAATATTCCCGGTCATCGGAAATGGTGATGAACCAGACATTCTTTCCGTCATCATAAACCTCCTGAAGCGGGTATATGTTCGCCCAGGACGGGTCGTAGGCCTTCTTGGAGACATTATACCAGCGAACCTTGTAGCCTCTGGCCTTGAGAGCGTCGAAGGCGGACTTGTCGTAACATCCCCACGGCCTTCTGCTCTCGACATCCTTGCGGGCATGCGAAAGCTCGTTTCTGAGTGTGTCCAGCCTTGTGGAATATTCCTTGAAGCCCTCAAGAGGATTATCGTACTTGGCGTCCGCATTGACCTCGGCCTCAATCTTCTCGAAGTCAGGATCCTGCGTGTAGTCGATGGACTCCAATTTAGAGGCCGCCTTCTTCAGTTCGTTGCTCATCGACAGGAGCGCGGCGGAACGCTCGTCCACCGGCTTTGAGGATCTTGTGATGTCCACAAGTCCCAGTTCCTGCAAGCGTCTGAGGAATTCCTCACTCTTCCCGCTGAGAAGAATGAAGGAGTATTTAGTCATTTTCTCAATCATTGCCGCTTTCCTCCATAACTTCTTCTGATTCCTCCTCAGCGTGACGCTGCTTGACGATCTTGGACGAGGCCTTGCTCAGGTTCTCCTCGTCCTCCATGTAGCGCTTGATCTTGCGGATGGCCTCCTGATAGCCCGGAATCTGGACCTTCTCGTAAAGGTTCACCTTCTGGGTGGTCTTCTTTCTCTGGAAATCCAGGATGCGGCGCTTCTCCTCATAGACCTCGGACTCGATGCCGAGTCTGGACAGATCCTTGAGGATGGCCACGCCGTCGATGTACCACGCAGGCTTGATGAACGTGTTGAACGGACTGATCTCGTACCGGATGCTCTTGAGCTCCGGACATTTGACACCGGCGACCTTCACGGTCACGAGGTCGATGTCAACTATTGAGACCAGACCGGGCTCGAACTCGTTCCATAGGGGGGCAAGGTAGTCGTACTTCCTCTGGGCCTCCTCAAGGTCCCTCAGAAGCCGCTCGCTCTTGTCCTTGGCCTTGCGCACCTCAAGCCTCAGGGCGCTCTCCTTGTTCTGTAATGTAGGGAGGGCTTTCTGACGCATCTTGAGCTGCTTCTGCAGGGTGTTGAGCGCAGTCTTGTTGTATTGAAACTTGATAGGCATTACTTACCTTTCCAGTATTTGTCGATCAATGATTGCTTGATTCCGGTCTCGGCCTTGGTGAAGTACTTGCCGAACAGTTCCCAAGCCGTGTCAAGCATCTCTGTGATGGAGATGTTGACATCGATGGAGAGGAGTCTGGTGGCATATTCCTTCGCATAGTCGAGACAGCGATGGTCGTAGTCGGAGAGGTCGAAACCGTTCTCCAGCTTGGTCTTCGCGTTCTGCGCGTCGGCGTAGAGGCGGACTCCGGCGTTCATCACCTGGCTGTGATCCTCGCGGGTCTTCACGTTCTGAACCCTTTGCTTGAGTCGTGAAAGGGAACGGAATGGGTCGATGATGATCTTACCCGAGTCGGAATCGGCGCGGAGGAAGAGCTGTCCCTCGGTGATGTAGCCGGTGTTGTCAGGGATGGCGTGGGTGATGTCTCCGTCGTTCAGCGTGGTCACGGCGATGATGGTGATGGAACCGTCGGTCGGAAGCTGCACGGCCTTCTCGTAGATCTTGGCGAGATCCGAGTAAAGGGATCCCGGCATAGAGTCCTTGGAAGGAATTTGGTCCATACGGTTGGACACGATCGAGAGCGCGTCGGCGTAAAGGGTCATATCGGTGAGGAGCACGAGCACCTTCTCGTTCTTGTCAACGGCGAAGTACTCGGCCGCCGCGAGGGCCATATCCGGAACCAGAAGTCGCTCTACAGGCGGGTCTTCTGTCGTGTTGACGAAACAGATGATCCTGTCAAGGGCACCGGCGCTCTCAAAGGCCTGGCGGAAGAACAGATAGTCGTCGTTCGACAGCCCCATACCGCCGAGGATGATCTTATCGACATCGGCTCTCAGGGCCACGTCGGCCATAACCTGGTTGTAAGGCTGGTCAGGGTCGGCGAAGAACGGAATCTTCTGACCGGACACGATGGTGTTGTTGAGGTCGATGCCGGCGATACCGGTCGGAATCAGCTCGGATGGCTGGCGTCTCTTGTAAGGGTTCACGGACGGTCCGCCGATCTCCCTTTCCTCTCCCTCCACCTCTGGACCGCCGTCGATTGGCTTGCCGTAGGCGTTGAAGAAACGTCCTGCGAGCTGGTCGCTGACCTTGAGTGTAGGAGGTTCTCCGAGGAAAGTCACCTCGGCGTTGGTCGGAATGCCTTCCGTGCCGGAGAACACCTGGAGGGTGACCAGATCACCCTTGGTCTTCACGACCTGGGCAAGCTTGCCGCCGACTACGGCCAGCTCGTCGTTGGAAACTCCCTTGGCCTTGAGTGAAACGGTGGCCTTGGTGATGGCTTCCAGCTTTGTGTATATTCTTTGATAAGCCTTATTTGCCATAGTCTTCGATTAATTTATGGATCTTCACAGCATAATTCTCGAATTCCTCGCTGTGGAACTTGGTGTAGTTCATCTGGCGGAGGTCATTGATGAGTTCCTTGAAGAACTCGCGGCACTTCTCGAAGTCCTCGAAGTCGAAATCGATGTCGCAGATGTCCAGGACGAGGTCAAGCATGTATTTCTGACGGTCCATAGGGCAGAGTGCGTCGGTTTCGTCGAACGCGTCCTGCTGGAGGAACACGAAGTCAATGAGCTCTGACTTCCAGAAACTTACGTGATAAGCTACCGGAACACCGTCGTCACCGAGGATGTTGATCTGTTCGTTCGCCTCACGGCCGCGGCGCAGGAGGTTCTTAGCCTTGGTGACATTGGCGACCCAGCCGTGTTCGACATTCTCGTCAAGCCACGAGATGATCTCAGGATATTCAAGATATTTTGAATATGATTCGATAGGGTTGACGGCAGGGTACCTCTTCTGGTCGGCGCGGTTCTGCTCAAGTCCGTAGAAGCATCTTGCGGCCTTCTTGGTGGATTCGGTCACAGGCTCCTTGAGGTTACCGCCGGCAGGGGAAACAGTTCCGATGAAGGTGACGGCACCGGTCTTGCCGTTGTTCAGGACAACCATTCCGGCGCGCGCGTAGAAGTTCGAGATGATGGCTGAAAGGTCAACCGGGAACGCGTCGGCTCCAGGAAGTTCCTCCATACGGTTGGACATCTCCCTCAGGGCCTGTGCCCAACGTGAGGTCGAGTCCGCAAGCAGAAGGCACTTCAGACCCATCGCCCTGTAATATTCACAAATCGTCATCGCCGTGTAAACCGAGGCCTCACGGGCGGCGACAGGCATATTCGAGGTGTTGCAGATGATGGTGGTACGCTCCATCAGGTGGCGGCCGGTGTGAGGGTCGATGAGCTCAGGGAACTCCGTGAATATCTCGACGACCTCGTTGGCGCGCTCTCCGCAGGCCGCCATCACGATCACATCGGCCTCACCCTGCTTGGCGATGGCGTGCTGGAGCACGGTCTTGCCGCAGCCGAAAGGTCCCGGGATGAATCCGGTGCCGCCTTCGGCGATAGGGTTGAACGTGTCGATGCAGCGGACTCCGGTCTCCATAATCTTCTGCGGCCTTGGTTTCTCCTTGTAGGCCTTGACGGCGACCTTGACAGGCCATTTCTGGGTCATCGTGACGTAGGCATCCTCGCCATCGGCGTCGGTCAGAACGGCGACAACCATATCGATGTTGTACTTGCCGACCTCCGCGATCTTCTTTACGGTGTATTCTCCCTTGAAAGAGAACGGCACCATAATCTTGTGAGGCAGCCAGCCTTCCTTCACCTCTCCGAGCCAATCGGCGGCGACGACCTTGTCACCTTCCTTGGCTATCGGGGTGAAATCCCACATCTTCTTGTGGTCCAGAGGGTCGGTGTACTCTCCTCTCTTGAGGAACACTGACTCCATCGTGGTCAGATTGTTCTGGAGACCGTCATAGACGCTGGACAGAAGGCCAGGGCCGAGGGTCACCTCAAGCATCCTGCCTTCAAACTCCACAGGGTCTCCGTTTTTCAGTCCGCGGGTGCTTTCGAACACCTGGACCGAGGCCTTGTCGCCGTTCACCTTGATGACCTCGGCCAGAAGGGGAGTGCCCGCAAGGGTGATGTAGCAGAGCTCGTTCTCCGCCACAGGTCCGTCCACCTGAACCGTCACAAGGTTGGAAACAATTCCTATTACCTTTCCTTTTGTCTTCATATTCAGTTATTTCGATTTCTAGTTAGCGGGTTCGTAGTTCACGCCCTTGAAGGTGCCTCTGACCTCGTCCACGAGGCGGCGGAACATCTCGCGTCCAGTCTTCTCGTTGAGGGCGAACCATCTGCCGATGATGCGCAGCCTGGCGATGAAGCCGAGGATGGCGTCAAGGTCGAAGTAGTTGAACGTGGTGATCTCGTTGATCTTGTCCCACATTAGGGAGTCCAAACCGCGCTCGCGGGAGAGCAGGTCGGGGGCGTTCAGGGCCTCCTCAAGCCTCTGGGCTTCCGCGAACTCGCCGGTGTCAAGCTTGATCGTGTCCTGTTCCAGCGGCCTCTCGAAAGCCTTGTTCAGGAAGCGGGCCTTGCCGTTGCGGACATTCAGGTCGAAGGTGAAATATTCCTTCAGGAACCTGTCGCTGTCCTTCAGGGCGGCCTCGTAGAACTCTCTGGTAAGGTTCTCGTCCTTGAATCCGTCCAGCAGCCGGTCCACGACCTTGATGTCGGAGCCGCTGAGCTGGGACTTGATCCATCCGACGTAGGTGTCGAAGGACGTGCCCTCCCCGAACTTCCAGTCAAGCGAGATGGCCGGAAGGCTGGAGATTATGTACTCGTAGTTGTTCATTACTCGCCGAAGAGTATCTTGCGTGTGGCAGGTCTGAGATAGTCGCCGATGAGGGCTCTGAAAGTCTCGTCGGTGAGGCTGATGAAGTAGGAGCCGTCCTTAGGTCCGATAGTGAACCCGCCGGCGACCTTCTTGGAAAACTCCGCTGTGACTCCGCCCTTGAGGACGCTTGCCAACTCGCCGCTGACAAAAGGCTCAAGCTCTTTCTTGAGGCTTTCCGGAAGCACTACGTTGAGATCCACGGCCTCCTCGGCGTTGAACTTCTCGGCCACGGCCTTGATGATCTCCTTGACGAAGTCGGCTGACGAAAGGGCTGAGGTGACCTGTTTGTCTGTCATCTTGCCGACCATAAGGTTCTCGATGTCCTTTCTGGTGGCCTGGATGCTCTGGACGGCTGCCATCTTCACGTCGCCCTCGACCTTGGTCTTGTAGTCCTCGGCGTCCTTCTGAGCCTTCTTGAGAATGGATTCGGCCTGCTTTTTGGCCTCCTCGATGATTTCGGCGGCCTTCTCGTTGGCCTTGGCGAGGATGGCCTCGCCTTCTTCCTTACCCTTTGACAGACCCTCCTTGTAGAGCTTGTCGGTCAGTTCCTGTAGCTTGTTTTCCATCTATAATTATGTGTTGATTTTTCCTTATAGTACAAATATAGTTAAAAGAACCCTCTTGCCAAAACAATGCCATAACAAATTAATTGCTATATTTGTAATATTGTCCGGATAGATTGACAATACACACAATTTGATGAATGTTAAATTATAATTTGTAATATTATGAGCTCTTTTGTAAACGACATCATCGCTAATTTCAAGGACGTTGTCCTGAACAAGTACGTCAAGTTCGACGGCCGCGCCGACCGTTCGGAATTCTGGCAGTTCGCCCTTGCCGTAGTCCTCATCGGTTTCGCTTTCAGCATCCTGGGCGCCATCTTCGCAAAACTCAAGTTGATTGCGATTCTTCTGAACATTGTCAACGGGTTGGTTTCACTTGCCTTGCTTCTGCCGTCCATCGCGGTCGCTGTCCGCCGTCTGAACGACATCGGCAAAAGCTGGCCTTGGATATTCATCAATTTCATCCCTCTCATCGGCCAGATCTGGTTCCTCGTCCTTATGGCGACTCCGTCAAAGTAGAAATCTTTTTTGAATATATAAAATGGGGCTGACCAAAAACTTCTTGGTCAGCCCCTTCACTTTCGTTTGGACTTGAGGCATAGGATATTACGCCACCTTGGATAGTTCCGCCTTCTTCTTGATCTTTTTGAATGTGACGATGAAAGCTGTCATCACCATTATGCCGGTGATGGTCCAGGAAACCGGGTAAACGAACATCAGGGCGTGGAAGCCTTTCCAAATCGGGCAGATGGTATAGACCCAGGCGATGCGCAGGAGACAGGTCCCGAACACTGTCAGCAGCGTCGGCAGCATCGACCGTCCCATTCCCCGCAAGGCGGATCCGGGAATCTCGTAGAGACAGGCCAAGCCTTGAAGCACCAGCGCGGTGCGCATCCTGATCGTTCCGAACTCCTTGACGGCCTCCGAGTCCGTGAACAATCCGAGGAAAAAGTCAGACCAACCGGCGAAAATCCAGTTGAGAACGGCGCAGGACACCGTGCCTAATCCCATACAGATCAGGAATATCCTCTTGACACGGTCCATATTCCCGGCTCCGTAGTTCTGTCCGACGAAACTGATGGCGGCTCCGTTGAAGGCTGCGATGACATAGTAGCAGTACTGCTCGAAGTTCAATGCCGCCGCCGAGCCGGCCACCGCGTTGAATCCATAGCTGTTTATGCTGGCCTGAATGATGACATTAGATATTGAGAATACGACACCTTGCAGTCCGGCCGGTACTCCGATCTCCAGCATATGTGAAAGCTCGTCTCTCTGGATGCGCATATTGTCCGGATGCAGCCTGTAGGGTTCATCCTCCTTGAGCAGGATGGACACCACCATCGCCGCACTGAACAGATTGGATATTCCGGTCGCTATCGCCACACCTTCCACTCCCATATGGAACACGATGACGAACAGCAGGTTAAGGACGGTGTTCAGAATGCCGGCGGCTATCAGAATGTAAAGCGGACGTTTTGTGTCTCCGAGACTTCGCAGGATCGCCGATCCGAAATTGAATATCATAATGAACGGCATCCCAAGAAAGTAGATCCGCAGATAGGACACTGCCATATTCGTAACTTCCACCGGCGTGCCCATCATCGAGTGGATAGGTTTGGCTACCGTCACACCAAGAGCCATAAGGAATATTCCGCTGAACAAGGCGACTACGGCTGATGTGCTCACTGCGCTGCGGATCCTGTCCCTGTCGTTCTGTCCGATGTGGTTGGAGATGATCGCGTTCGCACCCATCGAGATTCCTACGAACAGATTTATGAGCAGATTTATGACAGGAGCGTTGCTCCCCACCGCCGCCAAAGCCTCACTGCTCGCGAATCGTCCTACAACCGCCACGTCCACAGAGTTGAACAACTGTTGCAGTACACTGCTTGCCGCCAACGGCAGCGCGAATGTCAGAATCTTCACGAGCAAAGGTCCGTGAAGCATATCAATCTCATTGTGCCCGAATCGCTTGGATGCCATTACACTAAGCCTCCCACTAACATTTTGATGCCGCAGTCCACGCAAGTGAAGAACAAAACCAACAGGGCGATGTTTCCATCACCCTGTCGTCACGATTCTTCCCTACAGGTACGGCTACATAAACCTTCTTTCTTACTTTCTAACTAAAACCGCGGCAAGTTATGCAAAAATCGTGAAAGTGCAAAACGGGAGGTGCGGTGAGTTGCTTTCTTAAATAACCTTTATCGGGACGACTTTGTCGCCGATCCTTACGTTGACAGGGGCGTTGGAGTTCTCCACTGAGCGGACTATTACCTGAGCCTTACCGGAGAACGGCTTGATTGTCATCGCATTGCCTGACATTGGCCTTTCGGCCTCCTTGAATCCTGGGTTGCCGTTGCCCCAACCAAGGAATGTGGCTCCTGTGACTTCAACTTCCAATGTTTCGGCAGGGGAGTCGATGTCGATCACGACAACATCCTGTCCGTCAGCCTTAAGCCATTCCTTCGAAAGGGTGAGAGTCGTTTCGGAGGCTACGGAAGGATATTCATCAGTCGTGACTTTCCTGCCTTTTATGTAGCCGGTGGCGGTGAATCTCTTGGCCGCGCCGACCTTCCAGACGAGGTGACCGTCCTTCGGCATATTCATTTTGCCAAGGTTCCTGCCGTCCGCGGAGAGTCTAACCTCGTCGCAGTTTGAATATACCCACACCTCGCCTTTGTATGGGCCACAGATGTGAACCGTAGGCTCGTCCAGCCAGGCTGCCTTGAGGTAGAAGGCTTCGTCTTTAGGGAAGCAGCAGTAGTCAAGGATACCGAACTGTGATCCGGTGGCCGGCCAGACCATCGGATTAGGCTCGCCGCGGTAGTCCTGTCCGGTCCAGTAGAAGAGGCCGCCTGTCCACTGGCGCTCCTTGTAGAACTTCCAACCGTGCTCGATGACATTGATCCTGCCGAGGGTGTCAACCCTGTTGAGCGGAGTCATCCAGCCTTCTTCCGGAACGGTCGAGTATTTGCCTCTGGTTCCGGCTCCTGAGGTTTCCTCGGTCCCGACGGCGCAGTGATCCGGAAAGCGTCTGTGATATTCATCCACCGGATTCTGCACAATGTAGTTGTAGCCGAACACATCCACGCCCTTCACGAGCTCACGCCCGCCGGAGCTGCCATAGTTGGTAGGTCTGGTCGGGTCTATGCCGTGGACATATTCACTCATTTTTCTGGCTATCCTTGTGCCGGCCTCGATGCTCTCCACGCCCCATTCCTCATTGCCGATGCTCCAGAGAATGACGCACGGGTGGTTCCTGTCCCTTTCGATCATCCTGCGTAACTGTGTGAGCTGCTCCTCGTTGACTCCTAACTGACGGTTTTCGTCGATGACGAGGAATCCCATCTCGTCGCAGAGGTCAAGCATCGCCGGAGACGCTGGATTGTGAGAGCTGCGGATTGCGTTGAATCCATATTTTTTGAGTTGTGTCAGGCGGTAGCGCCACAATTCGTCTGGCACTCCGACCCCGACTCCGGCGTGGTCAAGGTGCAGGTCGCAGCCTTTCAGTTTGACCTGCTTGCCGTTCAGGAGGAAGCCTTCGGTCGGGCTGAACTCGATATCGCGCACTCCGAAGCGGCTTTTATGCTCGTCAGAGAGGATTCCGTCGTAATATAGACGGATTTCCACAGTGTAAAGATATGGATCCTCAAGGCTCCAAAGGTGGTCCGGTGTCTTGACCTTGTTCCCTTCAGCGTCGAAGATAGTCATCTCCGCCCTCACTTTGGAGCTGTCAAGCGTGTCACTGGCCATAACGGTCTCGAATTTCGGGAATCCGCCTGTCATATCCAATGAATATGGCCTAACGGCGACTGGCCCGGCCTTGTGGAGCCAGACGTTGCGGTATATTCCTGCACCCTCGTAGTACCAACCTTCCTCGGTGGAGGCATCGCAACGCACGGTGATGATGTTGTCTCCTCCGTAGGTCAGATATGGACTGAGGTCGTAAGTCCTTGATGCATAGCCGCTCCTCTCGTGCCCAAGGTAGAAGCCGTTGCAGAACACCTCGCTGTCCCGGAATATTCCCTCAAACTCGATGCTGACTTGTTTGCCGTAGTCCTCCGCCGGAATGACGAGATGCTTTCTGTACCATCCGACCGAGTTCTCCGGGTAGTTCCATCCCACACATTTGTAGCCGTGGGAGTGGCTGGCTTCCTTGCTGTACGGCAGATCAACGACCCAGTCGTGCGGCAGATTGACCTTCCGCCATCCGCTGTCATCGAAATCCCGCATAATGGGAGACTTGCTTTGCCCGGCGGTTCCGGCCTTCGAGAAATAGGTGAAATATTCGGTGCCGTGCGTGAAATCCTCTTTCATCGAGGACGCGTCACCAAGGGAGAACACCCATCCGTTGTTCAAAAGTTCGCGGAATCCGTCGGCGTGAAGGGTCGCCGCGGCAAGCAGAGCCGCGATTGCCAGTATAGTTCTTTTCATAATCGCCTAAATTACGAAAATATTCCCGGATTCTGTGACTTTGAAATGATGTTTTTTGAGGCAGTTTCGCTTAGGAATCATTATCTTTGCGGCGGAAGCGGGATCCTGCTGCCTTGAATCCCGGTCCAAGTGGTAAAATTAATGAATATGATCAAGTCAATGACCGGTTACGGCAAGGCTGAGGCCGTCCTGGAGACAGGTAAACTCACCATCGAGATCAAGACGCTCAACGGCAAGAACTCTGACGCGAACATCAAGTCGTCCCTCCTTCCCAAGGACAAGGAACTGCTTGTGCGCCGGAAAATCACTGATTCACTGGTGCGTGGCACAATCGACATCTACATCAACTGGGAGCCTAAGGCCGGGGGGATGGCCAAGCAGATCAACAAGGAACTGCTCAAGGAATATTATGACCAGCTGATGGATTTCGGCTCCTCACTTCCGGTGTTTGACTCCTTGACCTTCAATCCGAACACGATGCTTGCCTCCATCCTGCGTTTCCCTGACGTGCTGGACAACTCCCGTCAGGATGTGATCACCGAGGAGAACTGGCCGGTCGTGGAGAAGGCCATAGACGAGGCCCTCGCCGCTGTCAATGATTACCGTGCGAAGGAGGGCGAGGCACTTTACAAGGATGTAACCTCAAGGGTTAAGAATATCCTTGACCTTGAGAATCAGGTGGAGGGTTTCGAGAAGGAAAGGATCGATGCCGTGAGGGAGAAACTTATGAAGAATCTGGAAGCACTCCAGCAGAAGGTCGATCCGTCCCGTTTCGAACAGGAGATGATCTTCTACCTTGAGAAACTGGACATCAACGAGGAGAAAGTCCGTCTCCGCCAACACTGTAAGTACTTTATGGACACGATTGACGGTGAGGAATATCCGGGCCGCAAGCTCGGTTTCATCATTCAGGAGATGGGCCGCGAGATCAACACGACCGGCTCCAAGGCCAACCATTCCGGCATTCAGAAGGTCGTGGTTCGTATGAAGGACGAACTGGAGAAGATCAGGGAGCAGTCGATGAATATCCTATAGATGTTCATAGATTGCTCATCCAACCCCCAGTCACTGCGTGACAGCCCCTGGGGGCACGGGGAAAGGATTCCCCGAACCCCCTTCGGTCGCTTTGTTCCTATTGTTAGCTTATTAGTCGGAAAGAGTTTTAGAGAGTTCAGGTGGAATTATGGACTCGGGGCCTGTCTTGCGGGCTCCGGGTTTTATTTTGGCCTGAGACTTCTTGGGGGAGAGGCCGAGTTTCTCCAGCTTCTGGATTTTTTTGACAACGCTCTGGTTGGACTCGGTCAGTTTCTTGGTCGAGGTCTCGTAGGCGGTCTGGGCTTTGCCTAACATAGTACCGATAGCCACATAACTCTCCATCCAGCCGTTCAGCTGGCTCATCAACTCCTCGGCCGTCTTATAGACTTCCGCGATGTTCTTCTCCTGGTTCGCCTGCTTCCAGGCCATCTGGATCATATTTAGGACTATCACAAGGGTCATCTGGCTCACGATCAGCACATTGTTGTCCTTGGCCACCTGCCAGAGCATTGGATCTTCCTCCAGCATAAGCCTGAACGCTCCTTCGACCGGGATGAACATCAGATTATAGTTCACCTTTCGCCGTCCTTCGGGAATATACGAGGCGTAGTCCTTGGTTTTCAGCTCGTCCACGTGCTTGCGCACGCTCTCGACGTGTGTCTTGGCAAACTTTACCCGCTCCTCCACTTTCTCCGCGTTGATATATTCCTTGTAGTCTTTCAGGCTGACCTTGGAGTCGATGATGACGGTCGTGTCGTCGGGGTAAAGCACCATCACATCCGGAATCATCGTCCTGCCGCCCTCGCTCTTGATCTCGTGCCCCGCCTCGTCCGTCATAACGCTCTGGGTGAGGAAGTGCACGCCTTCCACCAACCCGGCGTTTTTCAGCACATCTGTCAGCAGCATCTCTCCGAAGTCTCCCTGTACCTTTGAATATCCCGTCAGTGCGTTCGCCAGGTTCCTTGCCTCGTCTCCGACTGCCTGCGACCGTTCCATTACATTGTGAATATGCTCCTTCAGCTGTGCGTTTTGCTCCACGGCCTCCTTTCTGGACTCCTGCACGGCCTTGCCGAACTCGGCGAACTTTTCCTGCATCGGCTTCAGAAGCTCGGAGATCGACTCTGCGCTCTGCCTCTTGAACTCGGAACTGTTGTCCGCCGACAGGGCCTTGAACGCATCCTTCATATTCTCAAGCTCCTTCTCGTGCTGCTCTTTCTGCATATTCAAGGCTTTTTCCTGCGCCGCCTTTTGTTCCGCCAGCACTTTGTCTTGGATCTCCCTTTGAGCGGCCATCGCTTTCTCTTGGGCTTGTCTTTGCGCTTCAAGCGCTTTCTCCTGCTCCTCCCTGAGGCGGTTCTCATATTCATCTCTGGCTTTCAGTGTGCTTTCAAGCGCCGCCTTTTCACCAGTCAGCTCCATCAGCCGCCGCTGGAGATCGTCCTCCGCGTCCTCATATTCCTTGACAATCCTCTGCCTTTCCACCGCATTCCTTTGAATGACAACGAGCAGCGCCACCACGGCGGCCACCGCCACCGCCGAGATCAAAACTATTATTACCGTAAGATTCATAAACTACATATATTTGCGAAGCCAATCTCTGAAAATCAAGTCATTGATCTGCTTCAGCCTACCGTTGTCCGACAGGATGTTGTCATAATTACGTAAAACAACATTATGTAAAATTACATAATGTAATATTACGTAAAAATTCCGAGAAATTCAATTGGAGGATAAAAAACATATAAAATCGCAAAGAAACAGAAAAAGTTCGGTTGTTACCCCCAGCGCTGTTTGGTCGGTTGTGGCAAATCACATAAATTGCTTCGGTTCGGAATGATTCAAAAAATAATTCTGGGCAGGTGTCGTGTTTTGGAAACTTTTATTATTTTTGCATTGAAAGATGGCTAGTGGGAAGTTAAGATTGGTGTTGATGGAGGAAGCACATGATTTTATAGAATCATTGCCTCGTCCTGTCGCAAATAAAATCTACTACAATATTCGTAGAGTTGTAGATGGTGAGCGTGATGCTGATTTGTTTAAAAAGTTGACAGGAACAAAGATTTGGGAATTCCGTACCCTCTATGGTAATATGACTTATCGTCTGTTCGCATTTTGGGACACTAGGAAGGAAATGCTAGTGGTAGTCACTCACGGAATTGTCAAAAAGGTACAGAAAACTCCGCATAAGGAGATTGCTAAGGCCGAAGCGATTATGAAATCTTATTTTACTGAAAGATAAACGATTATGGCAGAAATGAAATTATATCCGCTAGAGGATGTTCTTGACGAGCATTTTGGTAAGATTGGAACTCCGGAAAGGGACTCCTTCGAGAAAGAGGTCACAGATGCGGTCAATGCTTTCAGGCTTGGAGAAGTCGTCCGGGAGCGTCGCCTCCACCAGAACCTGACACAAGCGGAACTGGGGAAGCGGATGGGTGTCAAAAAGTCACAAGTGTCAAAACTGGAGAGAGGAGACGATATGTCCCTCCGCTCGATGCGCCGGGTGTTCCGTGCCTTGGGGGTCGAGTCCGCCACGCTAGATCTCGGGGCCGCCGGAAAAGTGACGTTGTGGTGACAATTTTATAAAGAAAGTCACTTCGAAGCTTCGAAGTGACTTGTCAGTTATTTCTTTGCGGTCCAGTAGGCCTCGATTTCTTCCAATGTCTTGCCTGTGGTTTCCGGGACGCACTTCCACATGATGATGAGGTACGGGACGCACATGGCGGCGAAAAGGAAGAACGTGCCGGCAGGGGAGAGTGTCTCAAGCATCCACGGGGTTAGCTGGCCGATCAGGTAAGTGCCGATCCAGAGGGCGAGTCCGGCGATGCTCATCGCGAGGCCGCGAACCCTGTTCGGGTACATCTCGGAAAGCAGCACGAAGACCACTGCACTGATCGAGATCGCGGTGCAGAACACGTAGAGCAGGAAGAATGTCAGCAGGAACCATGTAGGAAGACTCTCCGGGAAACAGAAGTACAGCCCGATCATCAGCAGGCAGACGATCATTCCGCCCACGCCCCACCAGACCAGCTGTTTGCGGCCGACCTTGTCGATGATCAGCAGGGCGATGACCGTAGTGAGCATATTCACAACACCGACAAGAACGGTCGAGAACATCGAACCTTCGCCGGACAAACCAGCGTCACTGAATATCTTGGGACCGTAGTAGAGCACTGCGTTCACGCCCATGAACTGCCCGAGGATGGCGATGGCGCAACCGATGAGGACGGCCTTGAATATTCCCGGCTCCAGAAGAGTCTTCCATTCGGAAGTGGTTTCTCCGGCGATGGAAGCTTTGGTCTGGTCCATCTGCCTTGTCACCTCGTCTGAGGATGTGAATATGCCGGACAGGATCTTCCTTGCCTTCTCGTCTTTGTGCTTGGTGATGAGCCAGCGCGGACTCTCCGGGATGAAGAATATCACGATGAGGAACAGCAGGTCCGGAATCGTCTCGTAGCCGAGCATCCCCCTCCAGTACTCGGAATTGAATATTCTTGTCCAAAGGTCAGTGGCTGTTGAGTTTACGTCCGCATCCTTGAGCACGAAGTAGTTGATCAGGTATGCCATCAGGAATCCTATCGTGATGGCCAGTTGGTAGAGCGAGACAAGTGTTCCTCGTTTCTGTGCGGGGGCGATCTCCGAGATGTAGATCGGCGAGACGATCGAGACTATTCCTATTCCGAATCCGCCGATGATCCTGAAGAAAACCAGTTGGTTAAAATCCGAGCATACGGCGCAGCCTATGGCAGAGACGCTGAACAGCAGCGCCGAGAAGAGCATTGTCCTCTTCCGTCCATAGTGGTCACTCATCATTCCGGCGATCATCACGCCGAGTATGGAGCCGATCAGGGCGCAACCCACGTACCAGCCTTCGGCTATGGTAGTCAGCTGGAACTGGTTCTTGACGATCTCCGTCGTGCCGGAGATCACTGCCGTGTCGTAGCCGAACAGGATTCCTCCGATCGCCGCCACGACGGCCAGGAATATCACCCGGCCCATATTTATGCTTTTGTCCATTGTCTATTGTATGTCAAAATATTCCAGATACCTGTCGTAAAGATGACCCGCTTGAAGATAGGCGGACTGCGGACTCATAAAGTGCGAGAACTCGAATGTGATCGCCTTGTCGTAGCCGCAGCGGGCGGCCGCCTCCAGCTTCATCCTCAGCTTGTCGAACTTGATCGGCAGAAAGTCGATAGGCATATCGCGGTCGAAACTCTCCGCGTTGGTCCAGCACTGCATCCCGTACTTGTCCGCCAGCTTCTTGTTGACCGAGAAGAAAGCGTCCAGCTCGTCGTAGTCGATGTGTCCGTCCTGAAAGGCACAGGCATCGACCACATCGTGTATGCCGTCGAAGATTTCGTTCCATTCCTCCTCGTGCTTGTCGATGGAGACCCCTTCCTTAGGGTTGGACCTTGCCGCGCTGACCGCTTTCTTGCCGTCAATCCACGGCGAGATGAATGTCGGAAGACCACCGGAAATGTCCTTGCACATCCTGCCCATTTCGTGGAAGGTCGGGATGCAGTCCTTGGTCTTGCGGCTGATCTCAGTGGAGATGTACCAACCGCCGAAACTCTTGTGATGCCCGTAGGCGTTCCAGACCTCTTCGATGACGAACTTGTTGGTTTCCAGTTCGTAGGACATCTCTCCCGTGTCCCAGTACCGACCGCTGTCGTACAGCCCAAAGTAGAACTTCATTCCGTACTTGTCCGCAAGGCTCAGGAACAGTTCGAGCAGATCAACGGACGGCATGTAGCATCCCTTGCCGAGAAGATATTTGCTCGGGTAGGTGATGAACTTGCGGTAGCCGCTGCGGATGAGGATTACGGTATCAATCCCCATAGCCTTCATGTACCTGAAATCCAGGTCCCATTCCTTCGCTCCCCAGTTCTGGTGCGAAATGTCGTGCGAGATCTCGTCCAGGAATGTGCCGGTGATCCGCATCGCGTTGCCTTTCGGCACGATCAGCCCGCTTTCGATGCTGTCATCGATGCTGAGCCCCTTCTTATCATTATCTTTGCTCATCGCGCAGGAAGCCAACGGCGCTGTCACAGCTGCCACTGCGGCGATTCCCGCGCTCTTGATGAAAGTTCTTCTGTCTGTCATTGTTTATTTGTCTGCTCTTTGGTTTTTCACTATCGGGAACACAGTGACACGGAGCTCAGTGCTGCCGTATGGCACAAGTTCCAGTTTTTCTGTCTTGCCGGTCAAGGCCTTGACTTCGTCAGCCTTCGGCATTTTAGGAGTATAGCGGTTTTCTTCCAGGCACCATTCGATCTTTTCGGCAGGAATCACCAAGGTGACAGGAGAATTGCCGTAGTCGAAAGGATATCCATCCGCGTCTTGGTGCCTCAAGACGTTTATCTCATTCGCATTGTTCCCGGCCCACGCATAGTTCCAATCTCCATCAGCCGTTATGCTCCAACAATCGAAGCCTGGCTCTTCCGGAACCTTGCCGTTCATATTGTCATAGACTGTGTTGTCAACCGTTTTCTTCTGAGGGACGGCATAAGAGAACACTAGCGGCCCCAAGGTGAAATAAACCCCTTGATCCTTAAACTGAACACATTCGGGTTCCATCCCTAAACTTACACTCAGGCAGTCTCCGTCACGGAATTTTCTGTCAATCGTGACAAATGTTCCCGGTTCGCAGTCCACTTTTAGAGGCTTCCCGTTCAAGGCCACGCTGACAGATGCACTCCATTCAGGAATTCTGAAAGAGAATGGGATGCGTGCCTTCTTGCTCATATCGAAGTGAAAGTCAACCCTGCCATCGAACGGGTAGAGTGTCTTTTCCTCAATCTTGCATTCAGCGCCATTGGTTGCCTTGAGTCTGATTTCCGAAGGTCCGTAGAGCGCGGCGACCACTGTGTCCCGCCCTTGTTTCATCCACATTCTTGAGACATAGTTCGGCATAATCCTATGCACGTTCCCCGAACAGCACTCTGTCTCGTGGGTAGGGCGGTAGGCCATCCAGGTCGAACCGTGGAAAAAATCATTGTGATTGGAATCGCCGGTCGCGACGACTTGATTCACGGATGAGAAATACTGCAAGGCCTTGAAGTCTTTTGTTATGGCTCCAGGACAGGCATTGAACACAGCTTTCTCGATTTTGTCAGCCCATTTCGCTTCTCCTGTAGTCATCAGGAAATAGCCTAACGTCCAAGTATAGTCGGCGATGTCGCAGGTCTCGTGGCTGTTGATCACGTTGTCGCTGCCCACCAGAGCCTCCGCGCTGGCTGGTACTCCGTCTGGCAGCACATCATCCCGTTCCGCCTTGCGCTGTGCGTTGAGAGCGAGGTCCAGATAGTGTTTGTCTCCGGTGTAGGCGTAAAGAAGAACCGGAAGTTTCAGTTCCTCGCAGAATGTCACTCCGTGCATCCGCATTTTATCATCGTTCTCACATACTTCCGGAATGAGGTCTGTGAACTTTCCTGAGTTCCACGCTTCCTCGCTCATTTCAAGAAGCCTCGTGTCACCTGTCTTCTCGTAAACCCAGAGCATACCCTCGATGCTGATTATCGCCCGCCATATTTCCACTTCCTCTATCTTGTAAGTAAGATAGTGCCTATGCAGAGCCTCGACCACCCTGGCGTCTCCGGTCTTCTCGTAATAGGCCTTCAGCACTCGGAAATAGACACATATCGGCCACATCGCATCGATTCTTCTGTCAATCCACTTGCCGAGTCGTCCGTTTTCGTCAGCATTGGCAAGAGTGTACTCGATTCCGTCCACGACTTTCTTGACATATTCATCATTATCGAGAAGATAGCCGAGGCTAAGCAGCCCGTCACTGTAGTAGGCGGTCTGTTCGTATCTCCACCATTCCCAGCCGTAAGTGTCTGTGTTCCTTTTGATCTGTCCATTCCAGAGACAGGTGTTGTAGGGATATGACAATGCGTCCGGATGTCCCGTGAGACCACTTGCCTGTCTCTCAAGAAACTCTTCGATCCAGCCATCCGCCGTTGTCTGCGAAAGCAGCCCGTCAGACATCACGATGTGTTTCTCCACCGATGTCACCTCCCTGCCTGTACTCTCGTCGCCACCGCCGGAGCATCCGCCCGCCACCGCAAGCGTCATCGCCGTCCCCAGCGCCACTGAAATGATATTGTTTAATCTTCGCATATATTGTTATATCTTCTTTTCTTTTGAATATGTCTTATGGTCAGTCTGCATCTTCCCTCTGACGTGAAAATCTGGAACACCTTCGATGTCAACCGGAACCGCGAACGGAGCCAGAGCGGAATCAATCGCTTTGGCCGCTTCCCGTCGGGTCATCCCTTCTATGAATATGCTTGTGACGGCGCTGTCGGCCCTGACCAATGCGGAGGCGTTTGTGTAGAACGAAGCCAGCCCTTCACGCAGTTCTGCCAGGGAAACCGTGCTGTCCGGGTGGAACCAACTTCTGTTCGCCCATTGCCAAGGCTCGC
>CAVBMN010000013.1:0-40652 GCA_963596515.1 bacterium
CAGCCCCGGTGGGGCACGGGGAAAGGATTCCCCGAAACCCCTTCGGTCGCTTCGCACTGCGTGCGCTTTTCCTCTAACCCCCAGTCCCTTACGGGACAGCCCCGGTGGGGCACGGGGAAAGGATTCCCCGAAACCCCTTCGGTCGCTTCGCACTGCGTGCGCTTTTCCTCTAACCCCCAGTCCCTTACGGGACAGCCCCGGTGGGGCACGGGGAAAGGATTCCCCGAAACCCCTTCGGTCGCTTCGCACTGCGTGCGCTTTTCCTCTAACCCCCAGTCCCTTACGGGACAGCCCCGGTGGGGCACGGGGAAAGGATTCCCCGAAACCCCTTCGGTCGCTTCGCTCCTAAGTCATTAGGTGCCCTTTTGTACTTTTGGGAAAATTCTGCACGGAAAACGTCAAGCACAAGAAGATTCCACTACCTACGCGCTTCGCGCGCCCTGTCCGGGTAAATGTTAGTGGAATCTTCTTGTACTTGACGCGTCTTGAACGAAATATTCAGTGACTGGTGCACTTCGGCAAGCTCAGCGACCTGTTATCACAATTCTTTGCGGAGGCGAGCCTTCGGAATGTCAAGCTGGTCACGGTACTTGGCGATCGTGCGGCGGGCCACCTTGTAGCCCCTTTTGTTCATCTCGGTCACCAACTGATCATCAGTGAGCGGCTTACGCTTGTCCTCAGCATCCACACATTCCCGCAAAGCCTTCTTGAGCTCTCTGGTCGAAACTTCTTCACCATCCTGATTCTCAAGTCCTTCCGAGAAAAAGTACTTCAAAGGGAATATCCCGAAATGTGTCTCGATGTACTTGCTGTTCACCACTCTGGAAATCGTAGAGATGTCAAAGCCGGTCCTTTCGGCGATGTCTTTCAGCACCATCGGCTTAAGATGCGACTCGTCCCCGTCCATAAAATAGTCGTGCTGATAGTCCACGATGGCCTTCATCGTGCTCTCCAGCGTGTTATAGCGCTGCTTGAGAGCCTCCACGAACCATTTTGCGGAATCCAGTTTCTGCTTGACAAAAGTGGCCGCCTCCTTCTTCTGCCTGTCCGATGAACCTTGCGCCTCGACAAGAAGGTCCGCATACTTCCGGTTCACACGGATCTCGGGAATATTGAAGCGAGGCATTGTCAATTTGAGTTCACCGTCCACAATGTCCAGCACGAAATCCGGAACGATCTGCTGCGCCTGATCATTGTACGAATCATCAATCTGTCCACCAGGTGCGGGATTCAACTTGACAATCCTTGCCATAACCGCCTTCATATCCTCCTCAGACAGACCAAGTTTAGTGATAATCTTTTGGAAATGCCTGTTGGAGAACTCAGCGAAAAAGTCCGTCAGAATTCTCTCCGCCACCTGAACTTCCTTTGTCTGTTTCTGAGCCTTCAGCTGTAGCAGAAGACATTCACGCAGATCTCTGGCACCGACCCCGGCTGGCTCAAACTCCTGAACCACCTTCAGCATCCGCATCACCTCTTCCGGGCTGGACTCGATGTTGGCTCTGAACGCAAGATCATCCACTATGCTGTCTATGTCCCTGCGCAGATAGCCGTCCGCGTCAAGACTACCGATGATGAAGGCCGCGACATCGTGATCGTGCCGCGACAGGTTGCGGTACCCGAGCTGCTCCATCAGACTCTGGGTGAAACTCTCCTTCACGGAGAAAGTGTTGTACTGAGGACGCTCGTCCTGGCCGTAATTGTTGACGTGAAGCTTGTAGGCAGGAATCGAATCGTTATCGTCAATCTCGTCGATGGAGATGTCCTTCGGCTCATCACTGTCTTCATTCTTGTCCGGAGCCGGAGAATCATCCAAGACCGGATTGTTCTCAAGTTCCTCCTTCACTTTCTGTTCGAGTTCCTGCACCGGCAGCTCGATCAGTTTGATCGTCTGTATCTGAAGTGGAGAAAGCTTCTGAGTCTGTTTGAGTTCGAGTCCCTGCTTGAGCATAATGATATTCCTGAATTATTCTGCCTCAACCTTTTCCACCGTGTAGGAGTGGAACCTGTCAACCACCGGATAGCCAATGGTTTCCTTGACTATGAACGCCGTCGGGAACGAGGCCTTCACCTGCTGGAGCAGCTGCATAGCCTCCGACTTTGTACGGAAATCCCCCACAGTCACACGGAAGAAAGGATTTGAATATGTCCGATATGCCGAAACTCCAGGGAACATCCCTTTGAATCTGGCCAAAGCCGTCTCGGAATCATTTCTGGAAGTCTGCTTGTTGTCATTGAATATCCTGACCCGATACCCGGTGGAGGTTCTGGAGGAATTAGCCGCGATGTGGGCGACGAGCGCATTCTGGATATTCCTGGACTGACGCACCGTCACACCGCCTTCAGCGGAAAGCAAACTAAAGATATTCTTTCCTACAAGAGTGGAGTCCATCGCCGCACTCTGCCTGTAAACGATGGAATCACGTATGTCCTGAGCCTGTGCCAGAAAAGCCGCGCCGAAAATGAGCGACGCTATCATCAGGATTCTGCGAGCGAACATATTCATAAATTACTCTGCCAATTTATTAAGGTCTATATTCTTGAATCTGAAGGTCTTTCCCGCACCGCTCTTCAGCTTCACGGTGGCTGTGACATCAGTTGTGAAGCCTTCGAGGTTGCCTTTCTTCGCGATCTGCATCAGCTGCATAAGACTCACCCCGTCGCTCAGGGTCGCCGAGCAAGGCAAGTCATAGACCTTCGAGCATTTCTTTTCCACGCTGACGGAATCGGCCGTATAGGTCGCGAAATCCTCGCCGTTGTACTTGACGGTGCCGCTGACATCCGTCACCTTGAACGCGAATGTCGGGTTATCAATTCCCACGGCCAGCACAGCGTCAACTGAGCGAAGTCCCTTCAATGAATATGACTCCAGACCGCAGGAGGTTACCTTTATGTCCTTTACCTTGGACAGGCCGGAGCAGCCGGAAAGGACCGCCGAAGCCAGCAAGACGACCAAAATACCGAATATTGACCTTTTGAATGTCTTCATTTCACACATACAGTTTGTACAAATATAATGAAAAATCCTAATTCGCTGAAAAATCCATATCTTTGCAAAAGAGACTGATTATAACTGATGAGCAAAAAAATTTACATAGAGACCTACGGTTGCCAGATGAATGTCGGTGACTCTGAGGTCATTTTCTCGATTCTTGGCAAAGAGGGTTACGAGCGCACCGAATCAATGGACGAAGCAGACGTGATCCTTGCCAACACCTGTTCGGTCAGAGACAACGCCGAGCAAAGGATATGGGGACGCATAGAGGTGTTCCACAAACAGAAGGAAAAGAGGGCCGGCGTGGTCGTGGGAATTGTGGGATGTATGGCAGAGAGGCTCAAGGACAAGCTTTTGGACACGCACAAGGTTGATCTTGTGGCCGGTCCGGACTCCTACAGGACGCTTCCTGCACTGCTGCGTGACATCGCGCCGGACAAGCCGCAGATCAATGTGATGCTGTCCCACGAGGAGACCTATGCAGACATTGTTCCGGTCAGGACGGACAGGAACGGAGTCTCGGCTTTCATTTCGATAATGAGGGGATGCAACAATGTCTGCTCATACTGCGTCGTGCCTTACACCAGAGGGGCGGAGAGAAGCCGTGACCCGCAGACAATCGTGGATGAGGCACGTGATGTTTTCAGCAAGGGATACAAGGAAGTAACACTGCTCGGCCAGAACGTGGATTCCTACAACTGGAAACCGGCCGATGGAGAGGGATGCGACTTCCCTAAACTGTTGGAGATGGTCGCGCGGATCAGTCCTGAACTGAGAGTGCGGTTTGCCACCAACCATCCCAAGGACATCAGCGATGAGCTGATAGAGACGATGGCGAGGTACGACAACATCTGCAATCATATTCATCTGCCGGTGCAGTCGGGCAGCGACAGGCTTTTGGAGAAGATGAGAAGGCGTTACACGGCAGAGTGGTACCTTGAGCGGGTGGCCAGGATCCGCGAGGTCCTGCCGGGATGCGGGATCACAACGGATGTCATCGCCGGATTCTGCTCGGAGACCGAGGAGGATCATCAGCGGACACTTGATCTGTTCCGCAAGGTCGGGTTCGACTATGCCTATATGTTCTATTATTCAGAAAGGCCTGGGACACTCGCCGCAAGGCATTATCCTGACGATGTTCCGCTTGATGTCAAGACCAGAAGGCTGAACGAGATCATCGCCTTGCAGAGCGAACTGAGTCTGAAGAGCAACCAGAATGACATCGGCAAGACTTTCAAGGTTCTCGTCGAAGGACCATCAAAGAAAAATCCGAACGAGCTCTGCGGCCGTTCAGGCAGCAACAAGATGTGCGTGTTCCCGGGAGGTGGGCACAAGGCAGGAGACTATGTGGATGTCAAGGTGCTTTCCTGCACATCAGCCACTCTCATCGGAGAATTAGTCTAACTGAATATGTTGCAGTGGATTCTCACAGGACTCTATGTTCTCCTGATCCTCAGCGTCTTCACGGTCATTCTGGTTGACAAGGGGGATTCGGGAAGGAAATTCGCGTGGCTGCTGATCATAGCCGTGCTCCCGGTCGTCGGCCTGGCTCTCTACT
Source organism: bacterium (assembly GCA_963596515.1). Lineage (GTDB taxonomy): Bacteria > Bacteroidota > Bacteroidia > Bacteroidales > UBA932 > Cryptobacteroides. The sequence continues at coordinate 4,554 of CAVBMN010000013.1, forward strand.
TGATGTTTGGAATCAACTACCGGCATCACTGGATCTTCAATCGCCGGCACCAGCGGTACAGGGACATCTTCGAGGCCGGAACGACTCCAGAACTGAACAGAATCCTTTTCGGCCACAGCAACGAGGAGAAAATACGTGAGGAATTCCGTCCGCTTGCCAGACTTTTGGGTGCGGAGAACTACCCTTCTGTCACGTCCGGCAACGACATTGAGGTCATCACCAGCGGACAGCGGAAGTTCGACCTGCTGCGCGAGGACATAATGGCGGCCAAGGAGTCAATCCACATTGAATATTTCCATTTCGGCAACGACAAGGGCAGCAAGGCCATAAAAAGACTTCTGATGCAGAAGGCCCGTGAAGGGGTCAAGGTCCGTTTCCTGTACGAGAACATCGCCAATTTTCCGATCGCTTCGGCCTACTACAATGCTATGAGGAAAGCCGGGGTTGAGATCGTGAAGTTCACCAATCCGAGGATGCATTTACTGGACTTCGCGACAAAACTCAACTACCGCAATCACAGAAAGATAGTGGTAATCGACGGAAAGATCGGGTACACCGGAGGGATGAACATCAACGATCATTATTTCCGTCTCTGGAGAGACACGCACTTGCGCATCACGGGCAACGCTGTGGCTGTGCTCCAGTACACATTCCTGGATTCCTGGCTGACGGGTGGCGGTACAATCGACAAGGCGATGATCGATTTCTACCCGATGGCTAAGAATAAATCCTCGGTGACTGAATATTCCTCTTCGGTCACTGAGCCTGCCGAAGTTCCCGAAAGGACGGAGCACTCGCAGGCAGTCGCTTCGACAAGTTCAGCGATCGGGAATACAAGTTCAGTGATCGAGGAAAAGGAGATTGACTTCCGAGCCACACATCCGACCCTGAAGGACAAACTGGTCCAGATCGTCCCGGACGAGCCGGATCTGCCGCTGCCGATCCTCCAGTTGAGTTACGAGTGGGCCTTGCAGCACGCCAAGGAATACATCTATCTCCAGACCCCGTACTTCGTTCCGACAGAACCGGTTATGGACGCTCTCAAGACGGCCGCCCTCTGCGGCGTGGATGTCCGCTTGATGCTCCCGGAAGTGGCCGACAACATCCTTATGCGCCCGGCCAACAGAGCCTATTATGAAGAAGTGCTCCAGGCGGGCGTAAGGATATTCCTGCGCCAAGGTGAGTTCATCCACGCAAAGACTTTCGTCTGCGATGACTACCTTTCAAGCATCGGTTCCGCCAACCTGGACTTCCGCAGCTTCGCCATAAACTACGAGGTCAACTCCTACATCTACGATGAGGAGACCGCCCTGATGAACAAAGGAATATTCCTGTACGACCTCCGCCAGTGCCATGAGTTGACCCTTGAGGAATGGAACCGCCGCCCGTGGTACTCCCGCCTCCTCGAAAGCCTGATGCGCCTCTTCGCTCCGCTGCTGTAAAAACGTATTCTATTTGTAATGTTCCGGATTCTCGTCCTGCCATTCGTTCACGCCGTCACGGATGCGGTTTCTGAAAGTCAGGGTGTCGGTCACAACCGACTTGGTACCGTCAGCGTTAGCGAAGCTATAGTTCAGGAATATCTTCCTGTCTTGCAGAAGTTTGGCGTTATTGTACGATGAACCGAGATCCTCAATGGCCACAGCATCGGCGGAAGTGATAGAAACCTTGCCTTCATTGAGGGAAATCCTGACCGAACCGGCACCCGTTCCCCGGTAGTTAGTCTTGACTGCGTCCGGAGCCACCGTGCTGAGAGTATAGACCTCGTGTGTCTTCTCGTCAGAAGGGATCGAGGTAGGGTAAACGTCAGTGCTAACCACATTGCCCGAGACATCGGTGATGACGGTCTTTCCGCCGTGATACCAATTGCCGAAAAGCATATTCTCGTACCTCAACGCTATGATCTCGTAGGAGCGGGAAAGAAGCACGGTGTCCACATCTGCCGATGTGAGACGGAAACCGATCGCATAGTACGGCAGACTACCTGCTCCGGGAAGCGCAAGGAAGGCGGCAGAGTCAGCCTTGACTGTGATGGAGCCGGTGTGGTTCCCTTTCTTTATCTTGAAGCAATCACCCTCGGGCACTTTCACGGCACTCATAGGAAGCGGTGTGAAAGCCTTGATGCCACTTTGCAGGACAGCGTTCTTGACATAGTCCTGGCTTACCGCACCTACGGTTGTCCGGCCGCTCATCTCCGAAAAGGCGTTGAACGGTGTCTCCGCGTCCGGGACAAAGAACCTGAGGTCATCGGTTATGAGGTTGTCGTCGAACTCGTACCAGATGTCACGGTCATATTCATTCTTCATCACACCGCAGAGCACAGCCCCGATCTTGAACTGCATTCCCTCCCCTACCACAAAGGTGCGCAGGTCATACTGGTAGGCAAGATAGGCACCGCTGTAGTCAAAGTCCTGGACATAATCCTTGTAGCAGCCGGTCAGTGACAGAGCGGCGGCGACGGACAGCAACACTGTGGATATTTTCTTGATATTCTTCATATTTCTGTTTCTTTAATATATTAACGCCAGTTGTCCCATCCCTCATTCTGCACCATACCAGTTTTGGCCGCATCGTAGTACGGAACAGGGAGCCAACGGGAATTGAACCTGCGGGTCTCGACAGTCTCGTAAGTGATGAAGGATCCGTCGAATACAGGCTTTTTCACCTCCACGTTGATGTTCTTCTGCCAGTCGGCCTCAGTTGACCACCTTCTGAGATCCCAGAATCGCTGTCCTTCGAAGCAAAGCTCGATGTGTCTTTCATTCCTTACGAGCCTGTCGAACGCATCCTTGCCGTTTGAGGCGACCTCATCAAGGTAAGGATCTTCAACCGAGCCAATGCCAGCAAGGCCATCGTTTGTCGGACGGTTGCGCAAATAGGCCAGAGCCTCCTTCGCAGTGTAGCCGAAGATCTCGGTCTCCGGACCGACGGTCTGGTTGGCGGCCTCGGCGAAAACAAGACACATCTGCGCCCAACGGAAGAAGAATATGGACCGTGGCTGGGTGTTCACCTTGTCGTCATTCTTGTTCCACTCCTGGTTCACATATTTCTTTACATAATAGTTTGTCAGGGAGTTGCCGACTCCCCCGGCCTCGTCCTTGCCGCCGACAGACATATCGAAAGTGTACATCGTCTCATTATTGGACGGACGCACCACATTGGCACCGTGATAGTTGACCGTACTGTAGAAACGAGGGTCACGGCCGGAATACGGATTGGCCGGATCATAACCGGAACGTGGATCATCAATAGGATAGCCATTAGCCATCGGGAAAGCGTCCACAAGGTTCTGGCTCGCGCCGACAGAACCATTGCCACGGAATCCCTGCGGATAGAAAAGATTTTCCATAGAGGAATTGGTGGCCCAGCTTGAAGTGAATATTATCTCCTGCGAGTTAGGCCAAAGCCAGGTGAATTTCTCCGACGGATTGAAACCGTTGGGCTGCGCTCCGTCACGCAACAATTTGAAGTCCATCACCTCTGCGGCATATTTGGCGGCGTTCTCCCATCTGGAGACATCACCGTCCGGATTGAAGGCCGGTGATGCCCAGAACAGATAAACCATCGCTTTCAAGGCTTTCACCGAAAGGCCATCCATCCTCTTCCAGCGAGAAGAGCCGTCAATCGTGCTATGCTGCCCCAACCAGTCCCTGTTGGCTTCGGGAATATACACGAGCGCGGAATCGCAGTCATCCAGGATCCTCTGGACACACTCGTCATAAGTGTTCCTTTCGATGCTCTTGGGGTCGGTCTCAAACACATTGACAGGCGAGGTCAGTATCGGAAATCCGAGCAACCTTCCGTCTGTGCCTACACCTCCGAATTTCTTGAGAAGATCAAACTCGTACCAAGCTCTCATCGCATAGGCATCACCCTGCAGATAGCGTTGCAGCAAGGCGTTAGTGGTGTTGTCAACAAGATAGCGGGTATTAAGGCCTACATTGTCCTCCAGAAAAGTGTTGACGTACATAATGGCCGTGTAGTCCCTTGTCCAATATGCCTCGAACGGGTAAGAGGCAGGAGAAACGGCCCCTGTGCCATAGCGTCTGATCGCGCTGCCACTGGATGTGATCACCGCGTCATCCGTTATGGCGTCAAGGTAGATATATTCATTGCTGATGTACGTGGTCGGAAGCAGATCATAAGCCTTCTCGACAAATCCTCTGATGTAAGACGGATAGCCGGAGATGTTCTCGTCCGTCACGTTTCCCATCGGAAGCGGATCGAGGAAATCGCATCCGCAAAGGATGGCGGCGGCGGAAATCAGGAATATTCGTAAATTGTTTTTCATTGCCTGTTCTCGTTAAAAGTTCAACTTGACACCACCGGTGAATGTCCTGTACAGTGGGTCTGTGGTGACACCGGCCGAGGTGGACTCCGGGTCAATGTACTTGATTCCGCTGAAAGTCAGAAGGTTGGACCCTCGTACAAAGAGTCTTATACCCCTGATCCAGTTCGAGTTACGGAACGATGTGGACCAGCCGAGTTCGATATTCTGGATCTTGAACCAATCACCCTTGCGAAGCCAGAAGCGGGACGCTTGGAAATTGTTCGTGATCTTGTCGTAGGAAAGACGCGGATAGTCTCCGCCGATGTTCTCGCTCACGAATTTCGAGTAATTGTTCTGTCCCCATCCGTTCCAGAAGTAACTGTTTGTGAACGGAATGTCGAAGAATGCCTTACCTGTGCCGACCACAGTGAGGTCAAAGCCTTTGTATTTAAGGTAGAAATTGACCGCATAGTTCAATTTCGGAGAGGTGTTGCCGATGATTGTCCGGTCGTTGGAGTCAATCTTGCCATCGCCGTTCAGATCCTTGTACTTCAGATCGCCGGCCTGAACCTCGGAATCGAAGGTCTGCTCTGGAGATGAGGCGATGTCATCGGCGGAATCATACTTGCCGAGATAGACATAACCGTGGTAATCACCGACCATAGAGCCTTCCACCTTATTGTAGTCATTGATCTGGTTCTCGCTGTAACGGAGGTACTTGCCACGGTTGTAGATCGCCCATCCGCCGACTGAATATTCAAAGTCACCAATCCTGTCCGTCCAGTTCAATGCAATCTCGGTTCCTTGATAGCGGATCTTGTTGTAGTTGTCGTAGGTAGCCACTCCGTTGAAACCGAATAATTTTGGGTTCACATCACTTGTGTTGGTGATGATGCCGTCACGGAGGATATAGAAGTAGTTCGCATCAAGGGACAGCCTGTTGCCGAAGAACTTCGCCTCGAAACCGGCCGTGAGTTCCTTGCGCTTTTCCCAGGTAAGATTCTTGTTGCCAAGACGCTGAAGTGTCGTTATATAGGACTGGTACTTTGTCGAGCCTCCTATCCACTCGAAATCCGTGGATGCCGGCCCGAAGTTCACTCCTTTTTCCTTAAGATACTCATCCTCATAGAGATCAAGAGCTCCGAATGTGTTGTAGCCGATGACACCTGTCTGTGCGCGCAGCTTGAGGTAGTCAATCCAGCCGGAGCCTTTGAGGAAATCCTCCTCGGACATTACCCAGCCAAGGCCGAGAGACGGGAACACACCGTACCTCTTGCCCTTCATAAACATACAGGAACCGGCCGTGTTCACAACGACCTGTGCCAGATAACGGTTCGCGTATGAATAGTCAGCGTTAAGGATGACGGACTGTTGACGATCCCTGTAGGCGGAAGAACTTCTTTCCGTTGTCTCAAGATAATAGACAGCGGCGGCCGAAAGGCGGTTATCGCCCCAATTATGGGCATAACTCAGCCGTTCATTGAGATACAGACTCTGGTGATACCATTTGCCGAAAGCCGACTTGCCGGAAGCCTTGGCACCCTCGTGTGAGGTCTTCGCGCTCGTTCCGGTCTCCGGATCGTAGATCACGGCAATGTAGTCCGGGTTCTTTCCTATACGGTCCATATTGAAGACGTTGAGGCCGACATAAGACTCGAACTTGAGCCCCTTGGCGATTCTGTTCATATCCCAGGTCAATGTGCCGTTGATGATTCCGGAACGCTCCCTTTCGGTGAAGAATCCGTTCTCGGTCAAGGTGGCGTAAGGGTTGGCCGTGTAGTCTTCGTTCACGCCGTAGATCCACCCTCCGGTCTCCGTGTTGAGACCCACGTGGACAGGGAACGCGGTCGGAGGCGTGGTGTTGGCCAACACAAGATAGTTGTCAAACTCATTGAAAGTACCGTTACCGCCGTAGCCATAGTGAGGGCTGCGCCTGAAATTCAGTCCAGAGAACAGACCAACATTGAACTTAAGGCTATTCGTGATCTTTATGTCAGCGTTGGCACGGATATTCATCTTGTTGTAACCGGCGGTCGGTCCGGCGGCATAGAAGTCGCCTTCCCCAAGATAGCCGAAATAGACTGCGTACTTCACAGCCTCAGTGCCACCCTGAACCGTCAGATTAGCCTTCTTGTAGGACTTGGTGTCCTTGAACATCAAACCTCTCCAATCAACCGACGGATGAATCAGATCATCCGGATTGTTCAATGAATATGCCTGAATATCCTCGGCAGTGTACCTCAAAGGATAGCCGGCGGCCTCGCGGGCCTGGTTCTGCAATGTGGCATATTCAGCCCCGCCGACATATTCAGGCATCCTGTCAACAACGCTGACTCCACTTTCCATTCCTACCTTGATGGTCTTTCCGGCCGCCAGACCTCTCTTGGTGGTGATGTAAATCACACCTTCCGAAGACCTTGCGCCGAAAAGAGCCTTGTCAAGGACATCCTTGACGAACGTCATCGACTCGATCTCCTCAGGATCAATCTGGATCTCGGAAAGATAGACAGGCTGTCCGTCCACAACGAACTTCGGAGTCATTCCCCTGAAATTCATTCCGCCGCGCAGTCCGTCCGACATCAGTCCGGTCATTCCGTTGGCCTCCGTGATGATAAGTCCAGGCACGACACCTGTCAGGGTGTTCCTGAAATCAGATGAAGGGTATTTGTTGATGTCTTCCTCATAAAAGACGGATGAGCTGCCCGTGGACAGAGACTTGCTATAATTATTACCATAAGGAAGGACAAGTGTCTGCCTCACCCTATGACCGGCCCTCGCCGGGACATCGACAGTGCCCGCCGGAGACTTCCCGGCCGCCAGAGCCGGGGAACCCGACACGGCCGCCAGCAACGCTAACGCCAGTACGGCGCTGATTGTCTTAGTATATCTTCTCATATTCTTTTCCGCTGATTGTTACCAAACTTCATTGTTGGTGAAATTCTTCATCTTGTTCACCTCGTCGGTAGGGAACGGGATATAGTACATAGCCTGCTTCCAGGAGCCCTGACGGTTGGCCGGAATCGAACGGCGCTCGTACCGCCTTCCGACAGGATATTCCTCACTGACAGGGACTTTCTCGACATAGATGCCCATAAGGGTCTGGGTCATTGTCTTCGGAGCGATCTTCCATCTGCGGATGTCAAGGTAATAGTGATGCCCCTCGAACGCAAGCTCGACGGTTCTCTCGTTCTGGACGCGCTCACGGAAAGAGTCCTTGTCCGCCGTGAATTTGTCAAGCACTCCCGGCATCCCGGCCCGCTCACGAACCTTGTTGATCGCCTGGACAGCCGTAAGGTTCACGCTTCCAGCCTTCCCGGACGGGCCGTAAGCCTCATTCACGGCCTCTCCATAATTGAGGTACAACTCGGCAAGACGGATCAGCGGATCGGTCCTCTGATAGTTCTTCTGATAGTTGCCGTCCCACCATTTGTTCACAAGATAACCGGTGTTGGTCCAGCCTTTGGCATCATCCGCGCCCCACTCGTGGTTGAGGGTTCTCGGAGAGCTCGCGCCGCTGATCTTGGTGGTCGGATAGATCTTGAGATCGGGATCGTAATACATATTCACACCTGACGCGCAGCCAGCCACAACGCTGCCGTCGTGAAGCACGGTAAGGTCAAGGCGTGGGTCACGGTCGGCGAAAGGATTCTGATCGTTGTAATGTCCTTCGGCCTCCGCCTCATCCCTTTCCTCCTCTGTCTGAAGAGGATCACCGTAGATTGTCTCAAATCTGTCCACAAAATTCTGTGTCGGGCAGTCACCGCTGGCATTGGACGCGTTGGAGATCGAGTACGTGTACATTCCGGTGAAGGAGCTTGTCTTGGCCGCACCGTAGTTCCACGCCCAGATGTGCTCGTTGGTGTACTTGGAAGCGATGAAATTGTTCTTCCAAGAGCCGATCGGAAGCAGCTCGTAGCCATTGTCCAGCGCAAGTTTCAGAGCTTCGGCGGAAGCCTCTGCGGCATCCTCCCAGTCCTTCTGGCCGGAGACATTGTTCAACGGGCTTGCCGCATAGAGCAATGCTCTGGCCTTCATCGCCTTGGCGGCCACACCGTTAGGCCTGTCCTGATCAGGTGCTGTCAGGTGTCCAGGATTGCCGAAAGTTCCGTCACGCCGGGTCTTGCCGGCCGCGGCGAGATATTCATAAGCCTGTTCGAAATCCTCGGCGCAACGTCTGTAGGTCTCATTCGCGCTGAGTCTTGTCTGGTCCCAGTTGTCCTCGGACCCCAGTGCCTTGTCAAGGTACGGCATCCCTCCGAAGTAGCGGCAGAGCACGAAATGAGCGAATCCTCTCACGAAATACGCCTGCCCCAGAATGTCATTCCTGTCCTGTTCCGAAGGGATATTCTGCACCCTGTCAACGTTCTCGATGGCCTTGTTGCAGATCCTGATGATCTTGAACATTGAATATGACACCGGCCTTCTTGTCAGATCCGTTGTGAACACTTCCACATTGGCTCCGAGTGTGCCAGCCTTGATGCTTTGCGCCCTGATGAGACGGCCGGAGTCACACATATCCGTCATCGCAAGCCAGGTGAAACGAAGGCTCCAGTTGTCCAGATAGAGAGGATAACCCTGCTTGATGTTGGTGTTCCTTTCGGAATTGGCAACCGAATTGCCATAAACATAATCGAAATACGCCTTGTAGTTGTCCCAGATGGTGAACACCTCTGTCTCGTCAAGTCCCGTCTCAGGATTGATGTCCAGCCAGTCGCAACCAGAGAAGACAAGGCATAGCGCAAGTATGCCGCCGCTTAATATCTTTTTCATCTTGATCATTTTCATTAAAATCCCACTTTGACACCAAGTTTGACACTCAGCATATTCGGATAGAAACCGGACGTGAAGGTCGTGCTCTGAGGATCGCCCTCAATCAGTCCGGTGCCGGTCCAGATGTTGTTTCCCGTGGCGTACACGTTAAGGCTCCTGAGACCTGTAGCCTTGAGGAACGCCTTGGACTTGATGGTGTAGCCGATGTAGATTTCCCTCAGGTTCACATAGTCGGACTTTCTCCAGGTTCGTCCCTCAAGCATCATCGTGTACGATTTTGTCGGATCACCACCAGCCCACATATACATCGGATGTCCGGAAGCCCCGCCATAGACCAACGTGGCGTGGTTCGCCCCCTGGTTGTCCGGCCTCCAATAATCCAGCTGCGAGGTGTTCACACGGTAGTCACCCTTGTTGAACTCGACCTCCCAACTTCTGTTGAAGTTAACATATTTTCCGAAATTGGCGGTCCAGAGCATCCTGACCTCAAAGCCTTTGTAGCTGACACCATAGTTCAAGGAAGCCACCGCCGGAGCGTATTGCGTGCCTTTTATGGCGTGTAGGTCATCCACGTTCAGGAGACCGTCCGCGGAATAGTCAAGGTACTTGTAGGCACCGACATTCAGGTACTGCCAGTTACCGGCGTATGAAGGATAGTTGTGGATGTCGTCCACACTGGTGTAATAGCCGCCGTCAACGACAGAGACACCGTTGGTCTGTCCTCTGTAGGCCTTGCCGGCGGTCTTCTGGTATTCAGGAGCGTAAGGAGCGTCCTCGTAGTTCGTGATGCGGTTCTCGTTCAGGGACAGCATCGCCGAGATGTCGTAGCCGAAACCATTCTTGAAATCGTTCTTCCAGCCAACCTCGATCTCGATGCCGTGTTTCTTCATCGAGCCTCTGTTGACCTCTTTGTAGGCCGTGCCCACTATCATCGTTACGTTAGGAGCCACGAGCATATTCGTGCGGTTCTCATTGAAGAGGTCCACCTCCAGGGTGAGCCGGTTCTTGAGCCATCCGAACTCGATGCCAAGGTCCCTCTTGTGGGCAAGTTCCCACTGGGCGGTGTCATTGGCCGCGCTGTCCTCCGTGACGTATGATCCTTTTGAATATGAGCTGTAGTAAAGCCATCTTGAGCTGGTCTGGTCGCTTCCGACAAGTCCGTCAGAGTAACGGAATTTCATCTTGGACCACCAAGGCATACTCTTCTTCCACCACTTGTACTGCGAAGGGACCCAGCCGACAGCCACCGACGGGAAAAGGCCGAACCGGTTCTTCGGAGAGAACTGTTCCGATCCGGTGTAGCCAAGGTTGGCCTCAAGGAGATAGGTTCTCTTGTAGTCGTATGTGACTCGTCCGACAAGCCCCATCGTCCTGTACGGGAAGGCCGTTGTGCGGATGTTCTCCCTCTGGTTGAACAGGGCGAGGGCGGACACGGAATGGTCTCCGAAAGTCCTTGCGTAATTCAAGGCACCTTCCCAGTAGAATGTGACGTAGTAATTGTTTTCGACACCGCCTTTGGTCACGGCGAACTCAGGCTGCTCGTAGATCGTCTCACCGGTGCTCTTGTTGTTCACCCAAGGGTTTCCGACACCCGCATCGTAAAGATCCCAGTCGATGTAATAGACAGGATTCTCGTGATTCGCGCTCTGGGATATCCGGGAATAATAGGTGCTCAGCGAGAAGTTTGCGGACAGCGAGAGGCCTTTCATGATGAAGTCAAGGTCCTGCTTCAGCTTCACGTCAGTGTAAAGCTTGTTGCCGACGCTCTGGGAATATGAGCCATAGCCCAGCAGCTTGACGGCGTTGTCGTAGAACGCTCCAGCCGAAGAGGCGATGCGGTCTCCGCGCTGGTCAGGATAGTCCGTGTCCGGAATCTCGTCCAGAATCCAGTCCGGATAGTAGGCAGGGTACATCATCGGAGACGATGAGTACATATGTCCGAAAAGGGCGGAGGGACTCATACCGCCGGTTCCCGTAGGAGCGTTCTGGACTCCGAGATTGCCACCCACCTTAACAGACAGGAGCGTGGACTTCGTAAGGTTCACGTCAAGGTTGGTCCGGTAGTTCAACCTGTCGTAACTGAAATTGGAACCGCCCCAAGACGTGAAATCCTTGAATATGGATCCTTCCTTATTGTAGCCGAACGAGACGAAATATTTCACCTTGTCGGAGCCTCCCGTAACGGACAGATTGGCGTTGACGCTGCTGGAGAAACTCTTGGTGGTCAACGCAAACCAATCGTTGTCCGGATAACGGATGGAATTGATCCTGGAGGTAGGGTTCCTATATTCATTGATCTGCCACTGAGGGATCATCGAGCCGAAACTCTGGGCATTCTTCTGGGCGACATTTAGCAGCTCGGCCGTGGTGGCGGAGGAGATATGCTCCGGAAACATCGTCGGGAAGTCCATTCCGTACGACACGGAAGCCTGCATCTTAGGCCTGCCGACGGAACCGGTCCTTGTCGTGACGATGATGACTCCGTTGGCTCCTTTCGCTCCGAACACTGCGGTAGCGGAAGCGTCCTTCAGCACGGAGATGGTTGCGACCTCGTTAGGGTCAATGTCGGAGAAGCTTCTCTCCACGCCATCCACAAGCACCAGCGGGCTGGAACCGTTCCAACTGGAGACACCACGTATGAATATGCTCACATCGTTATCGCCCGGCTGTCCTCCGTTGGCGATGGTCACGACTCCGGAAAGCTTACCGGTGATGGCGCTCGTGATGTTGGCCGTACCCGAATTTACAATGTCATCGGTGGAAATCTGAGAGATCGCACCCACGACGCTCTCCTTCTTCTGCTGGCCATAGCCGACGACTACCGTCTCCTGAAGCATCGTGGACTCTTCCTCCAGAATGATCCTCAGATCCTTGGCGCTTGTCAATGTCAGAGTCTTGTAGGAGTAGCCCAGACAGGATATCTCCAACACGGATCCGGCGGGAGCCTTGATCTCAAAACGCCCGTCAAGATCGGTCACAGCCCCGTTGGACTTGTTACCTTTTATCATAACGGCGGCTCCGATCACAGGCTGGCCATCCTGATCGACAACCACGCCCCTGACCGACAACCTTTTAGGCTGTTGTTGGGCGGATATGTCCCTTGCGGGAACCGCACTCGCCACCGGTTCCGCTGCCACTGTTGAGGCGGTCGCAAGCGGAACCAGCAGCGAGATGAATATTTTCAGACAACTGTTCATATTCTTGGTTATTATTTTTCAATCTTGATCTTGATAGCGTCACAGGTGCCATCGCTCCACTGGCGGATGCGGATTGTGGATGACTTTCCGGCCTGGGTGGCGGCTTTGGCGCTGTTCACAGTGTATTCTCCCGCCGCACACTTGATTCTGAACTTCAATGTGCCGTCGGCGACAGCGGTCTTGAATGTGGCTGTTTCCTTGACATCCACGGTCGTGTTCTGTTTTAGAAGCACGTATGTGGCCTCCATCGTGACACCTTTCGCGCTTTTCAGAGTGCTTGTACGCGTAGGAGTCCACACGCCTTCATCAAAATATTCCACCGTCCAGAAGCAAGGAGCCGAATTGACACCGGACATAGCGAACTGTATGCTGACAGAGGTTCCGGCCTCGAAATTCTTGACAGGGAAAGAAAACTCCAGATTATCCCCCGTCCAGACACCCTTGTAGGCATAGTGTCCGTTACCGTCACCGCTGACGATGGAGCCACGGCCGGCCGGATCCGCATATTTTGAATCATCGTTGGCGACGATCCATCTCATTTCCGCGGTCTTGCTGTCATCGGCGGCGATGCCTTTGGACGCCCATTCCGTACCCTTGAGCACAGAATCCTCCAATGTCCAAGTCCACTCAATAGGAGTAACAAACACACCTTTCTGGGTGACAGTGATGACAACATCCTCAATGGCATCGTCCTCACACTTGAATGTAATAGTACCGGTACGTGGTTCCGTCGAGGTGTTCTCGGAAGCGGACACCTTGACGGATGAACCTTCCATATTCGCGGTTCCTGAAGCAGGTGAAACTGTGAGCCAGTCCATTCCTTCGGACTTGACGGCCGACCAGTTTCTGTTTGTTATGACTGTCAGCACAGCCACTGTCTCGGCCTTGTCGGTGAAGGAGACAGCATTCTCCTCGGCGCCGGTGACATTGAACACAGGGTCATCAACATATTTCGTCTGAGTGATTCTGATCACCACATCAGGAGCGCCATCGCCCTTGAAAGTCAAAGTGCCCTCACGAGCGTCTCCTGTGTTGAGCTCCGGAGTGACGGTGACCTCGCTCTCGGTCTTGCGCTCTCCAGACTCCGGAGTGACGCTCACCCAATCCAAGCCGTTCTTCTCCACGGTCCAGGCGACATTGCTCCAAACCTTGAACACAACCGGATCAGTCTTGTCGAAATCAAAGGCTATGACATCCGTGTCCAGTTCATAGACCTTGATCTCAGGCACGATCGGGAACGCGTCCTGAGTCACGGTGATCGTTTTCTTCACGGAACCGGCACGGACCGTCAACTGTCCCGAACGCTCAAGATCATCATTGGCCTCGGCCTTCACGGTGACCGTCGCGAGCCTGCCGGAGCCTCCATTGACCGGTGTGACCGTCAGCCAGTCCATTCCGGACTTGGAAACCGACCAGGTTCTTGTCGAGGAGACGGTGAACGTGGCGTTCTCCGACCCGTCATAGGACAGACGGATGTCATCAAGTCCCTTGATGTCAACCACTTCTTCCGTACCCTTTTCCTCTTCCGCACAGGATGTCAGAAACAGTCCCGACAACACTATAAGCGGCAGAAAGATTAGTCTTAGTGATTTTCTCATAATGTTACTAATTACGTTTTATCATACTCTTTTCAATCATACCTATAAACCGCCCCGAAAGCCTCTAATAAACCGGTTCGGGCTTTTCCCATTCCCTTGACATATTGTACGGCATCCTGTAAACCTTGCCGCCCTTGTCACAAAAGTACAGATGCGAGACACTTCTTGAGTCTGGATCGCCGTCAGCCCAGAAAGCGTAGAATCCGTCAGCTGCCCTGAGGGGTCTTCGGGCGTAAGTCTGGTTCAAAAGGCTTCCGGAAGTCAGGTTCAGACTTCTTTTCCAAGTCTTGCCCTTGTCCGCGCTGGTCCATCGCACCATCTCGCCGCCTGTTCCCCAGTACTGGGGTCCGGGATCTGTCGGAGCGATGACCGTCCACTGTCCATCCTCGACCCAGACGCTTCCGCTGTCGTAGCAATGTGTGGAAGTGGTGATGAGGCTCTCCTCCCATTCGGTTCCCGTCCAATAAAGTGTGTGCCATTGTCTTACACCTCCGTCAGGACCGGTAAGGTGGTTGTCGCTGGTAAGGTATAGGATCTCCGGGTTGCCGTCCGGATCAAAATTCAGGTCCTTGATGTAACAATTACGCCCCTGGCTCTGATAATCACGAAGTTCACAGACCGAATGCCTGTCCGTGACCGGAACATTCACAACGGTGCCGTCAGCCGTTGTCCAGGTCTGCCCCCAGTCAGTGGACTGAAGATAGTAGATGTTAGTACGGGTATCGACCGAACCGTTGATATGGCGGTTGAAAGCCGTGCAGAGTTTGCCTCCGAAAATGTTACTTATCTGATAATGACCCGATTTCGTTTCCGAGCCTTCCTTTATGGAAGCCAGTTTCCGGTACGGAGTCCAATCCACACCGTCCTTGCTGGTCTGCCAGAAAAGCTGGCGGACTCCGTCATAACGGGTGAAGAACAGGAAGAATCCCTTGTCCTTGTCGTACATCACCTGTGGATAGGCCATTATGCTTTCGTTGACATATTCAAAGGAAGAGATGTCGTAAGGTCTGACGCTGCGGTAGCGGACTCCGGGACGCTTGTTGGCCCTTCCGGCGACAAAGACCCAGATGTGGCCGTCCTTGTCGATCTGGACGGTAGGGTCGTCGTGCGGGTCGCTCACCCCAAGGATGCCCTTGTCCATCACAACACGAGGCTTCCTGAGCATCCCGGTGCGATGGTCATAACATCCGACCATACATTGCAGATAGGCCTTCCCAGTGTCAGGGCAGCCGCCATAGACAAAATACGTCCTGTCAACCTCCGGAGCATACACTGCCATAGGAATATGCTTCATCGTGTACGTGCCCAGTCCTCCGGAATATTTATCCCCATATTCAGACTTGGACTGCCCGATGGTGAACCATATTCCCCGGTAGCCTTCGACCGTCTGCGAGAGGCCTTCCACAGAAGGAGCTACCTCCGGAACAATGACATCCTGAGCACTTTTGAATATGTCGCCGGCACCACCGTACGGACTCCAGACACTGCTGTACGTAAGAGGTCCGTCACTGGCTTCCTTGAGCCTCACCGTCTGGATACGGCCGCCGCCACGTGATTCCATATATTCAGTCTTCAAAGAGCCGTCTGCCGCGGTGAATGTGAATTCCATTCCCCTGATGTCGTCAGGACAGGATGAACTCAGGATTATCTCAACTCCGCTTCCCGTGTAGGACGCGGCAAGGACCGACCGGTTCTCCAGACCGTTCTCATATTCAGCCCCATAGACTCTCACTTCGATTCCGGCTCCGGTGAAGGCCTCGCCGTTTTTGGTGCGCCAGGTCACGGAGAATGTCACGTTTCCCTCCGGCACCGGCTCCAGAACCGCCGATCCCTCATTACTTTCAAAATTGATGTCGAAGCGATTTCCGCCACAGTCCAGCGTCAGACCGGACACTTCCTTCGAGACTCCGCTCCATTTGCATACCACCCGTTCCCTACCTCCGAAAAGAGAGATCTTTCCGGTTCCATCCAGCTCCAACACATCCTCGTTCTTAACCGAGCAAGCAGCCGCCACCAAAAACAAGGTGGCAACTGCGGATAGAATATGGTATTTACGGATAAACATCAATGGGATCGGCTATTTTCTGTCAGCCTTTCTGACCAGTTCCGGCTTCTGCCAATCCTGTGTCATATTGTAAGGCATTCTGTAAACGTCACCTTCGCTATTGCAGAAATAAAGATAAGAGATGCTCTTTTTGTCAGGGTTGCCATCGGCCCAGAAAGCATAGAAACCATCGTTGCAGTTCAGCGGCCTTCTGGCGTACCCGTGGTTGCGTGGACTGTTGTGAGTCAAGGTCTTGTAACGCTTCCAAGTCTTGCCGCCGTTGAAACTCTTCCACATCACCATCTCGCCACCTGTTCCCCAGAGCTGAGGTCCCGGATCCGACGGTGTGATGATCGTCATCACCTTGCCGTCAACCCAAAGGCTTCCGCTGTCGTAGCAGTGAGTTGACTCGGCGAAATCCGTGAAGGCCCATTTCTTTCCGGTCCAACGGGCCACCGAATGTATGCGGGCTCCGCCGTCAGGTCCGGTAAGATGATTGTCACTGGTCACATAATAGATAACCGGATTGCCCTTGACATCGAAATTGATGTCCTTGATGTAACAGTTTCTGCCTTCCTTGCGGAAATCCCGGATAAGAGCCGGTCCCTGCTCCCTGAGAATCGGGAGTTCGACGACAGTTCCGTCAGCCGTGGTCCAGGTCTTGCCCCAATCCTTGCTCTGGATGTAGTAGATGTTCGTCCTGGTGTCCACACCGCCGTTGATGTGGCGGTTGAAGCAGCAGACAAGCTTCTCGCCGTCATAGTTGGCGAACTGATAGTGGCCGGACTTTTCCTCACCAGGCTCGATGATCGAGGCGATCGGCTGGAAATCAGACCAGTTCACGCCATCCTTGCTGGTCTGGAAGAACGTCCTGCGAACCCCGTCATAGCGGGTGTCGAACAGGAAGAATCCTTTCTCCTTGTCGTAGATGACCTCCGGATAGGCCATTATGCTTTCGTTGACATATTCAAAGGCAGAGATGTCGTAAGGCTTCACGCTGCGGTAGCGGATGCCCGGACGCTTGTTGGCCCTTCCGGCGACGAAAACCCAGACGTAGCCATCCTTGTCAATCTGGACGGTAGGATCATCGTGAGGGTCATAGACACCGTAGCATCCTTTGTCGTGCACGACTACGGGCTTTGACAGCATTCCTGTCTTGTGGTCAAAGCACCCTATCATACAAAGAAGGTACTTCTCTCCCGTGTCCGGAGCGCCGCCATACACAAAGAACGTCTTGTCCGCCTCCTTTGAATATACCGCCATAGGAATATGCTTCATCGTGTACGTGCCCAGTCCTCCGGAATACTTGTCGCCATAGTCCGACCTGGCCTGGCCGATGGTAAACCAAATTCCTCTGTAGCCGTCCACCTTCTGACCGTCCATACAACCTTTTAAAGGGTGTTCGAGCCTATCCTTGTTGACTACTACCCCGGCAGGCTTGACGGATGTCTGTACGATCGCCTTGGTCTGAGCGCCGGCGCCGAAAGCGACGAGCGCCGAGAGAATTGTGATGAGTGTCTTCTTGATCATTTTCTTGAATGCAAATCTTGATGGTGCAAAATTAGTCCATCAAAACGCATTCGCAGGGCATAAAAGTCTCATAAAATTGTCCGTGAATCTCAATTCCGTTAACGAGCACGGAAAACGACTACATTGTGAACTCCTTAGGGGATTTTCCGAATTTCTGACGGAACACCCTTGAGAAATGGGATGCGGAGCTGAATCCCAGCATATCCGCTATCTCACCGATCCTCCACCTGCCCTCCTTAAGCATCGAGGCCGCCTTGTTGAGACGGTAGGACAAAATGAAGTCATTCGGGGTCATACCGGTCAGGGACTTCATCTTCCTGAAGAAGCTGGCGCGGCTCATACACATCTCCCCTGCGAGAGCCGTGATGCTGATCGATGTCTCCGAGATATTGTTCTCGATGTATTTCCTCAGCCTATCGATAAAGGCCCTGTCATCGGGGCTGATGGTTTCGATCGGGTCTTCTTTGCCTTCGTCAGTCACGACCTCCTGGGAAGTGAAGCTTTCCCGGAGCTTCTCCCTTGTCGCCATCACGTTCCCTATCAGGGTGAGAATCAACTCGGCGCTGAAAGGCTTGGTCACGTACAGGTCCGCCCCGTGCTGGTAGCCGACCAACCGATCCTCCTCGCCGGTCTTGGATGTCAGGATCACCACAGGAATATGACTGAGCATCTTGTCTTCCTTCACCCGGCGGCAAAGCTCATAGCCGTCAACTTTAGGCATAACGACATCCGTCAGGATAATCTCAGGAAGGACATCGTTGACAATATCCAAGGCATCGGCCCCGTCTGACGCGGTGTAAACATCGTATCTGAAAGAAAGTATGTCCTTCAGCCAGGCCAGCAGAGATGCGTTGTCTTCCACCACCAGAACCTTTGGCCGCCCGTGCTCCGCAGCATCCTCATCAGACACAGGCACATCTTCCTTGTCAGGCTCAATCTCCAGCATCCCGTCAATCACGTCCGAGCGGATGTCTTTGCCGGAATCCGAAATCTCATAGAGGCTCTCGTCCACTGGCAAGGCGAAGACAAAGCGCATTCCGCCCTCCTCACGGACCTGAGCGTTGACCGCCCCGCCGTGAATCCTCAGAAGTTCCTTGACGTAATGCAGGCCTATTCCCGTTCCGGCGACAGTATTCTCGGTCCTCGCCAGTCTGGTGTAGCGATCGAATATATGCCTGACATCTTCCTCCTTCATTCCGACACCGTCGTCCGTCACTGAAATCTGCAGATAGGACGAAGATTCCCGGAAACCCTCCAGAATCGGATCCGGACTATCCACACGTTCGGCCAGAATATTGACGTGTCCCCCTTCCGGAGTGTATTTCAACGCATTGGAGACGATGTTCACGACAACCCGTGACAGTTTGTCCACATCGACCGGAATATTCTTCAAGTCCCCGGCGCAGTCGCAAGCCAGTTCTATGGACTTTTCGTGAGCCTGGAACGAGAAACCGTCCGTGAGTCTGCGCAAAAGAAAAGGCACATCGGTTCTGGAGACGGACAGAGGCAACGCTCCGTTTTCTATGCGGCTTAGGTTCAGCAACTGGTCCACGAGGTTCAACAGGTTCTTCATATTATAATTAATCGAACCTATCATCTTGTCAAAGCTCTCCTTGTCACGGATCCGCGACAGCATATTGACAGGGCCGTAAACCAAAGCCAATGATGTCCTGAGCTCGTGCGAGATGTTTGTGAAGAAATTCACCTTCATCTCGGAAAGTTTTTTCTCACGGTTCAGGTCTTCCTTGGCGGCCTTCAGTTCCATCTCCTCCATCCTGCGGTTGATGATGAACTTTGAGACCGCCATCATAGCCGCTACCGCAAGTGCGATATAGGCGAGCAAGGCGTACCAGGAAAGCCACGGGGATTCCCTTATGACGATCTCCAGCCTACGCGGCTCCTTGCTCCAGAAACCATCCACATTGCTGGCCTTAAGCTCAAAGACATAACGTCCCGGAGGCAAGTGCGAGAAATTTACACGCCGGTAGCCCCCGATGTCGTTCCATTCGTCATCCGTATGCGTACCAGTCAACCTATACGAGAATCCGATGTTGTCATCCGCGATGAACGAGACCGGCTCGAAACGGAGACCGATGCTGTTCTGGTTCCTCTTAAGGACTATCCTGTCGGTGTCATCAATAAGATGGTCAAGTATCTTCCCGTCACCAGGCTTCTGCTCCACGCCATTGACGCTAAGGCCGGTAAGAACAATCTTCACAGGCTCATCGGAGATATTCGAGATAATCCGTTCGGAGAAGAAGAAAGCCAATCCCATATTGCCGCCGAAAAACATCCTCCCGGAATGAGACGCCGCGCTTCTCCTGCAAAACTGCTGCGTGTCCATCCAGCGCCCTTGGTAATAAGTGATCGGTTTGTCAAAACGCTTCGTCACCACGGAAAGGCCATAGGATGTACCGACCCAGACATTTCCCTCCCTATCGGCGGCGATGCTGGCGATGTCGTTGCTCCCAAGCCCGTTCTTGACAGAATATTCCCTGACAATCCTGCCTCCAACGCAGCGCAGCAACCCTTTGGAGCAAGTACCCACCCACAATTCTTCATTCTGAATATACAGGCACGACACATCGCCAAGCGTTCCTTTGGCATCCATCCCGGCCAGAAGGTATCTTTCGACTCCAAGCGTCTTCGGGGTGACAAGGAACAATCCGGAATCCTTGGCAGCGACGAGAAGCCTATCCTCATCAAATCTTATAATATCCTGAATATCCGAACCTTGAAGCAATACGATCCTGTCGGTTCCTCCGTCAAGTCTCACGACACCGTCAGGGGTGGCCGCCCACATCGTTCCGTCCTCATCCTCGCAAAAGGCATTCACCTCTATCCCATCGGCCACGACCCGGGAATCCAGAATCTCCGAGTTCCTTGTCCCGCAAACAGCAACCTTCTCGGCCATAGCTATCCAAAGCCTGTTCTTTCCGTCCAAAGCCAACGCCTGAATGCCTTTTTCCCCGAGAGCGTCCAAAGGCTTGCATCTGCCGTAGTTGTACCACACGTGTTTCGATGTAGGGATGTCAAAAGCCAGCAGTCCTTTGTAATAGCTTGCCATCCAGACAGTTTGAGAGCTCTTAGAAGCGGTGGCGCAGTTTATGTATTTCCCCAAGGTAGCCCGAGCCAAGGCAGGAGCATACTTGAAATTCTTCTTTTCCAGAAAACGAACGCTGTAGCCTCTGTCCATCGTGCCGATCCACGGATGATTCTCGCTGTCTCTGAACCCACAGCTGAAATCGCTCATATAGCTAAGGTCGAACCTCCTGACGGCATCCTTGCGCACATCCCCGTTGTTGAGCTCCACAGTGTAGATTCCCACGCCAGGCATACACACATACATCGTACCCAGCACCGGCAGGATCGTCGTGACAGAATGTCCGGACACAAGCCCGATAAGTTCGGACAAACGCTGGTCATCATCGGGCCGCATCGTGCCGGCTTCACAAACGGACAAACCTTCATTCCTGCCGAACCAGATCCTGCCACGATTGTCCGATGCGACGCTCCTGAAAGCCGACTTGACCGGCAATTCCTCGGAACCGACAACAGTGGCATATTTGTCGAATTTGACAATATGGAGACCGTCGGTATGTCCGCCCCAAAGGCATCCGGAGCCATCAGCGGTCAGAACAGCCACATCGTGCGACGAAGTGTTCTTGACAGCGACCACCCGTTTTGTCTCCGGATCCATAAGGACAATCCCCTGCCCTTTTCCATAACCGACAATCAACCCGTCATTGAACACCAAACCGCCAAGCGGGGGACATTCCTCCAAACTGACGAAAGAATCCTTAAGTTCATCATACCAGCAGACACCATTGTCCGTCGCCACCCAAAGCACTCCGGCACCGTCTGTCGCCAAAGACAGGACAATATTGGACGGAAGCGCACCTGATTCCTCGGCATCGTGGTAATAGTGTTGGTAATCGTGACCGTTATAGCGGCAAAGCCCGTTGTCCGTGGCTATCCACACATACCCTTTGGCGTCCTGGGCAAAAGAATGAATCGTAAGGTTAGGAATATCTCCCACGTTACGCGAGCCGGCCAAAACCCGGAATCCGCACAGGCAGAACGCCAGAAACAGGAATATGTACCGCCACGGTCTCATTATCTCAAGACAAGAATATCAGGTTCCTTCACCTCGATACGATGTTTTCCTAGCTTATAGACTCCAGGTTTGTGGACAATAGCGCAGACAGCACCTTTGTAGGAAACCGCCTGACAGGAAGAATCATTGCGGAGCACCTTCACGTTCCGGCTTCCGGCAAAGTCCACCGTAGCCTTCGCAGTGGCATCCGACAGAAGGGCATACGCATAACTTTGCGGACCGGCAGCCACCTTGTGTTCGACCCAGCACTTGAAAACACGAAGCGTGTCCGACCTCCCCTCATAGCAAGGAGCCATCATTTCCCAACTGCCAGTCTGCTCGGAAGTCTCAACACAAAGAGGATTGCCGTCAAGAGACACATAACCTTTTCCGTCGTGCCACACCCATTTGGACCTGCGGTCCTTGACCGGTTCAGACACAAACCTCGTCTGGTCCAGAGAGGTAGTCAGCCTCGTCATAGCCGGATCCTCGGCCCGGATGTCCGCACCGAGAGCCACAACCACGTCCGGAAAGAAAAAATCCGACTTCATCGCGTGAAGGCTGTCACGGTCAAGCTCCATAACGGTAAGCATAATCTCACCGTCCACCTTTCCCTTCACGTATTCAGAATGGTTCTCCCTGTGCCATTGGTCCTTGTGACAAGGGATCGGCTTTCCGTTCTCGTATGATGTTACCCCCGGGATCTTCCTCCAATCCCAGCAGGCGAAAATATTCTCATATTCCTTTCCGGTCCGCATCATCAGAAGAGCACCGTCGGCCGAGAAATTCGCCAGCAGATTCTCCGCGTTGGTATATTCAAAACCGATTGTACGAGTCGATTGCATCCTTACGGAGGCGTACCACCGAGGGGTTCTGTAGATGCCGCAATCGGAGCGGTGGTAGTAGTGGGCTCCGGTCAGTATGTTCTCTGTGCAATCCGGTTCCAGACACGTCTGGGCTATGTTTTCGAACAGATCCTTGCCACGGTCGCAGACAGCGGCCATATTCCGCGCGGCCACCGCCAAGGCATAGGCTTTTCCCCTGCCACCGTCTATGTGCAGCTGCCTCCCGCAGAAACTCGGATCCATAAACCCTTTCCAGACAGTCCAGCCGATCCCGTCAAGGATGAGATGGCTGATTATATCTTTCTGTTCGCCGGAAAACGCGAACTCAGTGCCCTCCAAGGCCCTAATCCAGAAAGAGACATTCTCGGCAAAGGTAAGGCCGTAATTACCGAACTGAAGCTGCGGGCCGTGCTGATGGTACGACCAGTCAGTCTGGATTCCTTCCTCTTGGGTGACCCGGATCTCCTCTCCTATCTGCCTTCTGGCCTCCAGGGCAAGCGCCTCGTCATCAAACAAAAGTCCCTTCATCAACTGTATGCCGGCCAGCCAGACCTTATTCTGCCCTGTGCGGCCGAAGCCCGATGTTCTCGTAACCTTGAGTGCTCCTGAATATTCCTCCTCAGTCAATTCTTCACGAATCAGGAGCATAGCCGAAATCATATTCCTCGGGACACCGATGTCATTATGCCACCAGTTCGGGCATTTCGGCTGGTTGACAAACCACCAGCGCATTGCGGAATGGATGATCCGCCCCAATTCCGGATCCTTATAAAACGGAGAATCCTCCGCAGCATAAGCCTTTGCCAAAGCGTGTATCCTCGTCACGTGAAGACCCGTAACCCAACCGCCCCTGGACTTGTTCTGGTAATCAATGTCAGTCCACCTCTCGCCGTCAAACAGATCCATAACCCTGCGAACCTCTTCCTCCGGCAGGCGGACAGAGAGATACAGCTGGGTGAGAAGCACGTCTATCAGATTCGCCCCGTTCCCGGAATACGCAAGGAACCTTGCGGTCACGTCATCACTGGTTGAGTAAGAGACAAGACTGGCCTCCTTGAATGACTTGCGGGCATCGTCAAGACCGCCCGCCGAAGCATTCAGAAAGGGAGCCACCAGCAGGCACAACAAAAGAGCCAGACTTGGAAAGGTAGATTTCATTCTCATCCGCAGGGTTCTATAAGCAATCGTAAAACTGGCAATTATACTTTGTAAGAATATCAATGGACATATAGTTGTCCCGGACCTTCGGCTTGCGGCCAAGTGCCAGATAGTCGGTAAGAGCCATCACCGCCCCGGCGGCCTGCCGGTCTGAATGCTGTCCGAGGAGCGCGCGCACATAGCCTTCGCGCAGGGCTTCAATGTTCCTCTCCAGCACATCGCACCCCACGACATTCAGCCCGGACATATTCCGGGAACGAAGATAATCCGCAACAAGGAATATCCTGGAGTTCAAAGTCACTATGTTAAGTCGTCCTGAAAGCCCGTCAAAGGTTCCGGAAAGCACATCGAAAGTCTGCCTTGGACTATTCGGATTGATGAGGACAGTGACAACCTCCGTGTCCGGATAGTAGTGTGACAGATAATCCCGGAATCCCTTGCGTCTGTCAGCGGACGGGTCTGAAAGCCCTCGGCTGTCCCTCTCGATCTGCACCATATAGACCCGCTTTCTCTGATCCTCGTCCGACATCGACATCAGGATGTCTGCGCAGCAGCGTCCGCTCTCGTACATCGCAAGGCCGTAATAGGCCAGATGGCCGTCCGTCCCCGCACTCGTGTTCAGCATCACGTAAGGGATGTTGTTCTCGGTCAGCAACGCCGAGAAACTCAATGTGTCATCCAGGAACATCGGAGCCAGGATCACGCCCGAGTGCCCGTCCTCCAGAACCTGACGGCACTGGCTTCTGAAAGACTCCACGTCATACTGGTCGTAATAATAGACCTCGACACTGACGGAGAATCTGCCGGCATATTCCTCTGACTGTTCCAAGCCATTGTGCACCAGCTCCCAAAAATCCCCTTTGTTGAAGATCGGCATCAGCACGGCGATACTGTGCGCCTTGTTTCTGGCCAGCATAGAAGCATAGACATTCGGTTTGTAGCCTAACCTTTCAACCACTTCCATCACTTTCGCCTTGGTGTCGGGAGCGACCTCTCCCCTGTTATGGAGCACACGGTCAACCGTGCCGTTGGTCACACCGGCGGCCTTGGCGACATCTTTTATAGTCACTTTAGTGTTCTGCATATCAACTCACAGATAGTGTCAATAAGACAATATTAAGGAAAAACGGACAAATATACAAGATTTTCCGTGCACGTGCACAGAAAATCGGCGATTATGCTTAATATTGCAAAGTGAAAGGTTCACGCAACCGATAAAACTGACAGCAATGGCAAGACTAAGACACTTCCTTATAGTTCTGGCGACACTGGCTCTCGCCACGGTTTCCACGCACGCCGAAGTCCCCGACTACTCGAAACTGACAACAGGGAATCATCCTCGGCTGTTCCTTGACAATCAGGAATTTGAAGAGATGAAGTCGCTGATAGAGTCCGGCACGTCCGCCTATCTGTCCGACCTTCACAACATCATTATGGACCTATGCCGTCGCGACGCTATGAAGGACTCCCCCCTTGAATACAAGCTTGACGCAAGTAACAAAAGACTCCTGCACGTCTCCAGAGACGCTCTTACAAGAATATTCTTCTGCTCCTACGCCTACCGCTACACCGGCGACAGGACCTATTTTGAATATGCGGAGAAAGCCTTGCGCACGGTCTGTGGCTTCAAGGACTGGAATGCCGGAAAGCACTTCCTCGACACCGGGGAGATGGCGGCTGCCGTGGCGATAGGGTATGACTGGCTCTACAACGTTCTCGGCGAGGACACCAAACGGATGATCGAGCGGGCGTTCATTGACTTCGCCGTCAGTCCGGCCCGGAAAAAGAAGGACGGGGCGAAGTTCTACAGGATGACCAACAACTGGAACCAGGTCTGCAATGCGGGACTGGTCTGCGGCTATCTGGCAATGTATGAGACATTTCCGGAACGGGCACGGGAACTGATCGAGATTTCGGTGGAGTCCAACCGGAAGGCGATGAACGAGATGTACCCGCCGGACGGGAACTATCCGGAGGGTCCCGGATACTGGGGTTACGGAAGCACATTCGAAGTCCTGATGCTCTCGGCGCTGGAAAGTTGCGTCGGGACTGATTTCGGCCTGTCCAAGACAAAGGGATTCAATGACACAGGCCGCTACGTTCTGTACTCATACGGAACTACCGGGAAGTTCTACAATTACTCGGACTGCGGAGAGTACGGAGCCCCGTCGATAGCACTGTGGTATTTCGCCGACAAATTCCATTCGCCTGATATCTTGTACAATGAATTAAGGCTGATGAGGCAGGGACGTTATATGAATCTTGGACAGGAGTCCAGGCTGCTGCCTCTGATGACAGCCTTCGCCAAGAATATCCCGCAAGGCGGCATCAAAGCCCCGAAAGGAGTATATTCAGGCAACGGGATCACACCTGTCGTGATGTTCCACACGGACTGGACATTCTCTGATTCAGACGTTTATCTCGGAGTCAAGGGAGGTGGGGCCGGAGCCCAGCACTCACATATGGACGCCGGGTCGTTTGTGTTCGATGCGGACGGTGTACGTTGGGCGAAGGAACTTCCTAATCCGTCCTACACCTCAATGGAAGGCCCGATGATCAAACTGGGCGGTAGCCTGTGGAGAATGGAGCAGAATTCGTTGAGATGGAGGGCCTTCGCCTACAATAACCGACAGCACAGCACGTTGACCGTCAACGATAAGGATCATATTTCCGGAGGATTCACCAAGATAACGAAAGTCATAGAAAAAAGAGGCAAGGCCGGAGCGGTCATCGACCTGACTCCAGCGCTGGCCGGCGAGGTGTCCAAGGTCATACGCACAGTGGAGGTTGTCAAGGCGAGGGACCTTGTCGTGACAGACAAGGTCGAAGCGCTTGACGGGAAGTCCGCCGTGGTCAGATGGACTCTCGTCACCAACGGAGTGCCGGAAAAGACCGAAGACGGCATACGGCTGACTATCGGGAACAAAGTCCGGTTCCTGCGCACCGCCGCTAAAGGGGCAAGGATAGAATATCAAGTCTGGAGCGCCGATCCCAAAGACTATGACTCCCCTCTCAAGGAATATGAAAGGCAGGTTCCCGACACGTACATCGTCGGATTCACGGCGACTGTCCCGGCGGGAGGCAAAGCCAGATTCAGGACGGTTCTGGAAAACGAATGACTTTTTATGGCAATATTTCTCCGTGCACGTACACGATTATAAAAAAAAGGCTATATTTGCAGACATATTCAGAAATGAACTAAACAACTATATTCATTATGGTAAATTTTTCACTTGAAGGAAAGGTCGCCCTTGTGACGGGCGCTTCCTATGGAATCGGTTTCGCCATCGCCACCGCATTCGCCGAGGCCGGAGCGAAGATCGCGTTCAATGACATCAGGCAGGAACTTGTGGACAAGGGTCTCGCTTCCTATAAAGAAAAAGGTATTGAGGCCAAGGGTTATGTCTGCGACGTGACCAAAGAGGACCAGGTGGCAGAGCTCGTGAAGAAGGTTGAGAGCGATCTCGGCCCGATCAACATCCTTGTGAACAACGCCGGCATCATCAAGCGCATTCCTATGTGCGAGATGAAGGCTGAAGAGTTCCGTCAGGTGATCGATGTGGACCTCAACGCTCCGTTCATCGTCTCCAAGGCTGTAATACCCTCAATGATAGCCAACGGCGGCGGTAAGATCATCAACATCTGCTCGATGATGTCTGAGCTCGGACGCGAGACCGTCTCAGCCTACGCTGCGGCCAAGGGCGGACTCAAGATGCTCACAAGAAACATCGCATCCGAGTACGGCGAGTACAACATCCAGTGCAACGGAATCGGACCTGGCTACATCGCCACCCCTCAGACCGCTCCTCTACGCGAGCGTCAGCCGGACGGGTCAAGGCATCCGTTCGACGCGTTCATCGTGGCGAAGACCCCTGCCGCCCGCTGGGGTACTACAGACGACCTTAAGGGACCGGCTGTGTTCCTGGCATCAGAGGCCTCTGACTTCGTCAACGGCCACGTCCTCTATGTGGACGGCGGCATCCTCGCCTACATCGGAAAACAGCCTCAGTAATGAGAACCAACGTTTTACCATTATTATGTCTTTCGATGGCGCTGCTTTCCTGCGGTGCCATCGAAAAGAGTTTTACGGTCAGCAACAATTCCGACACGGCACGACAGAACGAGACCGTGGAGGTCAGGCTCGCCGACATCGGCATAAAAGGGCTGGACGGGAGCAATCTCGTCATCAAGGACGCTGACGGCAAACAGGTTCCTTCCCAGATCAGCGCAGACGGGAAATCGGTTCTTTTCCAGGCCACGGTCGGCGGAAACAGCAGTGTGACATTCACCTGCGCCAAAGGCGAGAGGCAGGAATTCGACACATTGGCTTACAGCAGGTACGTTCCGGAGAGAAAGGACGACTACGCCTACGAGAACAATCTTGTCGCCGGCAGGATCTACGGCCCGGCACTCAAGGATCCTCGCACGTTCGGTCCGGACATCTGGCTGAAATGCACGGAAAGGATGATCATCAACGACTGGTTCGCGGCCGGGGACTATCATCACAACCACGGTGAGGGAATGGACTGCTACAAGGTGGCCAACACGCTTGGCGGCGGTGCCTGTGTTCCATATTCCGGAGATAAGATATTCATCGGCGACAACTGGGCGGCGCAGGAACATATCTGCGACGGTCCGGTACGCACGCAAGCGACGTTCAGCTATCCTGAATTTGATGTCGATGGCGTGAAAGTCAGCGCGGAAAGGACTCTGACCCTTGATGCGAACACACGTCTGGTCCACTGGACAACAGTTTTCCACTCCGAGAAGGATTCCATAGATGTCGTGCTCGGAGCGGTGATGCACAATGTCATCTCAAGGGAGGACGGTGAGAACTTCATCGCCTTCACAGAGCAGGCGTCCGATTCCAAAAATCCGGAAAGGGACGGCAACATCAGCATCGGACTGATTCTGGACAAGCCGTTCAAGGCAACGGCCGAGACTATGGACGGGCACGCGGTGCTGAAGTTCAAGGTAAAATGCGGAGAGACCATCAACTTCTGGACAGCTTCCGGCTGGAGCCAGGGTGGGGTCGGCTCACCTGAAGAATGGAATGAATATGTCAGCGGCCAGGCCAAGGCGGTCTGCTCGCCGCTCACAGTAACAATCAGCGAATAAACGAAAATGACAGGTAAGACTAAGACCAATTTCAGATGGGTGATCTGTGCGATGCTTTTCGTCGCCACAGCCGTGAATTACCTTGACAGACAGGTACTTTCCCTCACGTGGGACGAATTTATCAAGCCGGAGTTCCATTGGAACGAGTCACATTACGGCACGATCACGTCCCTGTTCTCGATCATCTATGCGATCTGTATGCTGTTCGCCGGACGTTTCGTCGATTGGATGGGCACCAAGAAAGGCTACCTGTGGTCAATCGGAGTCTGGTCGGCGGGTGCCTGCGCGCACGCCCTCTGCGGAGTCGTGACCGAGCATATTGTCGGGCTGCACACCGCTGCGGAGCTGGTACAGGCGACCGGCGACACGGCGGTACTGATCTCCACGATAAGTATGTACTGCTTCCTCGTGGCCCGAAGCATCCTGGCCCTCGGCGAGGCGGGCAACTTCCCGGCGGCCATCAAGACCACGGCCGAATATTTCCCGAAGAAGGACAGAGCCTTCGCCACGTCCATATTCAATGCAGGAGCTTCAATCGGAGCGCTGTTCGCCCCTCTCACCATCCCGGTTCTCGCCAAGAACTTCGGATGGGAGATCTCGTTCATCATCATCGGAGCCTTGGGCTTCATCTGGATGGGATTCTGGGTGTTCCTCTACGACAAGCCGGAGTCTTCCAAGCACGTGAGCAAGGAAGAACTGGCCTACATAGAGCAGGACAAGGAACTTGACAACGAAAAAGCGGCCACGAACGAATCCGGCAAGAAGCTCGGCTTCAAGGAATGCCTAAAATTCAAGCAGACCTGGGCGTTCGCTGTCGGCAAGTTTATGACCGACGGAGTCTGGTGGTTCTTCCTCTTCTGGACTCCTTCCTACCTGAATACACAATTCGGCATCAAGACCAGTGATCCGATGGGTATGGCCTTGATATTCACTCTCTATGCCATCACGATGCTTTCGATCTACGGCGGAAAGCTTCCTACCATATTCATCAACAAAGCGATGAAAAAAGGTGAGGCGTTTGACCCGTATGCGGCAAGGATGAAGGCGATGCTGATCTTCGCGTTCCTGCCGCTGGTCGTTCTGCTCGCCCAGCCTTTAGGAAGGATCTCGCCTTGGTTTCCGGTCATATTGATCGGCATCGGCGGAGCGGCCCACCAGTCCTGGTCGGCCAACATATTCTCCACGATCGGTGATATGTTCCCTAAGTCCAGCATCGCGACCGTCACCGGAATCGGCGGAATGGCAGGCGGTCTTGGATCAATGCTGCTCCAGAAAGTGGCCGGAGAGCTCTTCGTGTACTCCGA
Source organism: bacterium (assembly GCA_963596515.1). Lineage (GTDB taxonomy): Bacteria > Bacteroidota > Bacteroidia > Bacteroidales > UBA932 > Cryptobacteroides. The sequence goes on from CAVBMN010000013.1 coordinate 34,484, forward strand.
GCAGGTCAATCTGTCCTTCCTCGGATTCACCGGAAAACCGGCTGGCTACTTCATCATCTTCTGCGTGTGCGCCACGGCGTACCTGATCGGTTGGAGCATTATGAAGGCACTGGTACCTAAATACAAGGTTATTACCCTCAACTAAATTCTAAATCAGATGAATATCAGAAAATATCATCGGATATTATGCTTGACGGCCGCATTGCTGGCGGTTGCCCCGCTTTGCGCCGGCAAGAACAACGTAAAGGAAATCGCTGATCGTGTGGCCGACTGGCAGATAGCCAACTTCAAGAACGTCACCTACACCGGAAAGAAACGCGCTGTCCTGGACTGGGCGAACGGAGCCCTTTTCCGTGGAATGGTAGAATGGGCGCAAAAGACCGGCTACCAGCCGTCAGAGGACTTTGTGATGAACATCGGAAAGGCCAATGACTGGCAGATGGCCAGAAGACTCTATCACGCCGACGACATCTGTGTCGGGCAGTCTTTCCTGCTTCTGTATGAGAAATATCAGGATCCGGCGATGCTGCGGCACGTCAAGGAAAGAGCGGATTCCGTGATAGACCTCCGTTCGCACATCACGATGGACATCCGTGTCAAGGGTGGCCAGGAAAGATGGTGCTGGTGCGATGCATTGTTTATGGCGCCGCCGGTATATTCAATGCTCACCCAGATCACCGGCGACAGCAAATACGCCGACTTTATGAAGGAGGAGTTCGTCGCCACGACAAACCATCTCTTTGACACTGAATATGATCTGTACTACAGGGATGCCCGCTACTTCGACAAGACCGAAGCCAACGGAGCCAAGGTGTTCTGGGGAAGAGGCAACGGCTGGTGCTACGCAGCGCTGACATTCCTTCTTGAAACCACTCCTCAGTCAGACCCGATGTACGACTACTTCAAGAGCCTGTACCTAAAGATGACAGAGGCCGTGCTTAAGTATCAGGACGCGAACGGCTCTTGGCACGCCAGTCTTCTGGCACCGGACCAGTATCCTACCGCAGAGAACAGCTCGTCAGGTTTTATGACCTACGGTCTGGCTTGGGGCGTGAACCACGGTTTCCTCAAGGGCAAGGCCTACAGAAAAGCGGTGAAAAAGGGCTGGAAAGCCCTCTGCTCCTACGTGCGTGAGGACGGCAAGCTGGAATATGTCCAGCCGGTAGCCGGTTCTCCGGGCAAGATCACCAAGGATATGAGCGAGGTCTACGGAGTCGGAGCCTTCCTCCTCGCTGCGACAGAAATGCTTGACTTTTAAAATTTTACAATTATGAATATCAATTCAGAAGTTCGCTACGCTTCCTCTCCGGAGGATGCCAAGCGCTATGACACCGCTGAACTCCGCAGACGTTACCTTATCGAGAACGTGTTCTCGGCGGATGAGGTGAATATGACCTACACGATGCACGACAGAATGATCGCCGGTGGCGCTATGCCGGTAAACGAGACCCTTGAGCTCAAGCCGATCGACATCCTTCGCGCCAACTATTTCCTTGAGCGCAGGGAGATGGGAATATTCAATGTCGGAGGCAAGGGAATCGTCACCGCCGGCGACAGCGAGTACGAACTCGACTACAAGGAAGCCCTTTACCTCGGGCGAGGAAACAGGACTGTGACTTTCAGAAGCCTTGACCCTGCGTCCCCGGCAAAATTCTATTTCTGCTCCGCCAACGCCCACGCCACCTATCCTGACCACAAGACCACCAAGGAGAGCGCGGTCCATATGGAGCTTGGAACTCTGGAAGAGAGTAACCACAGGGTTATCAACAGGATGCTCGTGAAGGAAGTCGTGCCTACCTGCCAGTTGCAGATGGGTATGACCGAGCTCAAGCCGGGCAGCACCTGGAACACGATGCCTGCTCACACCCACAACCGCAGAATGGAGGTATATTTCTATTTCGAGATTCCTGACGACCAGGCCATCTGCCACTTTATGGGTGAGCCACAGGAAACCCGCCACATCTGGATGAAGAACGGCCAGGCCGTGATCTCCCCCGAATGGAGCATCCACGCCGCCTGCGCCACAAGAAACTACACCTTCATCTGGGCGATGTGCGGTGAGAACCTCGACTATGGCGATATGGACGCCTGCGAGACCACAGGCTTAAAATAGAAAACGGACTTGTCAGAATTCACAAAAGAGGGCCGGTCAATCGTTGGATTGTACCGGTCCTCTTTTTGGGATGAATCGAATCAACGGTTAACTGATGAACAGCAGCTCGCGGTACTTAGGGAGAGGCCAGGTGCGGTTGTCTACGATCTCCTCAAGTTTGTCGATCGGACGGCGGAGGGCGGAGAAGCTCTCGGCTATCTCGTGGTAGGCTACGGCTTTGGCATATTCATCCTCAAGGACATTGGCCTTCTTGCGGGCCTCGACCATCGCGGTGGCCTTCTCGCGGATCTGGTCAACATATTTGGAAATGCTCTTGATGAGGTAGATCTCTTCCTTGCACTCATCCGTGCCGCCGAAGACATCCTTGCTCAACGACACCTCTTTCAGCAACTTAGACTTGTAGTCAAGGGCGGCAGGGATGATGTGGTTGATCGCCATCCTCGCCATCACACGTGACTCGATCTGGATCATCTTGCTGTAGGTCTCCCACTTCACCTCATTACGGGCCTGAAGCTCCTTCTCTGAATATACTCCCGTCTCCTTGAACATATTCACTGACGCAGGGGCGGTGAACTGCTTTATCATCTCAGGGACGCTGGTCTCAACATCGAGTCCACGCCTCTTCGCCTCAGCCTTCCACTCATCTGTGTAGCCGTTGCCATCGAAGCAGACAACGTCGATGACAGAAGCTATGATCGGCTTGAGGGTGTCCATAATGGCCACGTTCAAGGCCTTTCCGGCTGCGAGTTCCTTGTCAAGGCTCTTCTTGAAAGCGATAAGTTGCTCAGCGACAGCGGCGTTCAGAGTCGTCATCGCTCCGGCGCAGTTCGCCAGTGAACCAACAGCACGGAATTCAAATCGGTTGCCGGTGAAAGCGAACGGAGATGTTCTGTTGCGATCGGTGTTGTCCACGAATATCTCCGGAATCTCCACCAGGCCGACACTCTTGCCCTTCTTGCCGGCGATCTCGATCGGCGTGTCAGACGGAACCTCCAGCAGTTTGTGAAGAACTTCGGTCATGGTTCTGCCAAGGAAAGCGGAGACGATTGCCGGCGGAGCCTCGTTGGCGCCGAGACGGTGGGCGTTCGTGGCAGTGGCGATGGAAGCCTTCAGCAAAGCGTTGTGCTTCTGCACGGCGGCCAGTACGTTCACGAAGAAAGTGACGAACTGGAGGTTACCCTTGGCATCCTTGCCCGGAGCCAGAAGCATCGTGCCGGTGTCGGTACCCAGAGACCAGTTGTTGTGCTTGCCGGAGCCGTTCACCCCAGCGAAAGGCTTCTCGTGAAGCAGGACCACGAAGCCGTGCTTGCGGGCAATCTTGCTCATCAGGTTCATCACGAGTTGGTTCTGATCGTTGGCGAGGTTGGTCTCCCCGAAGATCGGAGCGAGCTCGAACTGATTAGGAGCCACCTCGTTGTGCCTTGTCTTGAGCGGAATGCCAAGACGATGTCCGGCGATCTCAAGGTCACGCATAAACTCGGCTACACGTGACGGAATGGCACCGAAATAGTGGTCATCCAGCTGCTGGTTCTTGGAAGAGTTGTGCCCCATAAGAGTACGGCCGGTGATCATAAGGTCAGGCCTCGCGGCATAGAGAGACTCATCGACAAGGAAATATTCCTGCTCCCATCCAAGGTAGGAATATACCTTCGTGACAGACTTGTCGAAAAGGCGGCAGATAGGGGTCGCCGCATCAGAAACGGCCTTGAGAGCCTTTTTAAGAGGGGTTTTGTAATCCAAGGCCTCGCCGGTGTAGGAAATGAAAACGGTCGGGATGCAGAGGGTGTCATCCATAATGAACACCGGGGAAGTCGGATCCCAGGCCGTGTAGCCTCTGGCCTCGAATGTGGCGCGGATGCCTCCGTTAGGGAAAGAGGAGGCGTCAGGCTCCTGCTGCGCGAGTGACTTGCCGTCAAATGTCTCGATGACTCCGCCCTTGCCGTCGTAGTCGATCAGCGAGTCGTGTTTCTCGGCCGTGCCTTCGGTCAGAGGTTGGAACCAGTGGGTCACGTGAGTGACGTGATGCTCCATAGCCCACTCTTTCATTCCCTTGGCGACTCCGTCGGCGGTCACCCTGTCAAGAGGCTTGCCGTTGTCGATGCAGTCGAGGAGTGCGTTCAGAGTCTTGGCATCCAAGTACTTGTGCATCTTTGGACGGTCAAAGACCAGTTCTCCGTAGTAGTCGGAGGTCTTGCCCTCAGGGCGTTCAGCCGGAACAGCCTTCTTCTCGAAGGATTCCTTCACCAGATCAAATCTGTCAATGCTCATAATTTGTCTATTTGTTAAAGGTGTGTATTTCCTTAACTATATATTGTGTAATCAAACTCTCAAAACCAACTCAAAAAAGGAAGAAGGCTGATCCACGAGGGACCAGCCTTCAATATTTAAATCATAATATCCTTTTCCGTAATGAATATGCCGTCAGGCTGGAAGACCGGCACACACGAAATCGTTCAGGACCTGAACATTCTGGCTCTGAAATCCCTGCTGGAACTGCTGCTGTCGGTATGTGTGGGCTTCCGAAATCATCCTTGAAAAATTTTGATGGCGCAAGTTATGAAATCAATCCTTAAACTCAATGATTTTTTTTGACTTTATCGGTTTAAGACATCATCTAAGGGAATTGGAGTTTCTAGAAGAGAAACTCCAACTTCTCCGGTAACCTCGTATAATCATCAATCTGGACATAATCCATTCCGCCGAGACGGATCTGGCTGTCGTTGCCACCGTCCGCGAAATCATCACCCACAAACAGGATCTGGTCAAACGTGTAGCCGTGCTCGGCCGCATAACGCATCACAGCATCAAGCTTGTTATACTGTTTCGGAGTGATGTCGAACGAGGTCGTGCCACCGATGAACACGGAGTAATCCTTGAATATCTCCTTGACTTCCGGGAACATAGCGCGTCTGCGCACCTTGTCCGGGTCAAACGTCAGCTTCGCGGCCTTGTCAGCCTTGGTGCCAAGCAGACCGAAAGTCACCATACCCGACTCGTGATATTCAAGAGACTCGCCCTTAAAATCGGTGTAGCCATATTTCTTGCGCAGATAGTTGCAGTTCTTCTCGAAGAATTTCTTGTCCACAGAGACCTTGTCCTCCCTGACAATCTGAAACTTGCCGTCCACAATATGGCTTTCCATCATGCCATAGTTGCCAATAATCGTGATAGGATATTCACCCATCTGCTTGTAGATCCTCTCGCAGTTGCCGGCTCCGGCCATTACGATCTCGTAGCGTTTCGCCAGAGTGTCGAGTACCGCCCTGTTAGCTGCTGTCAGCTGGGTCTTGTGCTGCGTGAGCGTTCCATCCAAGTCAAAGCAAATCAGCTTTTTCTCCTGCTTCCACTTCAGCTCACGAATGGAATCCATCAGACGTTTCATAGCCTGAGGCTGGTCGGTTGAGACGTAGGTGACACCGTGCCTCATCGCGAAATCCGCCAGATCATAACTGTTCACCGGCCAGAGAACCGTCTGAAGTCCTGCGGCGTGCACGTCATCCAGATAATGCGCGGCGTTCATCACCACATTATAATTATAGGACACACCGGCATAGCCCCTGTCCTTGAGTTCTTTCACTGAATATGTCTTTCTGGACGTGATCGGGATCACCTCCGCGCCAGGATGAAGACGGACGACCTCGTCGCAGAGATGCTCGCTGAAAGAGATGAAGCACATCTGGTCGTACATATTCATCTCATCACAGAGGGCGAGGGCCTTCTCCGCCAACTGGGTTTCCCTCGCCGGGGTAGGGTGCGACTTCAATTCCAGAAACAGCTTCAACGCCGGAGTGCGCTTCGCCTGGGTGAAATATTCCCTCAATGAAGGAATATGGTCGCCATTCGGGAGGGTGCAACTTTTGACGGTGGCGTAGTCAAGTTTCTGAATATCCCTGTACTTCGTCCCGGGAATCATCGGGCCGTGCATAATCACGAGCGAATCATCGGTGGTGAGATGCACATCCAGTTCGACGCTCTCCACGCCGAGTTTCTGAGCGCCGGCAAGGCTGGTCAGAGTGTTTTCAAAAGAGCCCGGATGGGCATAGAAGCCCCTGTGGG
>CAVBMN010000014.1:0-38594 GCA_963596515.1 bacterium
CATCCTACAGCATTGAAGTGTGCGACGACCCGAATGACGCCGTGAATATGTACGATGACGTCATCCAGACCATCAAAGCATCAGCCGTCGGCGCTGACGGCGTAGCCAGAGCCACCTTCACAAAAGGCATCAGTGAATATACCGAGAAATATGTCCGCCTCCGTGTCAACTATGGAGCGGCCTTCACCCCTTGGATCTTCGCTGCGGATTCTGAAGGCCAGCCGGCCGTGTTCGTGACAGGCCACGGAATCAAGGACCTCACAAAGCATTCCGTTGAGAAAATCGAGCTGACCGACTGCCCTGAGAACGGCACGGAATTCACCGTAAAGGCCGACCTTTCAGATGTGGCATCCGCCAGCAGGGTTATCGTTCTGCTGGTTGACTACACAACCCAGAAGGCCATCGACAAGATCGTCATCAATCCGTCAGAGGCAAACAGCTTCGAGCAAACTTACAAAGACCTCACAAACGGCAAGTTGTATCAAGTGAAGATGCTCGCTGAATATGATGTCACAGGCGAGGCCACACACGTGGCTGAATGGACTTTGGCCGAGGGTGATGCCACCAACGACGCAGGTGAGACCGTGAAGACAAGCGTTATCCAGTGCGGAAAAGGCTTCGTGTTCATCAATGGAGTCCCTCCAACGGTAAGGCTCGCCGCCAAGTTCTCCGGACAGCTCGTGTTCGAGTGGTCAGAGTACGGATTCGACAACATCACCAAAGACGCGGCGATTCCTGTAAAGGTCGCTTTGTACAAGGATGCAGAATGCAAGGATCTCGTCTATGGATGGACAATCTCGAAATATGAGATCTCCGAAAGACAGCCTAAGATAGCGTTCTCCAACCTCGAACCGAACACCAAGTACTGGTTCACGTGCCAGGACACCGAGTCTGGACTCATCTCCGATGTATTGGAAGCGCAGACCGCCAATTTTGACATCGTGACGGTAGGGGCCAACAAGGTAAAAGCCGGTGAATATGCCATCTCGGAGAACTTCAGCGAACTTTACTTCGGAGGTTATGCGATGGACTTCTCCCCTTCTCCTAAAAACAGCGGTGTCGCTATGCCTCACCCTCCTGTCGGAGAATGGGACAAAGCCGATCTCGTCTGGACTGACGGAAACCACGGTTTCTTCAACACTCTTGGTAATCAAGGTGCGGTTCAGGCCTCTCGTTTCAAGGATTGGGCTGTGGTACATGGTCTTAAGGATGGTACCGGAGCGTCCGTTCCAGGCGACTGCTGTATCCGCACCGGTATGTTACAGATGGGCGCGTCCTCAGGAATCCCTATCGTTTTCACTCCTGAACTCACAAACCTTGAAGGTCTTGCGACAGTAACCCTCACATTCTCCGCATCGTCAATGTGGGAAAAAGGAGCACTGAAAGAAGCCGGCAGCGCAGATTTCAAATCACTTGCCGTCTATACTGCAATCGGCGGAAAGGCCGACAAATCGAAATCCGCCAATTATGGCACCCTTACGGGAGCCACAATCAAGGAAGTAGCCGTCCTTGACCGTCCCGCGACAGCCGATGGTCTCCCTAAAGAAAACGACAAGACTAAACCGGCCTGGGAAACCAAGACCGTCTCCATCAAAAACGTAGCCCCTGGCACCCGTATCGGCATAGGAGCGGTACGCCCTGATGGCAAGACCGGCAACCAGCGCTGGCTCCTCAATATGGTTCAGGTGAAAGTCACCTCCTATGGCGTTCCTACGCTCGAAACACCTTCCATCAAGAGCAAGGAAATCAAAGACATCTCCGCCAAGTTTGTGTTTGAGGCTCAGGAAATGGCTCAGACTTATGTCCTTGGCTATAAGAAAGATGGAGAAAAGGACTACAAGTTCATCGAGCAGGAGACCCCTGAATTCAATCTAACCGACCTTGAGATGGGTACAGAGTACCGCATCAAGGCCTACGTCAAAGCCGGAGACTACCAGTCTGAGGAATTCTTCTATGAGTTCACCACAGACGTTGTCATTCCTGACACACCTGTCATCGACCAGTCCGCGACAGAAGTCAAGGCGACAAGTGTCAACCTCGTCTGGGGGGCTGTCGAAAATGCCACAAGCTACATTGTCAGCTACAAGAAGAGCGCTGACGCGGAGTGGACCGAAGTAAAGGCATTCGGAGCAAACTGCCTTGTAAAGGGATTGAAAGACAATACCTCATACGATTTCCGTGTGGCTTCCGTAAGAAGCAACAAGCAGTCTGAGTTCAGCTCTATAGCCAGCTTCACTACCCCAGAGATAACTTGGGAGTACCCTCTGAGCATCTCCGATGGAGAGACCCTCGCATCTTGGATCACCTCAGGAGCGGAGTTCACAACCGCCGGGAATGTCATCAACATCGATGCCGACATTGATCTTACCGGCAAGGATTTCACCCCGGCGGCAGCATTCGCCGGAACCCTTAACGGTAACAACCACAGCATAAAGGTAGCGGCTACTACGGCTCTCTTCAGCAGCGTCAGCGGTACCATCAGCAACCTGACCATCGAGGGAACCGTAACGGCCAACCTTGAGGCCAACAGCAGTGTGGGACATCCGCTTGCAACTCTTGCCCTTGTCTCGACAGGAAACATCACTAACTGTACAAATAAGGCTTCCGTTACAATGAAGTCTTCAGGCGTTCTTGGAGCCCCGGTTGTGGCAGGTCTCGTTTCTTATCAGAAAGGTGGTACTTTCACCGGTAACACCAACTCTGGAGACATCACCCTCACTCACGGTGGTGTGGCTGAAGCATCCATTTCAGGCTTCAACAGGAAACCGTTCTGCGTTGTGGCAGGTGTAGTCGGAGTCCTCGTGAGCACCACCGCCGAGAACTGTGCGAACAACGGTGCCGTCAAGGTCAGCTGCACGAACGTTCCAAGTATCAACGCACGCCATTATATCGGTGGTGTCATCGGTACTCCGGAAGACGCCGTAATAAAGAACTGTACGAACAACGGTGCTGTTACCGGTGACTTCACAGATGCCGCAAAGAGTGCTGCCAAACAGGTTTGGCTCGGCGGTATTACAGGTGGACGAAACAGTAGCGTAAACACCGCTGACGGAGCTCTGATTGATGGTTGCAAGAACTACGGTACCTGTACGCTCATCGCAGAGAACGCCGTAAACAACTACCTTGGCGGTATCACAGGCCAGTCATCAATCGAAGGTTCCGCAACATTCACTATCCAGAAGATTGTCAATAGCACAAACTATGGTAAACTTATCAAGAAAGGTGCTGGCGGATGCCGTATCGGAGGTATCTCCGGTGGTGCCGTAACCCTTGACAATTGTGCGAATGAAGGTGAAATCGTTGTCGAGAACATCACAGCCGCAGGCGCGGTCGGCGGTCTCGTAGGTTATCCTACACAGGCACATCATCCAATCACCAACTGCAAGAGCCTTGGCAAGATGACAAGCACCGCAACCACTGCTTTCGCTATGGGCGGCATCGGTGGACAGGCCGGAAACACAACCCAGAAATGGACCGGATGTACCGTTGACTGCACAATCAGCGGACAGTCAGCCAATCTTGTCGGAATGGTAATCGGTACAGCCAAGACGCTGTCCAATAAGACCATCACACTTGGCACGACTGACGCTCCTATCAAGGTAAGCGGAAGCATCAACGGTACAGCGATAACCGCAGATAACATTTCAAAATATATCTCCAGCGATGGGGAGCGGAATGCTAACGGCAACATTGCGACTGCCGGTGGTAAAGATGGCCCAGGAACCATCGCAGCCACAAACGTAGTTTTCGGCAAATAATCCGAACACGCTGATATTCAAAGAGGATGGCCCAATGGTCATCCTCTTTTCTTTTTGCCAATGGTGTCGGTTATGATGATTGCCGACTGCCACAGTTCAAGCGAACATAGTAGCGGACAGAATCTTTTTATTGCCTTCCCGGCAAATATCCACAACTTCTTAAATATCACGAGGTGAAATGTCACTTACTGATTCAGTGTATATTACAAAAATCCGCCAGTCAATATGGGAGGGCGGCTTTTTTTGAACATATTCATTAACAAAACATTACAATCCACGCTTCCGCTGACATATTCCCGCCGACACTATATTTCCATTTTGTCCTGCCAAGGCGGCAACCAACAACAAAATCCCGCCTAAACGTTCCCGCAAAGTGACAAAAAGCTTCACAAAACAGCATTTTCGGCCAACATCGTCGTTCACCTACGTATGTTTGGCACAATAACAGCCATCAAACACCCACTTTCGTGTCAGTGCTTCCGCCTACTTATCAATCAACTGTACACAAAAGATCTTCACTAGCACAGACAGATGGCCTTAGCGCAGTTAGCCGCAAAGTGCTCTCTCTTGTACTAATCGCAGGTTTTCGTATGATTGGTACCGCAAAAGGTTCTCTTATGTACCAACTATGCGTATTGGCACGTTTGGTACCGCAAAGGGCGTTCTCCTGTACCATTTGTGGCAATAATGCCATTCGCCTCATACTTCACAACCATAACCAACCTGCGATTCGCTAATCCAGGTCAAAAGAAAAATATTTCTGTTTTTTAAGACGATTTTTCTGTTTCTTATGTTTTGAATATGTTTCTTTTCGTTTTTTACGTTTATTGTGCATATTATTGCGGTTCAAATATTTAATGCTTAGATATATGAACTACTTTAATGACAGAAAAGACCTCGCTCCGTTCGTCAACCTGCGGAGCGACGTGGGATTCAAGGCCGTGTTCGCGGACAGGAACAACAAGGACATCCTCATCGGGGTGCTGAACCAGATCCTCCCGCCGGAGGCGAGAATAGAGGACATCAAGGAATATTCCGACCGGGAGCAGCAACAGGATGTGATCTACGGGAAGAAGACGGTGCTCGACCTGGTCTGCGTGGACAAGGACGACAGGACGTTCATCGTGGAGATGCAGGCCGCCGAGGAGGACAGCTTCTTCGAGAGGTGTGTCTATTATGCCTCCGGACTGTACCATCTGGAACTGTCGGAGGGGGATATGTACGGGAAGCTCCACCCCGTCTATGTGGTGTCGTTCCTGAACTATCGCCTGAGGCACGACGACGAGTCGCTCTGGGACACCGACCACTTCATCTCGTACTGGCGGTTCATCGAAAAACGCACCGGAATGGTTGCGGATCAGACAATTAGTGTTATCTTTGTGGAGATGGCGCTGTTCACCAAGACGCTGGAGGAGTGCGTGACGGAGTCCGACAGGCTGTTCTACATATTCAGGAACAGCGGAGGCTTCCAGAAGATTCCGGAGCGGATTGAGAAATCAGGAGGAATCTCCAGACGGCTCGCCGAGGCGTGCGAGGTGGCGGCGTTCGACAAAAAGAAGAGAATCAAATACGAGATTGACAAGATGAACGAGAGGGACATTCTGGCGCAGAGGGAATTCGCCGAGCGCAAGGGCTTCGAGGCGGGAGAGGCCCAAGGTATGGCCAAAGGTCGTACTGAAGGTAGATCCGAGGGAAAAGCCGAAGGTAAGGCCGAGGTGGCAAAGGCATTGATAGGCATCGGTATGCCTGTTGAGCAGATTGTGAGCGTCACAGGACTGACCGCCGAGCAGGTGGAGGCGCTTAAGTAAAAACGGGGCGATGCGCATCCGCGGTCTCAGTGACGAACAGATAGAAAGTTATTTCAGTGATATGATTTCAAAGGACGAGATGCTGCCTTACCTTGAGGGCAGCGAACTACAGGGCTACCGCAGGGGCTCAAAGAGGGACTGCAACAAGGCAAGGACAAATGGCTGGCTACAGGCAGAACTGAAGGCAAAGTAGAGGGGAAATCCGAAGTGGCAAGGGCATTGATGGCCATTGGAGCAGATTGTAAGTGTCACTGGCTTGCCCTCCGAATGGATTATGGCACTCAAGTAGATTCAGCGATATACTGAATTTGGGCAGACAAAAACCGAATATCAAAATAATATTATGAAAAGATTAACCGCAGCACTGATGCTGTCTCTTGCCGTTTTCACAGCGACGGCACAGAGCAAGAAGGTGGAGTACAACTTCACAGAGGCCTCTGACCTCACAATGGTCGGCAAACTTATGCCTGACACACCGAACCCTTACCATAGGGTTGACACTGTGAAATTCAAGGGGTTCACAAAGAGCGAGAACAAGCAGGTCAGGATGTCCGCCGGACTATCGGTGGCATTCAAGACCGACTCCAAAGTCATCACCATCAAGACAAAGTACGAGGACAGAAGTTTCCCTATCAACACAGGAGGACTCTCCGCACGCGGCTACGACCTTTATATCAGGAAAGACGGCAAATGGCTTTGGGCCGCGTCGGCTGTTTCCAAGGACAACAAGCCGGATGACAATGTGACTCTGATCAAGGATATGGACGGTACGATGCACGAGTGCCTTCTCTACCTGCCTGTATTCAGCGAGGAGTCTTCGATCAAGATCGGCACGGAGAAAAACGCCACCATCGAAGCGATCGACAATCCGTTCCGTCACAGAATCGGAATATTCGGTTCAAGCTTCACGCACGGAACCAGCACCTCCAGAGCCGGAATGTCCTACCCAGACCAGTTGAGCAGAATGACCGGTCTTCAGTTCCTCAGCCTCGGATGCTCTGGCAACAGCAAGCTCCAGACCTATTTCGCCGACGTGCTCTGTGCCGCTGATGTGGACGCTCTTGTTTTCGACGGATTCTCCAACCCGGAAGCCCCGATGATCAAAGAAAGGCTCTTCCCGTTCATCGAAAGAATACAGAAAGCGCATCCTGACATTCCTCTCATCTTCCAGCGCACCATCTACCGCGAGTACCGCAACTTCAACACTGACAGGGACAACAACGAGCGTGTCAAGACCGCGATGGCCGACAGCCTGATGGACATCGCCGTGAAGAAGTACAAGAACGTCTATTACATCAAGACAACCTGCGCCACGTCAAAGGACCACGAGGCCACTGTTGACGGAGTCCATCCATCGGATTACGGCTACACCCTTTGGGCTAAATCCATCGAAAAACCGATCAAAAAGATCCTCAAGAAGTACGGAATCAAATAATTCACTGAATATCGTAACAAGGAGAGGGTGACCGAACATCAGCGGCCACCCTCTCTTTTTGCTTTTGCCATCTTTCAGGCTATTTTTTCTTGTCGAACTTCATACTCTTGATCTTGGCGCCGGTCTCGTCGAAGAAGTCCAGACGGATGCCGTCCTTGTCAACCACGGCGTCGATGCGCTGCCTGTTGGCATTGCAGAGAACCGGGAAATCCGCTCCGATGGTGTTCGCCTCGTGGAAACGGTACTTATGAATATGAGCGCAGAGCATCAGATCAAGGCCTGTTCCGTTCAGAAGCGGGACGAAATACTTGCTGACCATCACGTTGCCGTGCCATCCCTTTTCTGATGGTGGAATATGGCAGAATGCGATCTTCATCTCGGCGTTCTTATATTCATCGCTCGCCACGACACCTTTCAGCCACTCGGCCTCTTCTTTCAGATAATCCTCGGTGATCATAATGTTCAGATTCCTGATGTCACTGTCAACCTTGTCCTCTCCCGAATCAAGGAACAGGAAGAAATATTTGCCATAAGAGGCTGTGTAATATGTCTTCCCGGTTGAAGTCTGGTAATAGTCAAGGTACTTGATGGCATCGTTGCCTCTGTACTCGTGGTTGCCTCGGCAGAGATAGAGCGGAGTATCCGAAGCGAAAAGCTTGGACGCGGTGTTCATATAGTGCATACGGATTTCGGCCACACTGTCAATCGCCGAAGTCATATCTCCGTTGAAGCAGACGAAATCGTACTTGTCCTTGGCATCCTTGAAAAGAACCTGCATCACGGAGTCGTGCTCGTGCATATCATTCACCACGGCGAACTTTACCTTGTCATATTCAAGAGCCTTGGTGGTCACTTTAGTAGGCCTTTTCTTGAGGTCAAGTCCGTAACCTTCATCGTAAAGGATCCGGGCTCTGTTCTCCTGCGAGAGAACTCCCTGACACATCACGCGGTACCTATAGGTGGTGCCCGGCTTCAGACCCGAGACCGTCACCTTGTGGAGGGTTCCTATCGGTTTTCTGCCCATCCCCCTGAGGTCGAAATATTTAGGTCTTTCCACATTGTAGAAGTTCGTCCCGTCGTTAGGAGCGACCTCGATCCAGCCCACAGCCGGACCGTTCGTGGTCCAGACCACCGTGAAACTGTCCTCTGTGACATTCTGCAGATATGGACCACAATTCACTTTCACCTGCGCTCCCGCCGCCACGGCGATGCAGGCCAACAGCAAAAATGATAATATTCGTTTCATATCAATTGAATATTCCCGCAAAGCAATCCCTTGTAAACTCATTTAAGGGTAATGTTTGCTAAAAGGTGCCTTTTATATTCTTTCAACCTCTTTGTAGGCATTGACAATCTCGGTGATCATCGGGTCATCGGCCTTGATTCCGGTGATTTCGGAAACCGCAGCCTCCAATCCCTTTGATTTGATCAGGTCAAGCATCTGGACACTCTGCGGATCCTCAGGGTTGTCGAAATGCAGGGCCGCGCCGACTCCGAGCAGAATCTTGTCGTAAGGAAGGCCGAAGCCCTTGGCCGTCATAGCCGGCTTTACAAGTCTGTCGTCCGGAGAGAGCTTGCGCATAGGCTCGCGTCCCACACGGTTCACGTCATCCTGAAGATAAGGGTTGCGGAAACGCTTGATGATTTTCTCGATATACTTGAAATGTGCCTCGTGATCGAAGCCGAACTGCTTCACGAGAGCCTCGCCGCTCTGCTGCATAGCGGAATGTACAGTCTCATAGACCTCCGGAACAGCGATACTGTCCGTGATCGTCGTACAGCCCTTCAGCTTGCCAAGATACGCTGTGATGGCGTGGCCGGTGTTCAGGGTGAACAGCTTGCGCTCGATGTAGGCAAGAAGGTTGTCCGCCATATTCATTCCCTCAACCTTTGGAGCAGGGCCGACGAAGGCTTTTTCTTCCACATTCCACTCGTAGAATCTCTCCACCGCCACGTCGATAGGATTCTCACTTCTCACCGGTGGCACGATGCGGTCAACAGAGCAGTCAGGGAAACCCACGTGCTCAGCGCACCAAGCCTTCTGAGCCTCATCCAGATGAGAATAGACAGCCTCCTTGAGACGGGAAGACGCCATAAGTCCGTTCTCGCAGGCGATGATGTTGAGCGGAGCCTCTATTCCAGAATCCTTGCGGGCGATGATGCCTTTGGCGATCGCCGGAGCGATGAACTGAAGGATCCTGAGCCCCACAGCAGTCGTAATAAGCTCCGCCTCCTTGATTTTCTCCACCACGGCATCCGTTGACGAATCTACGGCCGAAACTCCCGAGATGAGAATATCTTCGCTCTCGACATCCTTGATGTGTACGGTATATTGCCCGTCCGCATTGATCCTGTCAACAATTTCCTTGTTGACATCCGCAAACACTACCTGATAGCCTGATTTTGAGAGCACCGCACCGATGAATCCACGGCCGATGTTTCCCGCTCCGAACTGAATTGCTGTTTTCATTGTTTCTTTGACTTTTTCCGCCGGCGCATTCAGCATCAGGCAAAATCCGTCGGCACATTACCATAGTTAAAAAACGATTGACGCTCGGTCAACCATCCTGCAAAGTTACGAAAAAGGGCGGAATAATTGTCTCATAGCGATATTTTGGCTAATTTTGATGAAAAATAACACTGACAAAAGATGACAAGAAAATTATCCAGTATTATCGCCGGAGCATTAGCGGCTGTTTTGATGCCACTTGCCTCAACAGCGACCTATGCGCAAGGTATGCTGACGGAACAGAACGCACAGACTATCAAGGATGTGGAATTGAGCGCGGACATCGTTGTCGCCGGTGGCGGACTGTCCGGAGTATGCGCCGCCGTGGCCGCCGCAAGACACGGAGCGACCGTGATCCTCGTGCAGGACAGACCTGTCCTCGGCGGTAACGCATCCAGCGAGGTCAGAATGGGAATAGTAGGAGCCAAGGGCGACCAGAACGCCGAGGCCGGACTGCTGGAGGAGATGCAACTCAGGAACTTCCGCTTCAATCCGCTGCTCCGCTACACCCTTTGGGATGACGCGATATATTCCACAGTGGTTATGGAGCCGAACATCAAACTCCTCCTCAACACTTCTGTGGAAGATGTCGTGATGGACGGGGACAGGATCGCCGCCGTGAAGGCTTGGAACATCAACGCCTACACAAGATACCTCATAAAGGGAACCATCTTCGCAGACTGCACCGGTGACGGAATATTACGCCTCTCCGGAGCGAAATACCGCCACGGACGCGAGCTGCCGAGCGAATTCAACGAGACATTCCTCGATGAGGGAGGCGACGCCAAGACGATGGGCAACTCCATACTCCTTCAGCTCCGCAAAACCGATGAGGATCATCCTTTCACCGCTCCTGAATGGGCCTACCATTTCACGGACGATGACTTCAACTACGACAAACCAAAGTCCACGATCCCTGGCGTTAAGTTCAACTATAAGAAGCCTTTCCCGAGAGACAATAACTTCTGGTGGATCGAATTCGGCGGCAACCTGAACACGATCTTCGACGCTAACGACATCCAATACGAACTCAAGCGCATCGCCTACGGTGTGTGGGAATATATGAAAAACAATCCTGACGGCCGCTGCAAGAACTACGACCTCGACTGGATCGGCTCACTGCCTGGCAAGCGCGAGTCAACCCGCTACATCGGGCCGCACATACTGAACCAGAACGATGTCATGTCAGGCGGACACTTCCCTGACGTGATCGCCTACGGCGGATGGACGCTCGACAACCACCATCCGGACGCTTTCCACAGAAAAGGAATATTCTCGGTCGAGCACACGACTCCTGAACGTTTCGGGATCCCGTTCGACTGCCTCTATTCAGTCAATGTGCCGAACCTGATGTTCGCCGGCCGTGACATCTCCGCCACGCACATGGGACTGTCCTCGACCAGAGTGATGTCCACCTGCGCCCTCCTCGGACAGGCCGCCGGTACCGGAGCGGCCCTCGCAATCAAGTACGGCACCACCCCTGCTGAAATCCGCAAGGATCACATCGCCGAGCTTCAGGACATCCTTGAGGACGATGACAGTATGCTGCCTTACAGATGGAGAAAGCCGTCTGAGCTCACGGTGTCCGCCACCACAGCCGAGGCCAACCTGCCTCTACGCAACGGCATCGACCGCAAATGGGACGGCGAGGACAACGGTGTTTGGGTTGCACCTGGAGACGAGAGCATCGTTTACAGTTGGAAAAAGCCTGTGACACTGAACGGTGTCCGCATCATTTTCGACTCTGATTTCAAGTACAGAAGCAAGAGGATGCGCAAGCTTGAGGCCACCACAGAGCGTGTCGAGATGCCTAAGATGATGGCGAAGGGCTTCAAGGTCGAAGCCAAGGTGAAAAACGAATGGATCACCCTCTACGAAGACACAGACAACTACCTCCGTCTGAGGCACATCAAATTCGACGAGCCGGTCAAGGCCAAGGAACTGCGCCTCGTCGTGACATCAACCTGGGGTGGCGAGCAGGCGCACATCTTCGCCTTCGACGCTAAATAAAATATATTCATTGAATATAAAAACCGCCGCGGAGTTACGATTCTTCGCGGCGGTATTGTTTTTATGAATATTCAGAAATCTCCTATTCCTCACTGGTCTCGTACCCGTCGGTCTTCTTGTTCCAAAGGGTCAGAAGTGTGACAAGGCCAAGGATGGCGACAACGATCATAATCTTGAACACTCCCTCCCAGCCGAACTTAGGATTGTCGGCGATGTGGCCGAACACGAATCCGGAGATGATCGGGCTGAGGTAAGACACGAAACCGATGATTCCATTGGCGGATGAAGCACCGCGACGGGTGACCTGATTGGAGGCGATCACTCCGATAAGAGCCTGCGGTCCATAGAGGAAGAATCCACCAAGCGCAAGCACCAGCATCAGGACAACAGGATTGGTTGAAGCCGGAAGGAAACAGAAAGTGGCGACAGCCACTGTCACACCCAACATACACAGCACACAGGTTCTCTGGGCACGGCTGTGGAAAATTTTGTCTGAAACCACTCCTGCGACAAGCATTCCGACCACACCGAAAGCCTCGAAGATGGCGACAGTCCAGGCGGAAAGTGCCGGAGACAGTCCGCGGCTTTCCTGAAGGAATGATGGTCCCCAGTCAAGCACGGCCAGACGAACGATGTAAACAAAGAAGTTCGCCAATGCCAACACCCAGACGACAGGATTCTTGATGACCTTATTGATAAGGAACTGTCTGAACTCTTTGCCGTCGTCTTTAGAGTCCGAGACCTTTGTTCCCTCAAGTTCAGGAAGGCCGACGGACTTTGGAGTGTCCCTGAGCGTGACGATGATGAAAATCACACCCAGAACAGCGATCAGGGCCGGAATCCAGAACGCCCATTGCCACGCACCGATGTTGTGCAGAGTGCTGTTGACGTAGGCCTGGGCTGCGGCAGGGTCCATAGAAGAGGTGACATTGGCCGTGTTCTCCACGACACGGGCACGCATCTCCGAGTCAGCGGTCATATCGGTGCCGGTGTGCCCCATAATATAGCCGCACAAGACAGCCGCGATGAACGCTCCCACAGAGTGCGAAGTGTTCCAGATCGACATCTTGGTGGCCAGCTCGTGAGGTGGGACCCAGTGGGTGATCAAACGGTTGCAAGGAGGGAATCCGCATCCTTGGAACATATTGTTTATCACGTACAATATGGCGAACAGGATCACGAGATACTGGACGAACTTAGGTCCGTCGGACGCTCCCGTAAGGAAGGCGCAGATCATCGCACCCGCCCCGAACAGAATGTTCACGAACGCACTGACGGACAACCCGGTGACCAGATGCCACCGGCCGTTGAGACGGTCGGCCAGAAAGCCGTTCACCAGTTTGGACACGCCATAGATGAAACTCGCGATGGCGAGGATCGCACCGAACGTGGCCTTGGTGATGCCATATTCAGCAGTCAGCCCCGGAATGGCGAATGAAAAATTCTTGCGTACAAGATAGAAAATCGAGTAGCCGATCATCGTTCCGATGATTGTGCGCCACTGCCAATACTGGAATCGTTTTTTTTGTTCTTGTGTCATCATATTACGAAATTCTGGCAAAGATAGCCTTTTTCGGTCAATTATTGAATATGAATATCTCCGAAAAATCCCTACCTTTGCCGCCGCATCCTGATGAAGCGGACAAGTTCTCAGGCGATGTTGCCACCCCAAAGGGTGAAGAAAACATATTAATAACTGAATATTATGGACAAGCAGACAGAAAAGAAGTATAATTATTGGCAGTGGCGCACCTTGATCACATTGATGATAGGATATGCGCTGTATTATTTCGTAAGAAAGCATTTCAGCGTGGTTATGCCGGCGCTTGAGGCGGAATTGGGAATATCCAAGGTCCAATTGGGTATATTCCTGACTTTGAATGGCATCATCTATGGGATTTCCCGTTTCGTCAACGGTTTTCTGGCCGACAGGTTCAGCCGCAGGAAGCTTATGACCCTTGGTCTGGTGCTGTCCGCGGTCACCAACCTCGCAATCTGCTTCAGTCCGTCAATGAACTCGTTCATTAATGTGCTGGACACCGAGGGCAAGGCCACGATGACGCTGATCTACATCATCGGTACATTATGGGTTCTCAATGGCTACTTCCAGGGGATGGGCGTGCCGCCGTGCATCAGCCTTATGTGCCACTGGATCAGGCCTTCCGAACTTGCCACCAAGCAGTCCATCTGGAACGCCTCACACTCCATCGGAGCCGGCCTCATCAGCGTGATCTGCGGATTCCTCCTTAAGCACTACGGCTACAGTGCTTGGCAGCTCTGTTTCGCAGTCCCGGCAGCCATCGCCATAGTGGGAGCCGTAGCTTTGTTCTTCACATTGAAAGACACCCCGTCATCCGTCGGCCTTCCTGAGATCGAGGATATGGACAAGGACGAGAAGTCTGAGGACAAGGCCGCTGACGCTTCACTCGCCGACAGTATGTCCGGAAAGTCATTCAAGTCTTTCGTCAACCGTATGGTGTTCGCCAACCCGTTCATCTGGATTCTGGCCGTGTCCAACTTCTGCATCTATGTCGTGCGGTTCACGATCCTTGACTGGGGAGCGACATTCCTGACCCAGTACAAAGGAATGGAGATCTCCACCGCCGGCACAGTCGTGGCTGCCTCCGAACTGGTCGGCGGCATCGCCGGAATGTTGCTGGCAGGATGGTTCACGGACAAGTTTATGAAGAGCCGCGCGCATAGGACCTGCTTCATCTGCACCGTGGGCGCCACACTGTCGTTCTTCCTGTTCTGGAAGTCCCCTGCCGGAATGCCTTGGCTCTCCGCCATATTCATCTGCCTGTCAAGCTTCTTCATCTACGGCCCGCAGGCTCTTCTCGGCACCTCCGCCTCCCAGCAGGCCACAAAGCACGCCTGCGCCACCGCCAACGGCATTTTGGGAATATTCGGATACGCCAGCACCGCCATCTCCGGTGTGACCTTCGGCTACCTCGCCGAGCGTTTCGGTTGGGATTCCGTCTTCCTCGTCTCCGTGATAATCGGTCTGGTCGGCGCCGCGGTGGTAGCCCTGATGTGGAAAGCCCCCGCCGACGGCTACGCCAAAGCCGAAAAGGTTATGGCGGAGATCACCGGCTCGGAGAAATAACGACCACCGTCCCCCACGCATAACAATCAGCCTGGACGGTCATCAGTCCCCACACTAAGTCCTTTTACCAATCACGACGGCAGCATTTTCTTAATAGAATGCTGCCGTCGTAGGTATTTTTGCCATCAACTGGAGCAATATTGCCTGTTTATGCTCCTCTGACCGTGCACATAATCCGGCCTTATTTTTAATAACATTTCTCGGTTTTGCGCGTTTCGTTTTTTTTCGTAACTTGCGACAGTATGATAGAGAAGCGTACCCGCCAAGATGCAGATAAAAACAACACCACAAAATATTATGCCAAAACTAATCCTGAAATCTCTCAAAGCCAATCTATTCCGACTTCCCCTTGCGTTTGCGATTGCCTTTGCGCTGCCGTTTAACGCAAAGGCGGATGGTGACAACCTTCCTGAATATGCACACGGCACCCCTATCCCAGAGGCGCAGTTCTGCCCGACAGCTCCTGATGTCCAGGCGATGATTCGCTATGGAAGTGGGTCATACGTAAATATGTACACCGGTGCGGCATCATACGCCATAAACCTTTACACGTACAAGGACAGGGATTTCACCATTCCGATCTCGATCACCTACAACGGTGACGGCTTCAGGCCGGGACGCACCCCGGGATGCGTAGGCACGGGATGGTTCCTCAACGTGGGCGGCGTGATCACCCGTGAGGTCCGTGGTTTGCCTGACGAGTCCACATCCCATACCTATGCCGCCAAGACCAAAGGGGACGGCTCGGTGGACAACGTGTTCGCCCTGGCATCGGCCTCCGGCCTCGGACACGGAGTCCTGAAGCAGATGCTGCGCGACTACAACTCGATGATGAGTGTGGACGTGTACGGTTTTGGTGCGAGGAAGGTCTCGTCCGGCCAAATGAAACCCGTCGATTACGCCTATTCCGGAGAGATAGGCAGGGAGTACGTCCTGTTTCAAGAGGAGGTCACCTCGTCATCGCCAAGGAACTTCGAGACGGAATCCGACCTATATCACTTCAGTTTTATGGGAATAAACGGATCTTTCATTCTCGGAGATGATGGTAAATGCATTGTTCTGAACTCAGACTCTCCTGCCGGTGAACTTCAGATAACCTACAACTACAACAAGGTGTCGCCGCTGCGCACCACTTTTACGATAACGACCGGCGACGGGTACAGATACACATTCGGGCACATCGACACCTGCACAAGTTCGGGATCGTGGGGAGCGGAAGACGAGACACCGGAAAGCGAGGCAAGCATTTCTTGCTGGAAACTGACAAAGGTAGAGTCCAACCTCGGTATGAAGGCGGAGTTCATATATCAAGTGGCAGGCAATATGGAGACAATCTCCAACGCAGTATGCCTTGACAACCTGACGCTCACGGACACGGGAGGGAATAGGCACGAGACGTGGGCGGGGAACGGACTGCACCGCAGAGGCACGGTCACCAACAGGGTTGACCTGAGCCTGCTGACAATGATAAGGGTCCAGGGTCGCGCGAACATATTCTTCACCTACGATGGATCCCATAGGTTGGTGTCATTTCTTGTGAACAATATGTTCGACAGGCGCGTCCGCTCCTGTGATATGACATATGCCCCAATAGCGAATCAGAGTCTGCTGAAGAGCGTCTGGTTGTCGGGTGAGGGAAGGTACACGTTTGAATACTATGACGAGGAGAGGGACACCTACTGGTTCCCCCGTCAGCCGACGTGGAAGGAGGACTGGTATGGTTATTATTCCAGGGAGGTCCAGGATCCGGATGGAAACGAGAAGAGCCTTCCGATCTTTTCGATGAGACTCAAGGAGAGCCGCAACAAGTTTGATTTCGAGGGCACACGCGCCCTTATGCTGAAACGCATTACCTACCCTACCGGAGGACATTCCGACTACCATTACGAGCCGAACAGCTACACCAGCAAGCCTGGAAGAAAGGAATCAATTCCTGAAACCGTGACTGGAGGAATACGGGTGGCACGCATAGACACGTATACATCCGGAGACAGCCTTCGCCTCTCGCACCGTTTCCGTTATCTGAGTGCTACCGGCAAATGCTCCGGAATACTTTACGAGGAGCCTCACGTGTATTACAAGTACAGGCTGGAGGCCCCGACTCTTACGATCGAGCGCGAAGTAGTGTCATATCTAGCCAGCCAACCGCAAGGCGGACACATCGGCTATTCCAGGGTTTTGGAGGAGGTCTCGGACGAGATCGAGGGTGAGGCCAAGTCCGTGACCGAGCGCAGATTTCTACTGCGGTCGGACGGGCCATACGAGGAGACATACCACAGCTCCACATCGGAGATCATAGCAAGTGACGGTTGGAATTTCATATTCAGCGACCTCGGCTCGGATTTTCCGGAGAACCTGATGCGAAACGGCTCTCTCTGCGCAGGACGGGAGGCCGGGACTACCGTTTACACAGGAACGGCGGAAAATGGCGGCAAGGTGTCGGAAGTGGAGAACACGTTTTTTTATTGGACCCCAGGTGAGTCCGAGATGACTACAACCGTACCCTCCATATTACAGGGACGTGTCTTCAACAGAATTCTGAGCCGGAGGTCAGCCTATGTCGGCAGACAGTCAACGACATTTTTTGGAAGTGATCACACGCCTATGAGGACCACGCACGTTGAGATCACCGAGACCTCCAACACCGGCCGGCCGTCATCTTTCTCCACCACCGACAGCCGTGGCCGTGCGGTGGTCACGAGTATAGAGTACAGGAACGACTATCCATCATACATAAGTGGTAGAACTGTCACCATCGGAGGCAAGACCGCATCGGACGAGAGGTTTGACTATGGCCTCTTCACGGTGAACGGGAAAAGCAGACTTCTCCCCTCTTCAATAAGGCACGGCCTGATCGCCACCAATGGAAGCGTCACTGGCTACGAGACAGTCCTTACCGTCAAGTCATATGACGGCTACGGCAACCCAACGGAGGTCGAGGATGCCCTCGGCAACACCGCCACATACCTGTGGGGCTACTCCGGACTGCATATGACTATGAAGACCGTGAAGGCCAGCGGCCACCGCCTTGCTTGGTTCTGGACGTGGAACCCTCTTATCGGTATGACCTCGGAGACAATTCCGGACAAGACGGAAACCGTCTATGGACTTGATGAGTTCGGCCGCCTGACATCTGTGATAGAGTCTGGAGACATCATCGGGAAATACGGGTACAACATAACAAACCAATAATTACACAGACCTATGAGACGATACATCATATCAATTATATGCGCCCTCACCGCATTCGCGTTCAATTCGGTTGCTCAGGTACACGTGTGGGACGATGCCCTCGGTAATCCTACGTCAGGAAGTTATCAGGTAAATGCCTCCGCCGGGGAGTTGCGCGTGCCGTGTGAGACGCCATATTCCCCTGACACTGACTGGTCTATCATAGCGGACAATCTTGATATGGGTTTTCAGGGTTCCGGACAGACCTGGATCAGGGTTCTTGACATCGAGGTGGTCAGCGCAAGAAAAGTCAACATTGTCATATCATATTCGGAGAACACATCAGAGGAACATTCCAGAAGCGCATATCTCGGGAATGAGACGACATTTGTGGAGATTATCCAGATGCCGTGCGATACCACTACTCCTGTGGAGCCACCACCTCCTCCACCTCCCGATGATGACTATAAGACTCCCGAACCGAATCCGGAATCGCCCGACGTCCCCGAAATGGACGCACCAAGTGTCGGATTGTCTGTTAACAGCAGCCGAAACTGGATAATCTCCGAGATCCCATCACGTAGCGGGAACGCCAGAGAGATAATGTATTATGACGGTTTGGGTTATCCAGAGCAGAGGATCAATGTAGGCGGTGGTTCAAGTCCTTTCGACATAATCTCCATTTTCGGCCACGACATCTTCGGGAACGAGATCCGAAGGTATCTACCATACGCCGGCAATGCGGCCACCGGAGCTTACAAGGTGGATGGTCTGTCAGAACAGCACTCCTATTATGCATCGACGTTCGGAGCAGACGACGGAGCGAAGGCCTATGGCAGGACTGAGTACGAGGATTGCTCTGGCGGACGGCCTTTGAGGTCGTTCCTTCCCGGGACCACATTATCGGCTCATCCGGCGAACATAGAATACATCACGAACACGGCTGACGAAATAGAGATTCTGGATGTGGATGCCATCACTGGCGATGCAACTGTTGTCGGGTACTATCCGGCCGGGAGTCTGTACGGAGAGAGGGTGACCGACGGAGACGGAAGAATCGCCACCAGATGGAAGGATTTTGACGGAAGGACAATCCGCACCGACGCCGGAACTGGCGATAGCGAGGCAAGAACACTATTCGGTTATGATTTCCGTGGAAATCTGTGTTGGGCGGTCAGCCCGGAGGGCTATGTCCGGCTTCCAACCTCAGGAGTGAACATACCGATAGACGGGGATCTGGCCAGACGTTACTGCTGGAGGTACAGGTATGACTCGCGAGGCAATCTGACCGCCACATATCGTCCAGGAGCAGGTCTTCAATTGACGCTGCACGATGCCGCCGGACATCTCATTATGTCTCAAGACCAAAATATGAGGGACAAGGGCATCTGGATCTACTATACCTATGATGAGGTAGGCAGAGTCCTGACTGAAAGCATCATCAGGGATGCCACCACTACAGACTGGACCGCTATGTTGCCGGAACTCGACCGCGAGGGACTTACAACACTTGGCGAGACTCTTGACCGCGACACTCTCCGAGCATATTCCTACGACAGGATTCCGTCTAATCTTAGAGAGGATATGGATTTCGATGAGATCACAGATCTCGTCACGCCGGATATGGTCAATCTGGACTGGCGAGGCCGGTTGGCCTATGAGAAGGTGTCCACGACCAATGGTGAGCCATATGCTGAAAGGGTTTATTATTACGACAACCGTGGCAATGTCATCCAATTTGTCGAGCGGCGACCGTCAGGAACTCTGAGGTCAAGTTTCAGGTACGACACTCAAAGGCGGCTTTTAGAGTCTCAGAGCGAATATTCAGAGCCGGAAAATGACATCAATGATGTCTATGTGCGCGCGTTCACATACGACAAGGACGGGCGGATACTCACGGAGTCGGCAGACCTGAACGGACATTCGGCGAATGTGAAGTACAGGTATGACAATCTCGGAAGGTTAACCACCAAGGTACATTCAGATGAGACGACAGCGGGAAACCAGCTGTGCGAGCGGTTCACCTATAATCTGCAGGGATGGGAGTATGAAAGGTCCGTCTCTTTGGGCGAGGATGAAATTTACTCCTCAAGGCTTGGCTATTATGACGCATCCCCAGATGTGGAGCCGAGCTTCACCGGGGACATATCCTCCTGGAAGTGGAGCAGAGGCAGCTCCCCTGAACGGGAGTACAGGTTCACGTACGACGGACTCAACCGCCTCACAGACGCGATGGGATATGTCGGCGACACATTGAAAAACACGCACACCGAGCGTGGCATCAGGTACGACCGCAACGGCAACATCCTCTCCATAACAAGGACTAACGGTGCAGACACGAAGAACATCTCGTTCACCTATGACGGTAACAGACGCACTAATAACGGATTCTCCTACGATGCCAACGGAAACCTAACCTCGGACGGAGTCTCCGGAGTCACCGCAGAATACGACATCCTGAATATGCCGGACATCATTCACGGAGACGGTGATTACCAGACGTGGTACACCTATCTCGCCGACGGCACGAAAATAAATTCAGTAATTGACGAGACATACCACGGCTATTATTACGTAGGACCTTTTGTATATCTGTTGGTATCGGATAATTATATACCAGAGGGGGTGTCTGTCTCCTACGGAGGGAATGGAAGGCTCATTTGTGATAACGATGGACGGTACTCCAACGTCGTTTATGTTCAGGACCACCTCGGCAGCACGAGGACGAAAGTGAAGGACAGAAAAACCGTCATCGGGGAATACGATTACCTCCCGTACGGCGAACTCACCTCGTACAGCACTGTGGGATACGCCAATGACTTCCTTTACGGCGGCAAGGAATATGAGATAAGCTATGACATACGGTGGTACGACAGCGGTGCCCGCTACCAGACCACCCACGGCATCTTCACCTCCCAGGACCCCCTAGCAGAGAAGTGCTACTCCATCTCCCCGTATGCCTACTGTGCCGGAAATCCGGTGAACCTGACTGATCCTTACGGATTGACTTCATATAATGTGAACGGCCGGATACAGGAAATTGAAGATGGGTATTATGAGACTATCTCTGTAAGCAACAGAGAATTCAAGGCTCTGGAACGGGATTGGAACCGCGGGTACGGTGAGTCTTATGACAACAGACGGCAGGGGATGATGGACAAGTATGGATACATTGATGGCAGTGGAAATCCTGTCCTGGCCGCCGGAATAGTGTACAGCAACGGGTCGGACTACTTGTCTTTCGTCCTTGGTCTCATCGCAGCGGACATCGCCATTGTGGAGCCAAGTGATGCCGTGCCTCATAAATGGGCGGGATATGCTGTTGGTGCGGCAACCGCCTTCGGCGTGGACTATTACATCAATAAGATGAACACCGAGATCGCAAGGATCAACGCCAGACAGGATGGGCCAAGCGGTGTGCAATATGTGCTAAAGGCTAAAGTTTCCCAAGAGTATCCTAATGTAAGAGGTGGAACAACATATCTGAAGGCTGGCGATGTCTGGAAATATGGCGAAACTACTCAATACCCACCCGAAAATAGGTATGGAGGGAAATCCGCTCTTGATAAAATGAATTTAACGCTCGATGTAGAATACATCGGCACACAAAAGCAGATAAAAATTGAAGAAAAAAGGAGGTTATATTCTTACTTTCTAAAGAATGGACATCTTCCTCCTGGAAATTCTATATTCAGGTAATAATCAAAATTTCACAATATGGACATCGGATTATCTGTGATAGTAGATCGAAAGTCAGATCACAAACTTCATTGCATATATTATGTTGATAGTTTATTAAAGGAAAATTTTAAAAACAAGAATTATAATATCATTAATCATTATTGGATAATAACTCAAGTTCTAAAAACAGAACCTGGCATTGAGCGTTTTGCGGCAATACCAAGACCGAGATTCGTCGAACACCGACGATTGCGCAACCTTGACAATACTTTCACCGACTACTACGGGGTTTACACCTGTGGCTTCAAGATTGACTTCGAGGAGTATGACGCCTTTATCGCAGCCTCCGACGAGGAGGCCAAACGCACCATAGCAAGGAAGGTCGTGGAGTCCCTCTCCAACCTTGACCGCCTCTCGAAGAAAGCTGTCGGTTTCGACAAGGAGCGCTTCAAGACCGATGTCATCCGACTCTTTCAAGAACACGGCTTGTTATGACAGATGGGGTAAAGTGTATAAATATTATCCCTCAACTGATTCCACAGAGGCGGCCTTAGCGGCGCGGGCGGCCTCAAGGGCGGCGTGCTCGGCTTTGGCGCGCTCAACGGATACGGACTTCTTCAGGACGAAGCCGGAGCCGAGGTACTTGGTGCGGACATCCTCATCGGCGGCAAGAGATTCAGGGGTACCTTGCTGGAGGATAGTGCCTTCGTAGAGCAGATAGGCACGGTCGGTGATCGCCAAAGTCTCGCCCACATTGTGGTCGGTGATGATGACACCGATGTCCTTGTACTTCAATTTTGCGATGATGAACTGAATATCCTCCACGGCGATTGGATCCACACCGGCGAACGGCTCGTCCAACAGGATGAACTTCGGGTCGATGGCAAGGGCACGGGCGATCTCGCAACGACGACGCTCACCTCCGGAAAGCTGGATTCCGAGGCTCTTGCGCACCTTCGAGAGGTTGAACTCATTGATCAGATCCTCAAGTCTCTCCTGTCTCTCGGCCTTGGACATATCCGACATCTCCATCACGGACATTATGTTGTCCTCCACGGACATCTTGCGGAACACCGAGGCCTCCTGCGGCAGGTAGCCGACTCCTTTCTGAGCCCTTTTGTACATCGGAAGTTCGGTAATGTCCTCGTCATCAAGGAAGACACGCCCTCCGTTCGGGACAATCTGTCCGGTGATCATATAGAAACTGGTGGTCTTTCCCGCTCCGTTCGGACCGAGAAATCCCACGATCTCTCCTTGGTTAATCTCCATAGAAACGCCTTTCACGACGGTTCTGATGCCATATTTCTTGACGAGGTTCTCGCAATGAAGTTTCATCTTATCTCAAATCTAATTGTTAACCATTATTTTGTCTCAAGGCCGAAATCCTTGATCAGATTCTGGACCTCACCGTTCTGTCCCATCAGTGCGGTGGCTTTCTCCTGATCTGTGTAAGGCTGCACACCTTTGTCCTCCATAGGCACAACCCCGACCTCAAGACGAAGTTTGGAGGAGCCGACCTTTTTCTGCAAATTCCCTTCCAGATCCATAAGCCGGTTCGCCCTTATCCATTTTTCCTGAGCGTCATTGCTGACCTTGAACGTCAACACTTTGCAACCGTCTTTCATCTCAATGCTAACCTGAGCGTTCTGAAGAGTGTTGGCCAGACGTGGGCTTGAGGAGTTCTCGGCAGGGATAGTCTTCCAAGCCTCCAGCAGAGCCTCATCATCAGGAATGGCATCCTCAATCGTTACCACCTGTTTCTCTACTTTCTTTGTCTCTTCCTCATTCATAATTGAATTTAGGGACAGCGCGGCACCAGTCTTCACAGGTTTCCTTCTCGCCCTCGGAGCGGGGCTCTCGCCTCCAACGACCGGTGAGCCGGCATTATCGGCAGCCGGGCTACCGCTACCTGTCGTTTCGGTCACTTCGGCAGGCTCAGTGACCGACGTAGTGGCCCCAGTGACTGCTCCAGCCGTTTCCGCTTTCCGCACGGCATCCGTAGGCTGCGGTTCAGCCAGGCCGTGGCCGCCCGTGGCCTCGTGAACGGGTGTCACCTGCGGTGCAGGTGAAGGGATGGTGTGCGAACCGCTGCCGGCGGATGCCGTCCCAGCTGCAACCTTCGCGGCCTCAACCACCGGCCGTGAAGCATCCGGAGCCTTCATCAGGAAACTAAGCTTCATCAAGGCGAACTCAATATGAAGCCTCGGATTCACCGCCTGTTTGTACCCGGCCTCACAAGCCGTGGTGATGGTCAAAGCATCGTACAAAAACTTCAGCGAGCAACGGGAAGCCTGCTCCACGTACCTTGCCTTCAACGAGTCCGGCAATTCCAGCAAAGCGTCAAGTCCTCCGTTCTTGGTCACCATCAGATCCCTGAAATGCGAACTCAGAGCTGCGCAAAAATGAAGAGCGTTGAACCCTTTGGAAAGTATCTCGTCAAACTTAAGCAACGCTGTTCCATAATCTCCGGCCAGAAACGCGTCCACAAGATTGAAACTATAGTCATAGTCAAGCACGTTAAGATTCTTCAAGACCTCCTCGTACTTCACATCTGTTCCGCAGAACGCCACAGTCTGGTCAAAAATCGTAAGCGCGTCACGCATCGCCCCATCGGCCTTCTGAGCAATCACGTGCAAGGACTCATCGTCAATATTCACACCTTCCTTCCCCGCTATCATCCTGAGGTTGCTGACGATGTCCGGCACCGAAATTCTGTTGAAATCGTAAGTCTGGCAACGGGAAAGGATCGTCGGCAGAATCTTATGCTTCTCGGTGGTGGCAAGAATGAATATGGCGTGTGCCGGCGGCTCCTCAAGCGTCTTGAGGAAAGCGTTGAACGCGGCCGTGGACAGCATATGCACCTCATCTATGATATACACGCTGTACTTCCCCACCTGCGGCGGAATCTGCACCTGATCCATCAGGTTCTTGATGTCATCCACACCATTGTTGGAAGCGGCATCCAGTTCGTGAATACAATAGGACCGCCCCTCCTGGAAAGACCGGCACGACTCACACTCGCCGCAAGGCTCCATATCCGGTGAAGGATTGGAGCAATTGATGGCTTTCGCGAATATCCTGGCCGTGGTTGTCTTACCCACTCCGCGCGGCCCGCAGAACAGGTAGGCGTGAGCCAGCTTCCCCCTGATGATGGAGTTCTTCAGGGTTTGGGCAATGTTGTCCTGCCCGATAAGGGACTCGAATGAGTCAGGACGATATTTTCTTGCCGATACGATGTATTCAGACATAACTACGTTCAAATCTTAGGGAGTGGTTGTCCGCACCAAGTTTTGTAAGGCAAATTTACGCAATATTTCGTACATTTGTGTCGTGCGGCACGAAGTATGGAACTTTTTGTCGGCCGGAACAGCGCAAGCCCTGGCATTACCGGACTCGCTCTTTGCTTAAAAACTAAAAAACAAACAGATATGAGACGTACATTAACGATATTGGCCTGGACAATCGCCGGCCTGCTGCTCACCACCGACATATTCGGACAGGCGCAGATCACCACAAGAAGGGAGAAACTGAAGGATTTCACCACCAAGACGACAAAGGTCGTGCTGACCGGTGACGAGTTCCTTGACGAGGCGTTGAAGGAAAGTGTCGCGTCAACCTGGACAATCTCCCCTTACGAGTTCTGCACAAACGACGAGTTCGAGAGCCTGAAGTCCAACGCCGGCTACTATTTTCTGTTGGTTGTCAAAGGCCAGTTCCGCAGGGAATCCGAACCGGGAATCGATATGCTGACCCTTGTCAAGGGTGGCGAGGGGGCTGACAAATCCATCAGTGATATGTTTGAGGTCGTGACATTCCCCCTGCGATCGACCGAAGATCCGTCAGGACGAGAGTTTGTGATGCTGCCGGCATTCCTTAAAGTCATCCAGGATCACACCTCAGGGCTTACCGAAACCGAGATGAAGGCATATTCAAGCATCGGAGCCAAAGGCACCAAGAAACTGAAGATCAAGAGAATATTCTTCTGGTCCGAGGATCTTGCCCCGCAGGTTGACGAGCAGACAAAGCGCTCGCTGGACGAGGATGTGCTCATCAACGACGATGAAGACGAGGTCGATGAGATATTCAACGAGGGTACTTTCAATGCCGTGGTAAGCTATGTCGTGGCTCCGTCCGAGCCCGTCAACGGTTCGATCTGCTACAAGATGCTCATCGGAGCCGACAACCACGAGCTTTACTATTTCAAGAAACACAAGATAACGGCCAAGATGGGCAAAGGATTCCTCTCCAGCGATCTCAAGGCCATAAAAATGTTAAGGAAATAATGATTGTAGGGAAGGCTGACTGTGGATTGGGATATGCGGTCAGGAGAAGCGGTAATTCGGTCGGCTATTGTTCGCTGACAATCAAATGCGGCACACGTGACGAGGGTGATTTCCACAGCGGGATCGCCCATTTCACCGAACACACCATATTCAAGGGCACAGAGCATAAGAGCTCCAGAGTCATCAGCAGCTACCTTGACAAGCTTGGCGGCGAACTCAACGCGTTCACTACCAAGGAAGAGATTGTCATCCATTCGACCGTGCTCAAGGAAGACCTCGGCAAGGCCGCGTCGCTGCTTCTTGAACTGGCCACCTGCCCGACCTTTCCCGAAGAGGAAATCGCTGTCGAGAAAGGTGTGGTGATCGACGAGATCAAATCCTACAAGGATTCTCCAGCCGATGATGTATATGACCAGTTCGAGGAAAGCCTGTTCGCCGGCCACCCGCTCGGGCGTTCAATTCTCGGGACACCGGCAAGCGTAAGGAAAATCACCGGCAAAGAGTTGAAAAGGTTCACCCAAGAACGGTTCACTCCTGAGAATATGGCCCTGGCGATCGTCGCCGACATAGATGAGAAGAAACTGGAGGAGAATGTCCGGAAGCTGGCCGGAAAGTTCTTCGGCGGAGTCAGTGCTGCCGCCAATGAACGCACAGTCCAGCCAATCAAGCTTCTGTCCCCGTTCAACAGAATGGTCGAGAAACGGAACCACGAAGTCAATGCCGTGCTCGGGAACTTTGCGCCATCACTTTACGATTCAGACGAGCGTTTCCCTGCAATCCTGCTCAGCAACATCATCGGCGGTCCGGCATCCAACTCTTTGCTGAACAGTTTGTTGAGAGAGAGGAACGGATGGGTTTACGGAGTGGAATCATCTTACTCGCAGTACACCGAGGCCGGAATTATGACCATAAGTCTTGGCTGCGAGCGAGGCAACCTTGAAAAATGTCTCGATGCGGTCTGGAAAGTAATACGTAAGATGCAGGACGAGGAATATTCCGCCGTCAAGCTGAAGGCTGCCAAAAAACAGCTTCTCGGCCAGCTTGCCATCAGTTCCGACAACGGAGAGACCCAATGCTTGTCAATGGGCAAGAGTCTGATCTCGTACGGAACCATATTCACCGACAAGCAGAACCGCGAGGCCATCGAGGCCGTCACTTCCGAGGCTATCCGCAATGCGGCGGCCAGGATATTCAATCCGGACCGCACTTCCTCATTAATATTCCTATAGTCCATTAGGATACTGATCAAGAACAAACGGCTTGGTGCATAACAATTAATATTCAGGTGACAGATGGAATCTCCGGCAGACAAATATCTTAGAGAGCATTCTTCGCGGCAGAGCGAGGCTTTGGACTGGATTGAGAAACAGACTAATATTCACACGAACTATCCTCGTATGCTTTCGGGAGCGGTTCAGGGAAGGTTGCTGACTATGCTTGTGGAGATTTCACAGGCAAAACGCATCCTTGAGATCGGTGCGTTCACCGGCTATTCCGCCACCTGTATGGCTTACGGGCTTCCGGAAGACGGACACATCGACACACTTGAGATCAATGACGAGCTGGAGGAACTGATGCGTGAAGGTTGGTCAAGGGCCGGGGTGGCGGACAAGATCACTCTCCACATCGGAGATGCCTGCGAGACCCTTTCCTCATTGAAAGGCCCCTACGACCTGGTCTATATGGATGCAAACAAGCGGGAATATGTCACCTACTACAATCTGGTCTTTGACCTGGTAAAGCCCGGCGGCCTCATCCTTGCCGATGATGTTCTCTGGGACGGCAAACTCTGGCAAGACCCCGTCCCGAAAGACAAACAGACCCAAGGCATAATCGCATTCAACGATCTGGTGGTCAACGATCCACGTGTTGAGTCTATACTTCTTCCTATCCGCGACGGCCTCAACGTTATCCGGAAACTTTAACTAAAATTCAGCACTAACGAAAGCTCTGCCCTGCCCATCAAGTCTTTTAATATTCATCAATATGGTCTGAAACTCCTGTCTGATTTCAGAATATGTCCTGAAAGGAACCTATCTATGAGTTACTCGGCGGATGGCTTGAAGAGGAGATCTACGAGATCATCGGTGGTGGCGCCACGGAAGTAGGAGTCGACTGGCTGGGAGGCAAGGAAGGACCGGACTTCGGACTGGTCGTAACGGAGACCGATCAACTTGGCGGAGAGGTCAGCGGCGGGAGTGTCGAAGAGGAAATCGCCGGTGAAATCCAGACGGGTGATGAGGCCGTGGTCAACACGGAGGCTGGCCTCGACGGTGCCACAGGAGAGTTTGGCCTTGCAACGGAAATCGGCCTCGTGCGAGTGGCCATAGATGAAATCCCAGGTGGAGAACTTCTCGTCGGCCTGCTTGCGGACCTCGGCGATCTGCTCGTCCGAGAGGGGCATCTGACCATCTCCGGCGGAAAGAATTTGATGAAGTTTGGCCTGAAGCTCATCCAGAGACTTGAACTGAGGAAGATACTCCTTCAGATTCGCCACACGGCTCTTGACCGAGGATATTCCTTTGGCCTGCATCTTCGAGGTCGGGGTGTCGAGGACTTTGACAAGTGTGTCAAGGTCAACATCGTACATCAGCGTGCCGTGGATGATTTCCTGGTTGTGGGAGACACGGCGGGCATAGCCGGAGACCTTTCTTCCTTCCACGAATATGTCGTTGCGGCCTGTCAGCTCGGCGGGCACGCCAAGGCTGCGCAGAGCGTCCACCATCGGTTGCGGAGACGGGTTCTTGCCGATGATCGTGTAGTTCATATTCTGGAGATCGTGATAGACGGCTCCACCGCCGGTGACACGTCTGGCCAACGTGATGCCGTGCGAATTGAGATAGTCCAGATTCACCTCGCTGTAAGCGTTCTGGTTCAGGCCGATGATCACGGCCGGGCGGTTCCTCCAAAGGAAGAAATACGGCTCTTCGGACGGGATGTTCTCAAGGCAATATTCATCGAACGCAAGGTTGAAATACGGGTCGGTGGAGTTATTTATCAGATACTTCATGTTCAATTACGGGTAGGATATACTTCTTGATCTCGGGGTAATTCGGGAGGTGGGTTCCGGGATAGGAACGCGACCGGCCGGGATAAAATCTTTCAAACTCGTCCTTGCAGTTGACCATCTCGTCACGGTCGGCGAACATTCCGGTGGTCAGGACCACTTCCTCCGAAGTAAGTCCGTCAAACTCAGCGGTTTCCAAACGGGCATATTCATCGCACAACGCTTCGGTGACGGTGAACGTCAAGGCTCCGTCGCGGCGTGGGGAGAGATATTCACGCTCCCCTTTCATCGTGCGGAGGAGGCGGGAGATGTGGAAGTCGGGGTTGACGAGGATTTTCCGGTGGCCACGGAGTTTCTGCGCCCAGAATCCGCCGAGGGAAAGGCCCACGATGAGGTCTGGGCACTCGTCCCAGCATATTCCTTCAAGAAGGCTCAGGGCCTCGCGAGGTTCGATGGGAACATCAGGGGCGATGACCTCGCTTCCCTTCAGAAGAATCCGCAGGGAGGAGGCCATCTTGTAGGCTCCGGAAGACGCAAGTCCGTGGATGAAAAGGACTTTCATCGGCAACTCGACAGATCAGTCCTTGTGGCTTTCGAGGATCAGGTCACCGAGTTCCTTGAGGTCACGGACGATGAAGTCAGCCGGATAGTGCTCCGGATGAGGGTTCGTCCGCGCGTCCTCGGCCACCTTCAAGGCCGTCTCAAGGGTCGTCTCGCCGGAGAGCACGAGCACGCTGACGGCTCCGGCGTTGTGCCCCATCGCGATGTCAGTGTAAATCCTGTCGCCGACCATCGCGATCTCGTCTGCCTGTAAACCGTTGCGGTCACGGATGCCATCGAGCATCGTAGGATCCGGTTTGCCCATCACCTTGTCCGGTCTTCTGCCGGAAGCCGCCTCAATGCACTTCTGGAGCGAGCCGCAGTCAACCAGAACAGTTCTCGCATCTGTCGGACAGACCCAATCCGGATTGGTCGCCATATACGGGATGCCCTGCTTCGCCCACCACGTCGCGCGGCAGAGGCGTGAATATACCAGCGTGGTGTCAAAGGCCACAATCAGCATATCAGGAACGTCATCGGGATCGTCGGCGCAGGAGACGAACCCGGCCTTCTCGAACTGACCGATCATACTCGGAGTCCCCAACATAAAGAGTTTCTTCACGTTAGGAAAATTCTTCTTGATGTAGTCGATCGTTGCGATCGGGGTCGTGTACATATTCCCCTCATCAGCGGGAATTCCCATTCCGGCGAGTTTCTTGAGGTAATCCTCCACCGATTTCGTCGGATTGTTCGTCAGGAATGAATATCCCACCCCGTTCCTTTTCATCGTGTCGAGCACCTCGACGGTGAAAGGGAAGATGTTGTTCTCCATATAAATGGTGCCGTCCATATCCAAGGCCAGATGCTTGATTCTGCGGAGTTTGGCCTTCTGCTCTGCGGTGAGAGACTTGTTATAGTTTTCTGTCATATTCATTAATAATTAATTTCTTTCATTGTCTAGTCCCTTCGACAGGCTCAGGGACCGATAATATTCATATTTTACAAAAATAACAATTTCTTCATTAAGATTGCCGTTTTTTGTATCTTTGCATCCCCCGTTTTTAAAACGCTAAATAATGGATCAATCTATCAAGAAGAAGTACAACTACTGGCAATGGAGAACCCTCATCATCCTGATGATCGGGTATGCCCTTTTCTATTTCGTGAGGAAGAACTTCAGCATCACGATGCCGGCCCTTGAGGCGGAGCTGGGAATCAGCAAGGTCAAGCTCGGTCTGTTCCTGACGCTTCACGGAATCATCTACGGCCTCTCAAGGTTCATCAACGGCTTCATCGCCGACCGCGTCAGCCGCAAGAAGATGATGGCCACAGGACTTTTCCTTTCCGCGCTCGTGAATATATTCATAGGTCTCAGCCCTGAGATGAACGGCCTGTTCAACTTCATGGACGGTGAGGGCAAGGCCACAATGGGAATGGTCGCCTTCATAGGAAGCCTCTGGTTGATAAACGGTTACACACAGGGAATGGGTTTCCCTCCATGCGGAAGCCTCATGGCCCACTGGATCAAGCCTTCCGAACTTGCCACCAAGCAGGCCATCTGGAACAGCTCGCACTCCATCGGAGCCAGCCTTGTGGCGTTCCTCTGCGGAACCTTCATCCTGAACCATTTTTCCTACTCGGCCTGGCAGTGGTGCTTCTTCGTTCCGGCGCTTCTGGCCATAGCCGGAGCTATTCTGGTTCTCTTCGGCCTCAAGGACACCCCGGCCTCGGTCGGTCTGCCTGATCCTGAGGAGATTGACGACAACGCCCCTGCCAAGGAGGTTGTCACCGAGCCTAAGGAGTTCACCGATTTCGCCTACAAGAGATTCGTAAAGGAGATGGTGTTCAAGAACCCTATCGTCTGGATTCTCGCCACCTCCAACTTCTTCATCTACATCATCCGCTTCACCATCCTGGACTGGGGCGCGACTTTCCTCACGCAGGACAGAGGTCTGAGCATCCAGACCGCCTCGACAGTAGTGGGCATCACCGAGGTGCTCGGCATCGTCGGGACCCTTCTCGCCGGCTGGGCCACAGACAAGTTCTTCGGCAGCAAGGCCCACAGGACCTGCCTCATCGGTCTCGCCAGCGCGACAGCCTGCTTCATCCTCTTCTGGCTCACCCCTAAGGAGATGGGAGGCCTGTCAGTGGCCCTGATCATAATGGCCAGCTTCTTCATCTACATGCCTCAGGCTCTTATAGGAATATGCCTGTCCAACCAGGCCACCAAGCGTGTCGCCTCCTCCGCCAACGGAATGGCCGGCATCCTCGGCTACGCCAGCACCGCCATCTCCGGTCTCGTCTTCGGAGCCCTCGCCGACAAGTTCGGCTGGAACTCAGTCTTCGAGGTGGCCATCGCCCTCGGCATCGTCGGCGTGATCCTCTTCGCGATCATCTGGAAAGCCCCTGCCGACGGCTACGCCAAAGCCGACAAGCTCCTGGAGCAGGTCAAGGCCGACTACGAGGCCCAGCGCAAGTAATTTTTAATCAACGAATATGACAACGGCTGACTGTCCAAGTCAGCCGTTTTTGTTTTACCCCCGAAATCCGCAAAAAGATTCTTTAATATGTAATACGCCAAAAACACCGCTATATTCAGCGGAATGTGGGTGAAATTTACAAGATTCCGCTGGCTATGGCCATCCTTTTATCACATCCGCAGCGGAAACTACATTTTATGTTCAGTATGACCTCACGATGGATTGTCTTTTCGGATGAGTCGCCGTGATTCAGAAACACAATCATAACGATTGGTCATTCGGTATTTATGCGTATATTTGCTTTGACAGACCTTGGTGCTGAGATTACGTCATCTATTTGAGATTTGAGAACTTGCTATTGATTATGTAGTGGTTATCTGGTAGAGAAAGATATTCGGAATCTGGAGTTCCTGTCGCCCCTGCATCCGCGTGGACGAGTATAATACTAAGCTTGGCCGGAGCATTTCTTATGTTATATGGAGTGGAGGATATGACGTGGGAGTTTTTCATAGGCGTGCTGCTTATTGTTATCGCAGCCATCACAGTATTCAAAAACCTCCATAAAAAGCGACACTCTTCACAACCAGAAACCAAACAGGAAAACGAAGAAGAAATGGACGCATATTTTGAGTTGTCGCTTAACATAGCCCAAGACATTTCCGAATTCTATCTATCCCTTAAAGCGAATGGTGACTTTATGTCGTTTTTGAAGGAACGTGTCCACGTTGGGGGCGATGACTCTGACACCGACCTGAAACTCAAAGCCTCCATTATGATGGATTTGAAAAAGTGCATCCTCTCTCTCGGACATCCTTTCAATCCCACATCCAAAGAGGGGCTTCCTTTGTTTTTAACAGTCACCAAGATTGTCAACCCCAAAGCGGATCTTCAATATTGGAAATATTCAGACGAACATCACGTCAGCCTTATGGCCAATTCGATAAGGGGAATATACCGTCAGTTCAGCGAGATTGGCGCATCCATAAATGACCCATTTTATGGAGTCCAGATCTTTGAAAGGTACGGAGACTACAAATCAAAATACTTAACACTATTGTACCGGTACTCTTCAATCATCGCAAAAGCCGATGGCACCGTGACCGACAATGAAGCAAAATGGCTTGCGAATATATTCAATAAGGAAATCACTGATGATCTGACAGGTGGCAATGTTGCGTCCAATCTTGACGAGCATTCTGAAGCCGAACGCAACGACGTTCTGGGTACAGTGTCCAAAACTTTGGATAAATCCGCCACTTATTCCTATACTGAACCAGACAATAGCCAGAGTGACAATACCAATATCGCAAAACTGGCTTCATTGATTGGTCTGGAATCAGTCAAAAGCGAGGTCAGGACGTTGGCGAATTTTGTGGTGATCCAGAAAGAAAGAGCGGAAAGAGGACTGAAAACTTCTGACGTGTCATACCATTGTGTTTTCACAGGAAACCCTGGGACCGGAAAAACCACTGTGGCAAGAATCCTTGCCGGAATATACAAGGATTTGGGAATCCTCAAAAAAGGGCATCTGGTGGAAACTGACAGATCCGGCCTTGTAGCCGAATATGTCGGGCAGACAGCCGTAAAGACCAATAAGATAATTGACAGTGCCTTGGATGGAGTGCTATTTATCGATGAGGCATATTCATTAATATCGGACAGTGGGGTCGATTACGGGAAAGAAGCCGTAGCCACCTTGCTGAAACGAATGGAGGATGACAGGGAAAGGCTTGTGGTCATATTGGCGGGGTATACAAATGAAATGACAGCTTTCATCAATTCGAATCCTGGTCTACAGTCCCGCTTCACAAAGTACATCGAATTTCAGGATTACAGTGCTGATGAGTTGTTGCAAATCTATCAGAAGAACCTGAAAGAATATGATTATCAAATCAATGACGATGCCTTTGAGAAATTGAGACACCTTATTGACCACGCGGTCACCAACAAAGACAGGAATTTCGGCAACGCCCGGTATGTTCGTAACCTATTCGAACGAACACTGCAAAATCAGGCAAACAGACTCTCAACCGTCCCGAAACTGACAAAGGATCTGCTCAGAACGATTACGATTGATGACGTGTAAAATGTCTGATCTAAAAATGAACTGCCAACACCCACGGAACAGAAAAACGAGATAATCTCTACCAGCCGGATGATCCGATCAGGCTTGAGGTGCGGCTGAAAAGAGAGACCGTGTGGCTGACACAGGAGCAGATAGCGGATCTTGTCAAAGCCGTATGCACAAAAATGGAAGCCGTCCGCCTTCCCAGCTCCGACAAAGACCGCAAAAATCATAGCGATCTTTACAAAACCCCTTCAGGCTAATCGGCTACAGAATCACCTACAGGCCATTATGCTATGAATATCTCGCTTCTGATAACACGACTTTTTCAGGCTCATCACTATTCTACACGGCTCTAAGGCATATTACTCTGAAAGTGATTTGCAAACATTATCGCATTTGCATCGCTGAGCATAGAAGCATTATCGTGGAAGGTGTCGAAGTGCATTACAGTCGCTTGAATATGCCAATATATTGCAGTTGATGACTACATACAATTATTATTACTACGAAGCGGGGAAGTAGGGAGAAAAGCATAATAATAGGGAGAAAATCGCTATATTAGCAGAAAAAGTAGGGAGAAATGACGACTGAACTTGAAAATATCACCTATGAATATCGGAGGCTGGGCATCGACCGACAGATAGATTACAATAAGTTCTATCTGTACTCTCTCATCACGCATTCCACTGCGATAGAGGGCTCGACGATCACCGAGGTCGAGAACCAGATTATGTTCGACCAAGGGGTCAGCATCAAAGGCAAAAGCATTGAGGAACAGAATATGAATCTCGACCTCAAGGCGGCTTATGAGAAATCAATTGAATATGCCAGAGCGCATTCCCCGATAACGACAGAAATGCTGACGGAACTATCATCCTTCGTGATGAAGAACACCGGGAAAGAGTACAAAACAGCATTAGGAGACTTCTCTTCCGCAAGGGGGCAACTGCGTCTGCTGAACGTCACGGCAGGGTTCGGCGGCAAATCCTACATGAATTACAGCAAGGTTCCCGCGAAACTGGCCGAGTTGTGCAAACGGATCAACGAAGCGAGGCGAGGCAGTAAGGGCAAGGATCTTAATCAGTTATATTCAATAAGTTTCGATGCTCATTTCAACTTGGTCACCATCCATCCTTGGGCCGATGGTAACGGCAGGATGGCCCGTCTGCTGATGAACCAACTCCAGTTCGAGTTCGGCCTGATTCCTTCAATCATATTAAAGGAAGACAAGGAGGACTACATCAAATCGCTCATCGCCGCCCGTGAAAGCGAAGACCTGAATATATTCAGAGATTTTATGTTCCGCACTACGGCAAAGGTGCTCCGCCGGGACATTGACAACTATCTGCAATCAACAGGTCTGCTCGAAGAGGAAAGTCCGGCTTATTCCGCCCGCGATGGGAAAAAGCCGAAAAGCAGGGAGATTATCCTGAATATGCTGTCAAAGGATGGTTCTCTAAGCGCCGCATCCTTGGCCAAGAGAATCGGAATATCCCCGAAAGCTGTCGAAAAGCACCTTGCCAACCTGAAAGTCGCCGGCCTCCTCCGCCGCATCGGCCCCGACAAAGGAGGCCACTGGGAGGTTAACGGATAACGCGTCCATCGCTTTAGGAATCACGCACCTTGAGTTTGCGCCCCAATAATACCTGTGTGTCAAGGCCACTAAGATTTAATCTTTTATGGAAGGCCTTGCACAGTTATTAATATTTGGTAACTTTGCGGAAAAGACAACGAATATGAAAACTACATCAGTAGCTCTCGGAAACTATTTCGAAGACTTTATCAAGACACAGATTGCCAAAGGACGGTACAACAATGCCAGCGAGGTCATACGGGCAGGGCTTCGCTTGCTGAAAGATGACGAGAATCAACTTATGGCTCTGAAGTCAGCGATCAACGAAGGACTGGACAGCGGCGTGGCTGAAGGATTTGACCCACAGACTCATCTGAAATCTCTCAAGGCGGAACACTCAAATGGCTAAGAAGCTGGAATATTCCCGAAAAGCCGTAGAGGACTTGACCTCGATATGGCAATACACGGTAAAGACCTGGTCGGAAAAGCAGGCTGATGAATATTACAACAAGTTAATATCAGCCTGCAACCTCCTGTTATCCAAGTCCGTAGTAATGTCAAAAAAGTATGATGAAATTATGACTGACCTATATGGACTCCATTGTGGACATCACATAATCTTCTACACGCTCCGCCCGCAAGGCGACATCCTGATTGTCCGCATCCTGCACGAGAGGATGGATTTCAAGCGGCATTTTCCACAAACTATGAAATAGCAATCAAAAAATATCAAGGAATCAGTTTTTTCGGATCTGGGGGAAACCGATGCCAGGAGACCACAGGGGCCTATGCGCTTTGCGCACCCTATCCGGGTGAATGGCCCCTGTGGCCTCCTGCCCCCCCCGAGC
Organism: bacterium; assembly: GCA_963596515.1. Classification (GTDB taxonomy): domain Bacteria; phylum Bacteroidota; class Bacteroidia; order Bacteroidales; family UBA932; genus Cryptobacteroides. Next base: position 36,278 of record CAVBMN010000014.1, read on the forward strand.
AGAGAAGTTCTCTCATTCAGTATCATTTTGTCCGGTAAATCCCCACTCTCACCGGACAAAACTCATTTCGCTGCCGGTCCGGCGAGCAAGCGTTTCCCCGGAAAAACGACAGCCAAAGCGTAGAGTCAAATCTCCGCGCGGCAACTGAGGCGGTACAGTTGAAAGTGTTTAGTAAAGTCCGGTGTAACGTTCAATTTAACAGCGTATTCTTACGAAATGTAGCTAAGGTTCAGTATGCAAATAATGGAAATTATTTATGTCCGAAATTTGTGCTATATTTCGGACACTTTTAATTATATATGCTTAATGGAAAGCATTGCACATCAAATAGAAAACGCCATATTGTCTCTTGGAAGAGGCTCGTTTGTGTTTCCTACTGATTTTGCGTCATTGGGGACACCGGAGGCCGTGACGAAAAGTCTGCAGCGACTGAAGTCAAGTGGTATGATAATCCGCATTGCTCACGGAATATACTACTATCCGAAAATAGACAAGGAATATGGGTTGGGGATAATCCCTCCAACGATAGAGGAAACTGCGTATGCAATCGCTAAAAGAGACAAGGCAAGAATATGCCCGACAGGAACGTTTGCCGTGAATGCCCTTGGTTTATCCACACAGGTTCCAGGAAATGTGGTGTTCATAACAGACGGAGCGCCCAGAAAAGTCAATATCGGAAAAGGGAAAGGCATCCTCTTCAAACATTCCGATAAATCCAGAAACTTTGCCTACGAGTCAAAGGCGATGCAGTTGGTTGTTTCTGCATTGAGAGAGTTGGGACAAGACGGTGTAAGCGAAGATGTTGTAAATAAAATCCGCTCAATTGTGACCGATGTGAATAAGGCAAAGTTCAAGCACGACATAGCCTTGTCCCCGGCCTGGATAAGAAAAATTCTATTATCAATATGAAATTTATAAACTTGCCGACATCCGCCCAACCACAATCCATATATAAAAAGTCAGGTGATAATCGAAGTCAGTGGCAGGTCAATGTCCGAACCTCTGAAACCAGTAGAACTTCGCTCTATTCTTGAAGATAATTTTCCTGAGTCACCATTTGTGGAACAACCTATAATTGTAAACGCAGTCATTCCGGAGCGGACATTTCTGGAAAAAATATGCCTCCTTCACGAAGAGTTTTCTCATAGCCCAGAGCAGATTCGTGTGGACAGAATGTCGCGTCACCTATATGACATCATCAAAATTGCTGACACGGACATTGCAAATCGGGCATTGTCGGATCGTAAACTATGGAACAGTATCGTCGAACACAGGCATAAATTCATAGGCCTGAAAGGCTTTGACTACAATACTCTGACTCCTGATAGGATCCGCATCGTGCCACCGGACACAATCATTGAGCAATGGCGCAGGGACTATGAAGTAATGCGCGAGATTATGATTTATGGAGATTCCCCTACATTTGACGATTTGATTGACAGGGTCAGGGCCCTGAATGAGAAAATCAACAATTGTTAACGGATCTATACATTCGTGACAAATTCGCAGACACGGGAAAAGTCCGAATCGAATTCAAAGCGGCCTTGCTGATTGTTTTCATAACATAGTACCATTGAAGTGACTGTGAATGTGATAACCCTGCAAAAGCAAGTCGGTAGAATGGAGTATTTTCAGCAAACAAGACTCTTCCCTATGGTTGATTTATGTTAAAGATGGATGCGTATGTCACGCTCTACGAACAACTTGCCCACTATTTAAGGCTGGATTCTGCGACCGATGATAGGGACAAAATATTAATCCGTTAAGTCACTTTTAATCTTGCAATCCCTAATCAAAATCATTAAGGATAAAGTGATTATTATCGGCCATAGCATCATACTTTTCTTCTTCTGCCTCAACATTGGGGGGAACACGAAAATGCCACTTCGCATCAACTGTATGTGAATTTGCCAATCGATGATCAACATACTTACAGTCAGATTCTCCCATTGACCAACCAAGGATAACATATCATATATATCTGTATTCAATATGTTTCTCAAACTTCTTTGTGTTAAAAAAACTCTTTGAGTTAAGAAATAATTTATTTACTTTTGTCCATAGTTAAAGTTATAGTTGTTAGCGCCCGTCCAATATAGAGATAACTATCAGAATATCAACTATTTAACTTAATTTATGCCAATTATTTTTCACTTGTTAAACTTGATCTAATACATTTTATCTCTTAAATTTGTCGTTCAATACCTCAACGAGTGTTGTTCGTTTCCAAAAAATACTTATCTTTGTGAAGCTGATTGTTCAGCATACATACGAAAGTGTTTTCGTAAGTCCTTTATAGAAAATGTGGTAGTTTTCA
>CAVBMN010000015.1:0-37967 GCA_963596515.1 bacterium
GAATGAACGGGAATATGTTCCTGTCGATCATCTCCACCAGAAGCTTGACCAAATCGGGATGCACTCCAGAGCGGGCCTGAAGAAACGTTCCCAGACGGGCGATCATTGCTGCCTTGACATAGATGTTCTCCAGCGGCTCGCCAGCTCCCGTGGAATGGCTTCTGATGATGTTGTACTGAAGATCGGTCAGATACTTGTCGTCAACCCTCCACTGCGCCATAGGGCCGAAGCCCGTGTTGATGCCGTAGATAACCTTCTCAGAGGCAAATCCTTTCAGAAAATCATAGCAAGCCTCAACCTCATCCATCGGAAGGTCACCCAACACGATCTTCTTATCCTTGAATATCACATCTTCAACCCATTTCAAGCCGAGCGCGAACTTTCCTTTCATATTAGAAACAGATAATTATAATCAACTTTGAACAATAGTTTGTAAAATTACTAAAATTATTGCTCAAATAACGAAAAAAGTGGGAACCTCCCATAAGGAAAGTTCCCACATACTCAATTATCCTATGAAAAACTAAAATGCGTATCTTACACCGACGCCCAAAGAAAACGGTCCGTCACCTCTGACTCCTCCATCGCCAAACATCAACCTCGGACGGAAGTCAACGGAAAGTTGAAGAGGGAAACTGAAGGTGTACTCAAGACCGACATTGCCGACAAATCCAGCGTAGACAGTGTTCTCATCATCACTATTCTTCCACAATGCGACACTTGCGCCAGGACCGGCATAGAATCCCCAAGTTCCCGCGGATGTCCAATTTGGTTGAATAATCATAAAATTATAGATGCCATCCACGTGAAATGAACTTGTGCTGAATCCGTTGTCAAGACCGAGGCCAAACTCAAGGAAATCAGCGCCTCTGGAAACGTAGTTCTCATAGCTGACATCAACTCCATAGTTGCCAAGCCGGCCACCAATAGACTTAGGTTGCGCAAGTGCGACCGCAGCGGAGCTGACGAGTACAGCGATAATCAATAAAGCCTTTTTCATAACATAAAAATTAATGAAATTTAACAAGGCTATGACATCTGCAAAATCTATACTAAACCAGAGAATCCCATAAACGCCATCGCGAGGATTCCAGCGGTGATCAGCGCTATCGGAATGCCTTTGAACGGCTTAGGGACATCATTTAAATCGAGGTGCTCGCGAAGGCCGGCGAACAGCACGAGAGCCATTCCATAGCCGACAGCGGTTGCGAAGGCATACACGACGGACTCACCAAGGTTCAGCATATGCGCCGGACCACCGAATGCGAACTCTTTTGTGACCACGTTAAGAGCCACACCGAGCACGGCGCAGTTCGTGGTGATCAAAGGCAGGAATATTCCGAGAGCCTGATAGAGGGACGGGCTGATCTTCTTCAGCACGATCTCGACCATCTGTACCAAAGCGGCGATCACAAGGATGAACGCGATGGTCTGCAGGAACTGAAGTCCGAAGGCCGCCAGAACATATTGGTTGATGAGATATGTCACCAAAGTCGCAAGGGTGATAACGAAGCACACCGCACCGGCCATACCGGTCGCCGTGGAGATCTTGTTAGAGACACCCAGGAACGGACACGTGCCCAGGAACTGGGCCAACATTATGTTATTGACGAATATCGCAGAGATTATTATAAGGAAATATTCCATAACTTAGTTCTTTTTAGCGATTTTGTTGAACAGAACCATAAGGTAACCAAGGGCGAGGAACGCTCCCGGAGCCATAACAAACACAAGGATTCCGTCGCCAGAGATCAGTTTGAGACCGAATACAGAGCCGCTTCCCAGAATCTCGCGAACAATTCCGATGACCGTCAGGGAGAGGGTGAAGCCACAGCCGATTCCGAGTCCGTCAAGTGCGGAATCAAGAATACCGTTCTTGTTGGCGAAGGCCTCGGCGCGTCCAAGTACGATACAGTTCACCACGATGAGCGGGATGAACAGACCGAGGGTCGCGTACATCGCCGGAGTGTAGGCCTGCATAGCGAACTGGAGGATCGTCACAAATGTGGCGATGACCACGATATAGACAGGAATATGCACCTTGTCAGGAACCACCGGAGCGATCGCCGAGATGGCGATGTTCGAAAGCACCAGGACAAAAAGCGTGGCAAGACCCATGCTCAGACCGTTTATGGCCGAGGTCGTGGTCGCCAGTGTAGGGCACATACCCAGAAGCAGTACAAATGTAGGGTTTTCCTTCAGGAAACCTTTTGTGAAAAGATTCAGTTTATTGCTGCTCATAGCCTATTCTCCTTTGATTGATTTGAAAGCCTTCACGGCGTTGTCAATGGCCAGTGCGTAAGCTCTGGAGGTGATTGTGGAGGCTGTGATGGCATCAACATCGCCGCCGTCCTTCTTTACCGTGAGGGTCTTGGACGAAGGGTCGAAGCCCTTGAACTGGTTCATGAACTTCTCGTCGGTGTTGCACTTGGCACCAAGACCAGGAGTCTCATTGTGGGACAGGACGGAAGTGTTGTAAACCACACCGTCGGCGGTGATGCCTACCATCAGGACGAGCGGGCCGCCGAAACCCACAGTCGTGGACTTCACAGCGTAGGCCACAGGAGCGCCATCCTTGGTGCTGACATAATATTCAGAAGCCTGTCCGCCGACATCGACAGGTTTGGCCTCGGAGAGTTCGCCCCCTTCAGGAAGCACGGCTCCGATGGAAGCCTTGAGGATGTCTTTATTGGCTTGGTCGATAGGCTCTTTCGTCAGTGCGTACATTCCACCCAGAAGAGCGGAGCAGACAAGGCTGACAACCGTCAGGCAGACCACCATAGTGGTGAGATTTGATTTTACAGCCATAACCTAAGCCCTCCCGTATTTTTTCTGATGGAACCACTTGTTAAGAAGCGGAACTGTCGAGTTCATGATAAGAATAGCGAAGCTCATTCCTTCAGGATAAGAGCCGAAATATCTGATCATCAAGGTTATAAAACCAATTCCGACGCCGAAAATGATTCCGCCTTTCGTGCTCATAGGTGAGGTCACATAGTCAGTCGCCATAAAGCAGGAACCAAGCAGAAGACCACCGGTGAGGAGGTTGAATACCGGGTCGGTGAAATGTGTCGGATCAGCCAGCCAGAAGATGCAGGAGACTGCGGCCACGGTTCCAAGGATGGAAAGCGTTATCCACGGCTTGATGACCTTGCGGGCAAGCAGATAGATGAATCCGATCAGGATTGCGATGGCGCTCGCCTCACCAGCCGAACCACCAATGTTCGCAAAGAGCATCTGTGAATATGAAAGGCCGTTCTGAGCGATCAGGTCGGCTGCGGAAGCACCTTTCATAAGCCCCTCGTTGATGAGGCCGAGAGGTGTCGCTCCGGTAACCGCGTCAGCTCCGAAAAGACCTCCCGGAATCGTCCAGTTGGTCATATAGGTCGGGAACGAGATCAGCAGGAACACACGGCCCACAAGTGCCGGGTTGAAGACATTCTGTCCCAAACCGCCAAAAGTCATCTTGGCGACTCCGATGGCAACGACAGCACCGATGAACACAACCCACCACGGTGTCGAAGACGGCAGGTTGAGGGCCAGCAAGATGCCGGTCACAGCTGCGGACCAGTCTCCGACGGTGGACGGTGCCTTAAGCAAATATTTAGTTATCAAATACTCCAACGCCACGCAGGAGATGACACTGACAGCCAGAACAAGCAGTTCGGCGAGGCCGTAGAACACGACCGAGACCACAACCGCCGGAATCAAGGCGATCACGACATCCCTCATCAGGACCGGTGTTGTGGTCTTGGAATGAAGGTGCGGAGACGGTGAAACCAACAATCTTTCCATATTCTTAAACAGTTTTTGCTTTTGCGGCTTCAGCGGCGGCCTTGGCGGCAGCGGCGCGAGCCCTCATTATTCCCATAACCTGACCTCTTGCCATACTTATGATGTCCAGCAGCGGGATGTAGGAAGGACAGGTGTAAAGACAGCATCCGCACTGGATGCAGTCCTGAACAGCGTTAGCCTCAAGTTCATCCGTATTGCCGGCCTTGGCGAGGCGGTAGAGCAGGAACGGCTCCAATCCCATAGGACAGGCATCGGCGCATTTTCCGCAGCGGATGCAATGAGCTTCCGGATGTCTCTTAGTCTGCTCCTCGGTGAGGAAAAGCAGGGCTCCGGTTCCCTTAAGGGTGGCGGCGTCGAGATTAGCTATAGCCTTACCCATCATAGGGCCGCCACTGATGATCTTGGCGGCATTCTCAGGAACGCCTCCGAGGTAGTCGATAATGTAACGGAGCGGAGTACCGACCCTGACAAGCAGGTTGGCCTGCTTAGGGAAGCACTCGCCTGTGACGGTCACAGAGTTGTCGATCAACGGCTTGTTCTTCTGCACGGCATCATAGACGGCAAGCGCAGTGGCGACGTTCTGAACAACAGCGCCCACATCGATAGGCAGTCCGCCGGACTTCACCTGACGATGCATCACAGCGTCAATCAGCTGTTTCTCACCACCTTCAGGGTATTTCTTCATAAGCGGAAGCACCTCGATGCCCTCGAACTTGGAAGACTTGCCTTTCAATTCCGCAAGCACTTTCTGAATATGCTCGATCGCCTCCGGCTTGTTGTCCTCAATGGCGATAGTGGCCTTGTCAACGCCAAGAGCCTGCTTGATCAAAGCCGTGCCCACAACGACCTGCTCCCCCTTCTCAAGAAGGGTACGGAAGTCGGATGTCAGGTAAGGCTCGCACTCACAGCCGTTTATGATCAGCATCTCGCACTTCTTTCCTGGAGGCGGGGTGAGTTTCACGTGAGTCGGGAAAGTCGCTCCGCCGAGTCCGACAACTCCGCCGAGACGAATCTTCTCGATGATGGCCTTGCCGTCCTCAGGGATGTCAGTAACGAGAGTCTCTGAACGGTCTATGCCCTCTGACCACTCGTCTCCTTCGACAGCGATCTCGACATAAGTCTGGGTGTTGCCGGCGAGGTCCTTGCGCGGGCCGATGGACTTCACTGTTCCGGAAACGGAAGAGTGGATGAAGGCGGACACGAATCCGCCCGGCTCGGCGATCTGCTGGCCAACCTTCACCTTGTCACCGACAGCGACAACCGGCTTGGCCGGAGCACCGATGTGCTGGGCAAGGGAAATATACACGGTCTGAGGCAGCGGAAGAGCCTCTATGGCGCAGTCGCGCGATATCTTGGCGTCATTCGGATGCACACCTCCGATAGAGAATGTTCTGTTAGCCATTATTCTGTTCCTCCTTCTTTACGGCAGCGGCAGCGGCGGCTGCCTCTCTTGCCTTTTTCTGACGCTCCTGAACACGAGCCTTCACGGCATCCTTGTCCAAAGGCTTAGGGAAATTCACACCGATTATAGCGCCTGTAGGGCACATCGCCTCACACTCACGGCAAAGCTTGCACTTCGCGAAGTCGATGTAAGCCACGTTGTTCTCCACGGTGATGGCATCGTGGGTACAGGTCTTGGCGCATATTCCGCAGCCGATGCAGCCGGCGGAGCAAGCCTTCTTGACCGCTGGTCCCTTGTCCTTGTTAACGCAAGAGACGTACATTCTCATTCCGCGAGGTCCTTTCGCACGAAGCTCGATGATCGACTTAGGGCAAGCCTTGACACAAGCCCCGCAAGCCGTGCACTTCTCCTGATCCACAACCGGAAGACCGGTCTCCGGATTCATCGAAAGGGCACCGAACTGACAGGCGGCGACGCAGTCCCCACAGCCGAGACATCCGAATGCACAGCCAGTGTCTCCGGCGTAGAGGGCAGCCTTGACCTTGCAGGAGGCCGTGCCGTCATATTCATTGATCCTTGGTCTGGCAGCGCAGGTGCCACCGCAGCGCACCACAGCCACCATAGGTGCCTTCTCCTTGACCTCATAGCCAAGGATCGCGGCGACCTTCTTCATTGTCTCATTGCCTCCGACAGGACAGAAGTTGTTGTCCAGATTCGGGGCCTTCACCGCAGCCTCCGCAAACGCGTGACAGCCAGCGAAACCACAACCTCCGCAGTTCGCTCCCGGCATAGCCTTCTCAACCTCCTCGATACGCGGATCCTCCTCGACCTTGAACCGCTGCGCGACAAGGTAGAGGGCCAACGCCAGCAGGAGGCCAAGCCCCGTGATGACTACGATGGTCCAGATGATTGTTGTTGTCATAAAGCCAAATAAAAGCTAATTAATTAGTTATTTCCGAATATAAAACACATATCCCTCCGCAAGACGGCTCCTGCAAAGGTAGAGTATGAGGTAATACACCGCTATCCCCCCGATCGAAGCCAACCCTGAGGCCAGCTCGCCGAGGCCAATCGATGACAAAGATAACACTAAAATCAGTAATATCACCAAAGGAATCACATAAGAAAGCAATACCGCCTTGAGTCCCATCTTCCTCGCAAGGCAGACCTCCACCTCCTGGCCTATTGAATATGCACGGTCGCCATAGACAGGAACATCCACAATCTTTTTCTTGGCTTCAGCCGCTCCGCAAAGACCTGCCGCGTGACAGGCCGAACAAGCGGACTCAGACACGATCTGAACAGAGACCTTGCCCTTTCCGACCGACACGACCTTGCCTTTATGTGAAACTTCCCCGGCAGCCATCCTATTCAATTATTGAAGAAAAGGGATTCTTAAGTTCCGTGCAACTCCTCAGACGGCCTTGTACCTGACCGACCTTCAACGGAGCCGAAAACCAGACCGGAATCCTGTTGTCATCATCGGAGAACCATCCGAAAAGATCGGATTCTCCAGAGAAAACCTCTCCGGAAACCACCTCGAAACTGAATTTGAGACACCTGACGTTACCGATTCCGTCCACGTTCTTGTTCTCCTTGCCCAAGTATCTGAAATGCAGTGTATAGACATCATCATCGACCGCGAAGGTCATCGGATAGTCGTTTCCTTCTTTCAATTTAGCCACGTCAATATTACGCAGGACATAGTACATAAGAGGAATATCATAGGTACACTTGTCCAGTGGAAGTGTCGCGGAAAAATCTCCTTTTCTGGAGTTGCTCAACGATGCGTTGATCTGTCCGGTCCCGTCGGCCGCCCTATTGTAGGAATAGAGATTCGTACAGGTATATTTTCCCTCTCTGGCGAACCTTGTGAACTTCATCGGTTCCAGACCGTCCCGGGTAAACCAGGAGTCCAGTTCCTCCTTGACACGGAAGAACTTCTCGTAGAACTTCTGTGTCTTTCCCGTCAAAGACGCGTGAAATACCTTACGGCCGTTCAGGACCGTCGTGTCAACCTTGAGTGTGGCCTGCGCCACGTCCGCATTGATGATTCCCCATTTATAATGGAGGGTGAAAACCAGATTCTCACCTCCCTTGAAAGCCAGACTCTCCTCGCTTAGTTTCTTTACCGGAATACATTTGCCCTCACCGCCGGCGTATGCGACCACGGACGACATTATGAATATGGCGGCCAACGCGCCGAAGAGTCTTGTCGGTTTCATCAGAATTCAGTGTTATTGTCAAACTCATTGTTCATCGCGGAATTCATCGCCGACTCGGTGCCGCCCATCGACTCCGCGACCGCGGTCAACGAATCTCCCGGCTCCACGAAGCGAACCTGCTCAGCCTTGAACAACATATCGATATCACAAACCTCACCGTTACGGTGCTTGGCGATGATGATCTGTGTGGTTTCCTTTCCGCCAGGTGTCTCGGCTAGTCCCAGATAGTCAGGACGATGAATGAATATCACCATATCGGCGTCCTGTTCGATTGAACCTGACTCACGAAGGTCGCTCAACTGAGGTTTTCCATTGCTGCCCTGACGCTTCACGGCATCACGGGACAACTGGGACAGAGCGATGATAGGAACATTAAGTTCCTTGGCGGTGGCCTTCAACGTTCTGGAGATCGCGGCGACTTCCTGCTCACGCATTCCACGGAGTTCGGTCGGGCCTTGGATCAGCTGAAGGTAATCCACAATCACCAGCCTTACCCCTTTGGATTTCACAAGCCTCTTGATCTTGGTCCTGAACTCCATCAACGGGATGCTCGGGGTGTCATCAATGTAAAGAGGAGCCTTCGTCAAAGCCGCAAGCTTGGTCTCCAGCTGCTGCCATTCCCACGGTTCCAGCTTGGAGCCACCCTTCAGTTTGTCGGCAGGAAGACCCGACTCCGTTGTCATAAGTCGCATAACGAGCTGGAGCGCAGACATTTCCAACGAGAACACAGCCACCGGCATATTGTAGTCAACAGCCGCGTTTCTGGCAAGGTTAAGGGCGAACGCCGTCTTACCGACAGAAGGTCTTGCCGCAAGGATGATGAGGTCGGATTTCTGCCAGCCGCGGGTCACCCTGTCGAGAGACTGGTAACCGGAAGGAACACCATTGAGACCAGACTTGTTCTGATTAGCCTCGATCTCCTTCATCGCCTCGTTGATCACCGATCCGATGTCCTGCAATTCCTTCTTCTGGCTGTTCTGGATGGCGTTGTAGATCTTTGACTGCGCCTGATCAATCAGGTCATCAACCTTCACGGAATCATCGTAAGACTGCTTCAGGATCTCATACGAGGCCGTGATCAGATCCCTCTGGATGGATTTCTGCTTCAGGATCCTGACATAGTACTCGATGTGCGCGGCGGCTCCGACTTTCTCGGAAAGGCCGGCAAGTGCCACAGGGCCACCCACCGCCTCAAGGTTTCCCTTGTCCCGAAGTTTGGTGCTGGTGGTGATGATGTCAACGGACATATGCTCGTTCACGAGCTCGGTCATAGCCTCGAAAATCATCCTGTGGCGGGGATCGTAGAAGCAAGACGCGGAGAGTTCCTCAAGCGCCGTGTCCACGGCCGAGGGCTCTATAAGCATAGCGCCAAGGACAGCCTCTTCGACTTCAAGAGCTTGAGGCGGTTTGTTTCCCATCTCAAGCCCAAGTGTGTCAAGATTGACTGCCTTAGCCTTTTTTCTGGTCGTCTTTCCAGTCTGGTCAGGCATATAGTCCGAAATTGAATTTAGTCCTATTCAAAGTCTGGATTGACGATGATCCTGCCGCAATGCTCGCAGATAATAAGCTTCCTGTTGGAGGCGATGTCCACAAGACGCTGAGGAGTGATGGTGTTGAAGCATCCTCCGCAAGAGTCTCCGTTATAGACAGACACGACGGCGAGGTGATTGTGCACACTCGCGCGGATGCGGTCGTAGGCGCTCATTGTCCTCGGGTCGATCTTCTTCGCGCAATCATCCCTGACGGCCCTGAGCTTCTTCTCCTCCTTGGAGGTTGACTCGACGATCGTGGCGAGTTCCTCTTTCTTGGCCTTCAGGTCATCATTGCGGACAGCGATGTAGTCCTTCAAGGATTCGATGTCCTCCTTTTTCTCAGCGATGGCCGCCTTTGTGTCGTTGATGTTCTTCTGAGCGATCTGACGGAGAAGTCCCTGATTCTCGATCTCCTTGTTGATGGAGTCGTACTCACGGCTGTTGGAGATGTCATTCAGCTGCTGCTGATACTTGTCAATCTGGGTGTCACAGTCAACAATATTCTGCCTGTTCTCGGCGATTGTCTGGTTGTAAGCCTCGATGACAGCGGCATCCTGAGCCTGACGGGCCTTCAGGTCAGCTATCTCGTTCTCAAGAGCCTCGACCTCTGACGGAAGCTCGCCGCGCATCTGCATAATCTTGTCAATCGCGGAGTCAGCCTCCTGAAGGGCGTAGAGTGTCTTAAGCTTTTCCTCAACGCTGATTTCAGAGTCAGCGAAATTCTTCTGAAGAGAGACGAATGTCTCCCTCTGGTCTATCGGGGTCTCGACTTTCTTGATTTTTTTAGTTGCCATATAGCTATCTGACTAATAATAATATACCGGATTACTTGTCTCCAGCCTCGCGCTGGTACAGATTGCAAAGTTAGGAAAATTTTTCCTTAACAGAGAAAATAATATTTCCACAATCTCCACTTCTCCTTCGAAATGGCCTATGTCTATGACCATAAAATCCTTAGTGGTGAAGAAATGATGATAGGAGATGTCGCCGCAAAGATATGCCTGGGCACCGGCCTTGCGGGCGTTCTCTATCAATGAGCCACCCGAACCGCCGCACATAGCGACACGGCTGACCGGAACATCAGGAATATGCGAGCAACGGGCGACCTTAAGTCCGAACCGCGACTTGACATATTCAATGAACTCCACGCCCTCCATCGGCTCTGGAAGGTTTCCAACCGCGCCGAGTCCGTAGCCTCCAGGTTCTTCATCAAGCACTTGAATATCCTGGAGTTCCAGCCGCCTGGCCATAGCCCCGCTGACTCCTCCAAGCACCTTGTCGGCCGTGGTGTGAGCGGCATATACCGCGATTCCGGCCGCGGCGGCCTTCAGAACCACAAGCCCCACCGGGTCATCCGGCGAGATTCTCTTAAGGCCTCCGAATATCAAAGGATGATGCGTCACGATCATATCCGCGCCGCATTCCACAGCCTCGTCCACGAGATCCGCCGTGCAGTCGAAACCGAGAAGGACTCCGTGGACTTCCTGCTCGGGAGAACCGATAATGAGGCCGCTGTTGTCCCAGCTTTCCTGAATGGACAGCGGGGCGAAAGACTCTATGACGGATGCGATGTCCTTAACTTTCATATTCACAAGGATTTCTTCACTTCCACAAGTTGCCTCCGGATCTCTTTCAGGCTGTCCAAAGCCTTCACACGGCCATCGACTTTCTTCCTGTCGGCCGCCATTTTTTTCGCCGCTCCCTCAAGCGTCAGCCCCTGTTCCTTGACCAGCAGGTGGATCTGCTTCAGGCAGTCCAGATCATCCGCTGTGAAAAGACGGTTGCCTTTGGCGTTCCTTTTAGGCTTGATGTATTTCGGGAAAGAATTGGACCAGAATCTCACAAGGGAAGTGCTTTCCCCAAGGATTTCCGCGGCCTCTCCGATTGTATAATATAACTTCTCCATACCTATGACAGGTTTAAACGTTAATCCATCGACTGTCCGGTGTTCACGGACATAAACAACATTCTCATATAGTCATCCGGGCTGATCGACGCGAACAGATAGTTCAGCGGATCCAGCCGCAGTGTGTCTTTCAGGACCTCGTAATGAAGATGCGGGGCGAAAGAGTTTCCCGACATCCCGACCTGTCCGACCTGCTGTCCACGCGCCACTTTCTGTCCTTTCGAGACACGTGTGTTCTCAAGGTGGGCATATCTGGTCTGATAACCGTTTCCGTGATCGACAACCACAACGTTTCCAAGGCCTTTTGAAGAATGCACGACCTCCTTAATGGTTCCGTCAGCTGCCGCCAGCACCGGTTCCCCTTGCTGCGAGATCAGGTCCAGACCTCCGTGAAAGACAGACACCTTATAGAAAGGATTGATCCTGTCACCGAGCGACGCTCCGGTCCTGGCGTATGAGAAGTCCCGCAAAGGGTTGGTCATCGGCGGCAGACTGTCCCTGTCACCGGAAATCGCACTCATTATCCTCCGGAAATTCGCCTCAACCCTCCCGGATGCGTCAGACAAGGCATCCAGCCTTTTCCTGGTATATTCAACGATGTCCTTGTCGCGCACGGAATCCGCGTCGGATAGGATGCTCTCCGAATAGATGTTGCCGAGGTCCGGGGCGTTGGAGTTGAAAAGGCGATGGTAGATCTCGTCATCCTTGATCTTCAATCCGTCAAGGACATCCCCCACGAGTTCCTCCTTGGCAGCTAGATCCTTGTACATCTGCCGGTACGTCTGGTTCTCTTTCTTCAGTTTGCGTTCGGAATCAGTGCTGACGACAAGTGAGAATACCACATAATAGACGACAGCCAGCGAAGCCGTCACCAGAAAATATTTCAGAGCCTTGCCAAGGATATTCCACACCGAGTGTGTGACCTTACGGAACTCCATCCTGGTCTTGTCAAACTCATATCTCACATTCTTTCCCATCACGCCTCCACCTTAACGCCGCCTGACACTGAAAGAATGACGCGAAGACGAAGCGCCCGACTCATCCTCTCTCATCCTCACCATCGCTGAATATTCCCGCGGAGACATCGACAGATCCAGATAGTTGGCCGGATTGACTTTCTGCCCCTTATAGACGACTTCATAATGGAGGTGGGGTCCGCTTGCCCGTCCGGACTTTCCGCTCTCGGCGATGCAGTCTCCCCTCTTTACCTTCATTCCCTCGATGACCTTGACCGAATTAAGATGGGCATAGATGGTCTTGTAGCCGAAGCCGTGGTCTATCGTGATGGAGTTGCCGTAGCCGAAGAACTCGAATTTAACCGATTCCACGACACCGTCACCTGTGGCATAGACAGGATTGCCGATCTTCATCGCGAAATCAAGACCGGTGTGCATCTTGGCGTTGCCGGTGAAAGGATCCGACCGGTAGCCGAAACGACTGGACAGATTGTACTTGGACTCGTCAGGGACTATCGGCGGGATCGCCGGAATGCAGGAAGCCATATCTCCGGCGGTCTTCGACACAGAGGCGACCTCGTCAAAGGATTTGCTCTGTACATAGGTCTTGCGTGTCAGGCGGTCAATCCGGACTACAGTGTTCTTGAGCCTGTCGTCAGGCTCAAGGCCATCAAGGAACGAATACCGGTCCACTCCCCCGATGCCGGCGTTCCTCACCTCGGCGGGGATCTCATTCATTCCGAATATGGACCTGTAGATGTCGTCATCCCTTACCTTGAGGGCTTCAAGAGTCTCCTCGTAGCGGTCCAGCTTTGTGTTCATCAGGTCTATCTTAGCATCCCAGCGGGCGTGCTCGGCCTTGAGGAACACTGTCTTCGGCAGATCATATCCAAGAACCGAGGTGAACAGCCACAGGTACAGCACGGCCATCGCCACGCTGCCCGCGAACAGCAACACACCCTTGAAGACTTTCGACTTCAAGGATACCTCCTTTATCTCATATAATAAGGTCTCCGGATTGAGAATATACTTTCCCATAACTTACAAATATACCCTTTTTTGCGATATATCCCGAAAAATGTTATAATTTTGCCAATTCCGTGCCTTTCTGAAAGAGAAATCCGGGAGGAAACGGGAAGATATTCACGAATTAATTGATTTTTAAATATGTACACCGCCAAAGAGATTCGACAGCAATTTTTGGACTTCTTCGCATCCAAGGGACACACGATAGTACCGTCCGCCCCGATGGTGATCAAGAACGACCCGACGCTGATGTTCACCAACGCCGGAATGAACCAGTTCAAGGACATATTCCTCGGCAATTCCGTGCCAAAGATGAAAAGGGCGACCGATTCGCAGAAATGTCTGAGAGTCAGCGGAAAGCACAACGATCTTGAAGCCGTGGGGCACGACGGCAGGCATCACACGATGTTCGAGATGCTTGGCAACTGGAGCTTCGGGGACTATTTCAAGGCCGAGGCCATCAGCTGGGCCTGGGAACTGCTGACGGAGGTTTACAAGATCGACAAATCCAAACTCTACGCCACCGTATTCGAAGGTTCCGCAGAGGACGGGACAGCAATGGATGAAGAGGCGAAGCAGGCCTGGATGAAACTGATGCCTGAGGACCACATCATTCTGGGCAATAAGCACGACAACTTCTGGGAGATGGGTGACACAGGTCCTTGCGGACCTTGCAGCGAAATTCACATCGACCTGCGTCCGGACGAGGAGATAGCCAAGATCCCGGGAAAGGATCTCGTCAACACTGACAACGACCAGGTCATCGAGATCTGGAACCTTGTGTTTATGCAATACAACCGCAAGGCCGACGGCTCCCTGGAACCGCTTCCGGCCAAGAACATCGACACGGGAATGGGCTTCGAGAGGCTCTGTATGGTGCTTCAAGGCAAGACCAGCAACTACGACACCGATGTGTTCTCCGGAATGATCCACAAGATAGAGGAACTTTCCGGACACAAATACCACGAGAACGAAAAGACAGAGGTGGCGATGAGAGTGATCGCCGACCACATCAGGGCCATCGCTTTTTCCATCGCCGACGGCCAACTGCCATCCAACGTGAAGGCCGGCTATGTCATCAGGAGAATCCTGCGCCGCGCCGTGCGCTACGGCTACACGTTCCTCGGATTCGACGAGCCGTTCCTCTGCTCATTGGTTCCTCAACTGGTGGCGGATATGGGCGAGGCCTATCCGGAACTCGGAAAACAGCAGAAGCTCATCGAGAGCGTGATCCGCGAGGAGGAGATGTCCTTCCTGAGGACTCTCGACCGTGGAATCAAACTGATGGACGACTACATCGCCAAGAACGCCGCCACGAAGACTATTCCGGGAGAGGACGCTTTCATCCTCTACGATACTTATGGATTCCCTATCGACCTGACAGAGCTGATCGCTTCGGAGAAAGGCTACACGGTTGACATGGAAGGATTCGGCAGGGAACTCCAGAAGCAGAAGGACAGAGCCCGCAACGCCACGGCCAACGAGTTCGGAGACTGGACGGTCTATCACGAGGGGGAGGAAGAGGCTTTCCTCGGCTACGACAACTTCGAGCTGGATGGCGTGAGACTCCTCAAGCAGCGTACCGTCAAGCAGAAGAACAAGACAATGTTCCAGCTCGTCTTCGACCGCACGCCATTCTACGCCGAGATGGGCGGACAGGTGGGCGACACCGGAGTCATCATCTCCGAGAGCGGAGAGGAGGTCAAGATACTCAACACTATAAAGGAAAACAACCTCACGATCCACATCGCCGAGAGGATTCCTTCAAACTGCGAGGAGACCTTCACTCTGAAGGTTGACATCGAGCGCAGACTCAGGATCACGGCGAACCACACCGCCACGCATCTTCTGGACTTCGCTCTTCGTGAAGCGCTTGGCACGCACATCGAGCAGAAAGGATCATTCGTGGGACCGGACTATTTCCGTTTCGACTTCTCGCATTTCGCGAAAGTCACCGACGAAGAACTCAGGAAGGTCGAGCACAGGGTCAACCAGTTGATCCGCGCCGACTACCCTCTGGAAGAAAAGAGGGATGCCACGATGGACGAGGCCAAGGCGATGGGAGCGATAGCGCTCTTCGGCGAGAAATACGGTGACAGGGTACGCGTCATCAAGTTCGGTGACTCCATCGAGCTCTGCGGCGGAACCCACGCCAAATCCACCGGCCGCATCGGATTCTTCAAGATAGTCTCCGAGTCAGCCATCGCCGCTGGCGTGCGCAGGATCGAGGCTGTGACCGGAGAGGCCGCCGAGGAGATCCTCGACACACTCACAGACACACTCAAGGGCATCCGCACGATGTTCAACAACGCTCCTGACGTGGCCGCCGCCGTGGCGAAACTCATCAGCGAGAACTCCGACGCAAAGAAGAAGATCGAGGAATACGCCAAAGAGAAGGCGGCATCGTTCGCCAAAGTGATTTCCGAGAACGCTGAGGAGATAAATGGAATAAAAGTTGTTAGGTTCAGCAAGGATGTTGACCCGGCTATGCTCCGGGAAGCCGCATCGATTCTCCAGAAAGAAGTCGAGAACTTCGCGTTCGCGGCCGCTTTCAAGCACGACGGGAAACCACAGTTGGCTCTGATGTACTCCAACGACCTTGTGGCCGCAGGTCACAATGCCGCCAAGGACATCCGTGAGGCCGCCAAGTTCATCCAAGGTGGCGGCGGCGGACAGCCTGTTCTCGCCACAGCCGGCGGAAGGAACATCGACGGACTCCAGGCCGCGCTTGACAAGATGGTCGAGATCATCACGGCATAGACGCGGGCATATTCATTGGTATATTCATAAAATAAAGCTTCGGGGATGAAGAAGATTGACAGATTCATACTGACCTCATTCATAGGACCATTCTTTATGATCCTGCTTGTGGTCATCTTCATCCTTATGATGCAGTTCCTATGGGTTTACATCGACGAGTTGGTCGGGAAGGGGCTGAGCGTCGGCATCGTGGCAGAATTCCTCTTCTGGGGAAGCTGCACCGTGCTGCCGCTGGCACTGCCACTGGCAACTTTGCTCGCCTCGATGATGACCATCGGGAATATGGGCGAGAACAACGAGCTCATAGCCTTGAAGGCGGCGGGGGTGTCGGTTCTCAGGGTGATGCTTCCTATTCTCATCGCTTCGTTCTTCATCAGCATCGGCACCTTCTTCGTCATCAACAATCTCGTGCCGGTCTCTTACAACGAGATCTTCACGCTGAGGGACGACATCGGGAAGACCAAGGAAGAGATCAAAATCCCTTCCGGAACCTTCTACGATGGTGTTGACGGCTACGTACTCCGAGTCGGAAGCCGCAACGACAAGACGGGGATGATGAAAGATGTGATGCTCTATGATCATCACGGGAAAGGCAACACACGTCTCACGTTAGCGGACTCGGCGATAATGAAGATGTCAAAGGACAAGTCCTACCTGACATTCAGGATGTACAATGGCACCAATTATCAGGAGACCAATGACAAGAACTACCGTGACACATCCCTGCAACTCCAGAGGATCGACTTCTCAAGGCAGGAGATGGTCATAGCCCTTCAGAACTATGCGTTCCAGAAGTCGGACAGCGCCCGATACGGGGATCAGGTCAAGGCTCTGCCGTTGGAAAAGCTCCGGGTTCAGAAGGACTCCTTGATGGCCCAGCGGGACAGCACAAAGTCACAGCAGCTTTTCACCACGGCCGCGTCATACTTGTTCTCCCAGAACAAGCAGCTTGACACCACATCCTGCGGAATATCAAGGAATTTCAGCGATCCTGAATATCTCAGGTTCACTGACGACAGGGCGACGGCACAGGCCTTGGAAAGGGCGGCGGACAACGCAAGGCAACTCAAGTCAAATCTTGAGAGCTATGAGTTCGGAGCCTTTGATTACACTGTCCGTCTGCGTTGGACCGCCCTTGAGTTCCAGAGACGCTATGGGCAGGCGCTTGCCTGCTTCATAATGTTCTTCATCGGAGCCCCTCTCGGAGCCTTGATCAGAAAAGGAGGCATCGGAGTCTCGGCTATCGTCTCGCTGTTGTTCTTCGTCCTCTACTGGATTGTGGACATCACTGGAGTCAAGCTGGCGAGGGACGGAAGCATCAGCACGTTTATGGGAGCGTTCGCATCGGCGCTGATACTGCTGCCGATAGGTCTGTTCCTGACGTGGAAAGCGGTTCACGACACGGACATTTCAAATTTGGACAGTTTAAAGAATTGGTGGAGAAAGACTAAGAGTATGTTGGCAGGAATATTCAAAAAGACCAGAATCGTGTATATGGGCACACCGGACTTCGCGGTGGCTCCGCTTCAAGCGCTTCTGGAGCAAAAGTACAATATTGTCGGTGTTGTCACAGTGGCGGACAAGCCGAGTGGCCGCGGCCAGAAAGTGAACGAAAGCGCGGTCAAGAAGTTTGCAGTGGAGCACGGGATTCCGGTTCTGCAGCCGGTGAAATTGAAGGATCCGGAGTTCTTGAAGCAGCTTAAGGATTTGAAGGCTGATCTTTTTATTGTGGTGGCTTTCAGGATGTTGCCGGAAGAAGTATGGGGAATGCCTAAGCTTGGCACATTCAACTTGCACGCAGCGCTCCTGCCACAGTACCGAGGAGCGGCCCCTATAAACTGGGCAGTGATCAACGGGGAAACCAGAACCGGTGCCACGACATTTATGATCGACAAGGACATCGACACTGGTGGAATCATACTGCGTCAAGGAATCAACATCTCTGACACGGATACCGCCGGGGATGTGCACGACAAGCTGATGGAGATCGGTGCGGATCTGGTTGTTCAGACGACCCAGGGCATCATCGAGCACAATGTGGACACCCGTGTGCAGAGAAGTTTCATTCAGGGATCGGAGGTGCTCAAGCCTGCGCCTAAGCTGTCACGTGAGCTTTGCCACATCGACTGGAACGACTCCACAAAGCAGATCTACAATCTCATACGAGGTTTGAGTCCTTATCCTGCGGCGTTCACGGAATTAGTCAAGGAAGGCGGTGTTCCGGTTCAGTTGAAGATTTTCTCTGCGGAAAAAGTTGATGATTCTATGCTCACTGGTGCGCTTCGACGGTTGGTGAGCCCAGTCGAACCACAGCGACCGGTTGGTACGGTCCCTGAGCCTGCCGAAGGGACAGTTCCAGGCAGAATCATAACCGATGGCAAAACGTACCTGTACATCACGACCGCCGATGGTGCCATCTCCCTGAAAGAGGTGCAGATAGCCGGCAAGAAGCGGATGGACATCAAGGCATTCCTCGCAGGATTCCGAGAGCTTGAAACCTACACCACGACCACCGGCACATCCAAGACCGAGATTGCCAAGACAAAGGCGTGATGGAGGCTGTCATCATCTGCAAAGGCGATTTCCCGAAAAAGGAATATCCTCGCGAACTTCTCTGCCGGGCCGATGTCATCATCTGCTGCGACGGGGCGCTTGAGGCGTTTCTCCGCAACCGCGACAAGATATTCAAAGAGCGCCGCGACCCTGATGCCATAATCGGGGATATGGACTCCCTTTCCAAGAGACTGATGAATGAATATTCCAGCATCGCCGTAAGAGAGGATGAGCAGGAGACGAACGATCAGACCAAGGCGTTCCGCTACCTGATGGAGCGTTGGCCGGAAGTCAAGACCGTGCATATTCTTGGCGCGACAGGCAAGCGGGAAGCCCATACCATCGGCAATCTGGGGCAAATTATGGAATATGCCAGGCTTTACGGAGCCAGTGGCAACCCTGAGGCTGATGGAATATATGTGGACGCAGTGTCAGACTACTCAACGGCCTTCGCCTTGACGGATTCCTGCAAACTGTTTGTCGGAGAGGGCAGGGCCGTGTCCATATTCAGTCCCGATAATTCTTTGAATATCAAGTCCGAAGGATTGGTTTGGCAGACTGGCAACGTGGTTTTCGACAACTGGTGGCAAGCGACCCTCAACCGGGCGTCTTCGGATGTGGTCAGGCTGACGTTCTCGCACAAGTCGATCGCGCTTGTCATTCTGGACTAACGGTCGCTGAGCCTGTCGAAGCGACTACGTCCTACAGAATCAACAGAATCTCATATCACATCTACAACCATTCCAGAATTTTTCACTAATTTTACGGAACATTTTGGCTTACAAACATTATGCTCCGAAAAATTAGAATCACTCTGGCGGCGATCTGCTTCGTTGCGGTCACGCTGCTGTTTCTGGACTTCACCGGAACACTACACCTTTGGTTCGGTTGGCTGGCGAAAATCCAGTTCCTGCCAGCTGTCTTGGCACTCAATTTCATTGTCATCGCCGTTCTGTTGGTACTAACACTGCTTTTCGGCAGAATCTACTGCTCGGTGATCTGCCCGTTGGGTGTATTCCAAGACTGCGTTTCGAATCTCAGTTCAAGAAGAAAAGGCAAAAAAGCAAGGTTTTCATATTCAAAGGAAATCAAATGGCTGCGCTATGGGGTGCTGGTTGTTTTTGTGATAGCGCTGGTCGCCGGGCTCAACGCGCTTGTGGCACTTCTGGCTCCTTACAGCGCTTACGGCAGGATGGTTCAGAGCCTGCTCGCTCCGGTTTGGCAGTGGGGCAACAACCTGCTCGCCTGGATCGCCGAGAGACAGGACAGCTATGCGTTTGTGACCAAGGAGGTTTGGCTGAAGAGTCTGCCGACCTTGATTGTGGCGGCCGTGACTTTTGTTGTCGTAGTGATTCTCGCCTGGAGGAACGGCAGAACCTATTGCAACACAATCTGCCCGGTGGGAACCACGCTGAGTTTCTTCTCAAGGTTCGCGATGTTCCGTCCAGTGATCGACAAGTCTAAGTGCAAGAGCTGCCACGCCTGCGAAAGAAAGTGCAAGGCCGCGTGCATAGATGTTGACAATCACAAGATTGACTACAGCAGATGTGTGGATTGTTTTGACTGCCTCGACGCGTGCCGATTGGGAGCACTCAAGTATCGCTTTGCTTGGGGTAAACCGGTCGCTGAGCCTGTCGAAGCGACTGCGCCTGTGGTTCGACAAGGCTCACCAACCACAGAAGCGACCGACAAGGGTCGAAGAGCATTCCTGATAGGTGGTGCCACTGTCATCGGAGGCTCACTCTTGTCATCCATTCCGATGAAGGCCGAAGAAGAAGAGATAAAGGACAAGAAACGTGACGGCGGATTCGCCGAGATCATACCTAAAAAGGCTCCGGCCAGAAAGACTCCGATAACTCCGTTCGGATCTGAGAGTGTCGAGAAGTTCTACAAACACTGCACGGCCTGCCAGCTTTGCGTGACCGTCTGCCCGAACAATGTACTCAGACCTTCATCCAGACTTGAGCATCTGATGCAGCCGGAGATGTCATTCGAAAAGGGCTACTGCCGTCCGGAATGCGTGAAATGCTCCGAGGTCTGCCCTGCGGGAGCAATCCTGAAGATAACTGCCGAGGAAAAAACCAATTGGAAAGTCGGCACCGCCGACGTGGATTATGACCTATGTGTTGTCAATCGTGACGGCGTGAGCTGCGGCAACTGCGCCCGCCACTGCCCTGTCGGGGCGATCAGTATGGTCAAGAAAAACCCTGAGGACGAGAACAGTCCAAGAATTCCATCCGTCAACGAGGAAAAGTGCATCGGCTGCGGAGCGTGTGAAAATCTCTGCCCGTCCCGCCCGATCAGTGCCATCACCGTCAACGGGTACAGCGTCCATCATAATGTGTAACCGGTCTTTGAGACAAGCCTTCTGAATGGACATATTCAGAAAAGATTAGTCTCAGCAAATTCCATAAATATGAAAGAGAATATTAATAGAAGAGAATTTCTCAAACGGGCCGGTGCAGGGACCACGGCCGTGGGAGCCGTGGCTCTTGCCGGAGCTTGCGCCCCTAAGAAAACAGCCGAGGCCATCCTTGACGGTGACTCTGAGGATGTCCTTGAGAACGGAAAGATGGAAATGCGTGAGAATCCGGGCGACGGGGATATGGTTTCCCTGCTTGGCTACGGATGTATGCGTTTCACGATGAAGAAGGACGAGAACGGAAAGGATATCGTGGATCAGGAAAACGCCAACAAATTGATTGACTACGCTTTGGCTCACGGAGTGAACTACTATGACACGTCTCCGGTCTATCTCCAAGGACTTTCCGAGGAGGCTGTCGGCAACGCCCTCAGCAGACATCCAAGGAACTCATACTACATCGCCACGAAGTTGTCCAACTTCAGTGACCATTCCAGAGCCGCGTCCCTGAAACTGTACAACGATTCGTTCAGGTACCTCCAGACAGACTATCTGGACTACTATCTGCTTCACGCTCTCGGCCGCGGAAGTCTTGATGCCTTTGATGACCGCTTCGTGAACAACGGGATGATGGATCTGCTTCAGGCAGACCGTGAGAAAGGCAAGATCCGCCAGCTCGGTCTCTCATTCCACGGAAACCAGCAACAGTTTGACGAGCTTCTGAAACTCCACGACAAGTACCATTGGGACTTCGTCCAGATCCAGATGAACTATTTTGACTGGAAACACGCTGACGGTCAGCGCAATGTCAACGCCGAGTACCTGTACGATGAACTTGACAAGAGGGAAATTCCGATCGTGATTATGGAGCCTCTTCAGGGCGGTCGTCTGGCCAACCCAGCAGAGAGCGTCGTGAACAGGCTCAAGGAACGTGACCCGAAGGCCTCGCTGGCATCCTGGGCGTTCAGATTCGTGGGGTCATACCCGAGAATCCTGACGGTTCTAAGCGGAATGGTCTATCAGGAGCACCTTGAGGACAACCTCCGTACTTTCAAGGACTTCAAGTACCTGACCGATGAGGAGAAGGAGTTCCTCGGCACGGAGATCGCCGGCATAATGGCCAGCTTCCCGACCATCAACTGCAACGACTGCAAGTACTGCATGCCTTGCCCTTACGGCGTGGACATCCCGGGAATATTCAAGCATTACAACACCTGCATCAACGAGGGTGAGATAGCCCAGAGCACAGAGCAGGAGAACTACCGCAAGCTGCGCCGGGCATACCTCGTGAGCTATGACCGCGCCATCCCGACCGTCCGTCAGGCCAGCCACTGCATCGGCTGCAAGCAATGCATCGAGCACTGCCCTCAAAGCATCTCCATCCCTCGTGAGCTCCGCCGCATAGAGGCCTACGTCGAGAAGCTCAAACGCAACACGCTATAGTTTGCGAAGATAATCATTTCAACGCTTCGACAAACTCAACGACCCACAGGCTCAGCAACCGACTTTCTCGGTTACTGAGTCTATTTAATTATAGAATCAGATAAAGAGCCCTAGATAAATCGCCAAGTAACTGAATATCAAAAAGTGGAACGTCACTCTCTCATTCATAAGAAGTTACTAATATGTGGCAGGAGATTTGGGAGGGCGGCATTACAGAACATATACATTTACAGTAGATTACAAAATACGGGCTGCAACTTAGAAAAATATTCGCCACAAGTAGTGAATATTCAAAGGTTTTGATTATCTTTGCAGTCCGCAACAAATGGAGCGGGTCATTGGAGAGATGCTCGAGTGGCTGAAGAGGCACGCCTGGAAAGCGTGTGGCCTCCTAAAGGGGCTCGCGAGTTCGAATCTCGCTCTCTCCGCAGAATAAACAAAAAAGGTGGCTGAATCAGCCACCTTTTTTGTTTATTGACATCTTTTCAAAGTTTACTCGACTTTGATCGCAACCTCACCGGTCTTGCCGTCCTTGTCGGTCACGGTAAGTGTGGTGGTTCCGGCCTTGACACCCTTCACGGTGATGGCGGATTCATTCACTGTGGCAGTCGCGACAGCCTCATCAGCAACCTTCACTGTGTACGGAGCGGCACCTGACTTAACTGTGACAACGTCCTCTTTCTCAACTCCGACCGTAACCTCGGCCTTGTCAAACTCCAACTTCTCAGCCGCAGCCTTAACCTCAACAGAGAACGATCCGATGGCCTTCTCATTGTCGGTCACATTAATGGTCGCCGTCCCCTCTGCGACTCCTGTCACGGTAATGGTCTCTTTGTCAACCGTTACTGTGGCGATATTCTCATCGCTGGACTTGACTGTAAAAGGCTGCGTGCCATTCTTCACGGTAACCTCAACGGTCTTACCAACCTCAACCTCAGTCTTGGTCACACTGAAAGTAAGAGCTTCTGGAGTCTTGTTGTTGTTCTTGTCGCATGAGGTGAATGCGAATGAGCCAAGGCAGAGAGCTGCCATCACAACTGAACTGAAAAAACTTTTCATTAGTTTAAATCTTTAATTGTTAATAATAGTTTAAGTACTTCAGATCGTTCCCGGTCTGACGCATTACTAAATCACACTCAACGGAAACCTTGCAAGACATATGGCAATTTTTTTCAGAGTGGAGGCCCAAATATTGTCTATGAATATATCAGCAACCCCTCCTCCTTACGATATATGGCAGGAGGAGGATATAGGACTTCATTGACCGACAACAATTTATCCTCCACGTCACTCGATCATAACGCTGACACCGAGGGCGGAGTTGATGAGGTTTAGGATTTCCGGAAGGGAGGCTGTGGAGAATTCGCCACTCAGGTGGCGGGATCCCGCCTCCGACACCACAAGAGTTACACCGTAATATTCAGAGAGTTCGGAAAGGACTTCCGGCAGCGGGGTGTTGTCGTAGATGAACTCGCCGGTGGCCCAGGCAGCGGGGTTGGGATGTTTCGGGGTAAGCCGCGACGGAGCGGAGGAGCCTTGCCGAATGACGGCGGACTGACCTTTGGTAAGGATCAGGCCATCTTCGCCGGACCTGGTAGCCGAGAACATGACTTTGCCGGAGACTACGCTCACACTGATGGAATCAGTCCTCAGATCACTGAGCTTGCCGAAGTGACCGATCCCTTTTCTCAAACCTGCGCGCAAGGTTGGTGAGCCCTGTCGAACCACAGGCTCGGCGACCGATGTGGCGTAGGCGTCAACCTGAAAGCGGGTGCCGAGGACCTTGACGAAGCCGGAACCGGCATCGATGCGGAAAGGAGCGCGGTCATCGTGGCGGACGTTGAAATAGATTTTGCCGGTCATCCGGACCAGACGGTCGTCTTTATGACGTTGGAGACGGAGGGTCGATCCGGGAGCCAAGGTCACGTACGAGGAATCAGGGAGGGTGAAGGTCTGTGGAATATCATAGGCCATGTAGTTCGTACACGAGGTTCGCCACGATGTGTAGAGGAATATACCGATGATGGCAGCGGCGGCGATGCCGACGATGCGGCGGATATGCCGTTCAATATATTTGTACAGTTTTCCTCGGCCCTTCGACAAGCTCAGGGACCGAACGATGGCCTTGTCTGGGTCAAAGCGGTTCTCTTCGTAGGACTTGGCCACGAAGTCTATCATTCTGTCTTCCTTGGTCTTCATATTTTCTTTCCTTTACCGGAGACACATTTGAAGGAATATGTCACCGTGCCTCTCTGTATGCTGTCAGTAGCATAGTCATAAACCGCAGTCTCTGCCTTGAAGATCAAACGGTCGGATCCTTCAAAAACATATTCCATATTCTTTATACAATATACGCTTTCATTCTTCCCGGAAAACTCATCATATTCTACAGGAGAAGCCATAGAGGCAACGGTGTAGTTTCCATCCTTGTCAAGTTCAATCCGTCCACCAGGATTGAATGTGTTCCAATTGATAACCTGCCACGATCTTCCTGGATAATAATCTATGTCAGCAACAACACATCCGACCCAATCGATTCTGGCCATATAGCGTTCGCTGCCATCCATATCGACAGACAGCCGGGCATAGCTGCCAGACCCAGGCCGCACGGCTGCGATTTCCTTGGCAAAGTCCGGATCAGCGACTCCGTCTCCGTCAAGATCCACCGCACCGAGACTCCAATCGATAGATTCGAGAACATATTCACCGACAATCCGGTCCATCGTGGCAGTAGCAGCGTCGGTCATCCAATAGTCTATCTTCTCTTGACAGGAGCAAAGCAGCAGGAGAGCCGCAAGGACATATTCAATTCTTTTCATATCAGTCGATTTCATAGTCAGTGGATGTCATCACGGAGACGAGGCCGATGCCGTCACCGGTCACATTGACAGGGTATGGTTTGTTCGGAAAGAATGACCAGTCAGCAAGATCGGAATCCTCAAACCAAGCTGTATTTATGTAGTTGTATGTTTTCCTGTCCAAAGCCAGAAGCCGCACAGTCACAGCGGAAAGCGACCAATTCGACAAAGAGATTCTGAATATATGCGTACCTCCCTCAAATCCTTTATCCGTGAATATGTTGTACTTGTTGGAGAAATAGCTGGGCGAGTACATATCATCACCACTTGTGCTGGTGTTTATTCCGGAATTGAGAAGCGGCTCGCTGGAATTGTCTAACTCCAACAGCTTTCTATATGAATCCGCAAAATACCAGACCTGAAGCATATAATAGTTTTTCTCGTCTGGATTGTCCTTCACGTGCACACCCATCCCCAAAGTCCTGAAGTAGCCTCCACTGGAGGACTTTTTGTTGAGATGAGTCGTATCGACTCCGGCAAGAAGAGGAGCATCCAAGGCCACCGTCGTCGCCTCCGCCCTCATTCCTTCAGACTCAACGACAATCCTCACCTCATCACCGGCCTTGATGTATGCCTTGAATCTGAACTCATTATGGTAAATGGTACGATCCGATTTCTCCGGCTTGTCAACCGTGGCGGCAAGTTTTCCGTTGACCCAACATTCAAGACATCCAGACTCCAACGGGAAGGTTTTCTCGTGGGTGCTTACACCGGCATAGACCGTGTGCAGAGTGTCACCTGTCGACATCAAGGCATTGACGGCCAGCATCTTCTCCGGGCCAGGCAGTTCCACGGGGATATATTTCTCACAAGAGGAAAAAGCCATCGAGGCAACAAGGAAAAGTATGAATATCTTCGTTCGCATATTCATTAGAATTTAAAGGTGTAACTGAACGACGGCAGGAAGGTGAGGAACGAGCGCTTCGAGATCGCGGGCTTCCACTCCCCCTCTTTCTCGTAGGCGTCATAGACGCACCAGGAAGGGTTCTGCGCGCAGTAGAGGTTGTATATTCCGAAATTCCAGATCCGCTCGCCGTGGCGGCGCTTTTTATGGAAGTTCACGCTGACATCCAAATGATGCGTCGGAGGCAGGCGGTAGTTGTTGCGACCGTTGACGTAGTCGATCGCAATGTCCTTGCCCGACGGGGTGATAAGGGCCGAGCTTCTCGTCGGAATGGTCATACAGTTTCCACTCATAAACGTCCAGGCCGCCGTGAGGTCGATGCTGGAGTTGAATCTGTGGCTCACGCTGGCGTTGATGACGTGCCGCCTGTCGAACTGCGCAGGAAACCAACGACCATCATTTACACTGCCGTCACGAAAGATTCTCTCCGCTTTGGAAAGCGTGTAAGCAAAGGTTCCCGTGGTCTTTCCTATGGACTTGCGGGCGTAAAACTCCAGACCGTAGGCACGTCCCTCTCCCATCACCACATTATCCTCCCAATTGACAGAAGAAGAGAAAGCAAGGCGGCCGTCCATATATTCAAGGACATTATGTGTCTTCTTGAAATAACCTTCGAGGGAAAATTCCCAGCCTTTAAGGCCACCGAAACACGCTCCAGCAGAGACGATGTCCGAAATTACCGGGCGGATTTTCTCGGTGATCGGCACCCAAAGGTCGGTCGGAATGTCCAAAGTTCCGGAGGTAAGTTGATGGACGTACTGAGACATCCTTGAATATGTCGCCTTGGCCGACCAGTCATCGGTGATGTCAAATTTCGCCGAAAGTCTCGGCTCGGGACAGAAGTAGAACCTGCCTCTCACATTGAAAAGGCTGAGGTGCAGGCCTGGGTTCACAGTCAAGCGGTTGCCGACGGAGATGTCGTCCTCCACATAAAGGGACATCTCGTTGCCGTTTACCCGTCGGCTGGCCGCGTCACTGTAAGTCGTATCGGCGAAGACACGGCTGTCGTTCATTTCCTTGATCCGGGATTTTGTGATTTCAGGACGATAGCCGTGACGGACATATTCTCCGCCGAACTTGATCAAATGGTTGGTTGAAGGGGTGTAATCGAAATCTGCCTTAAAGCCGGCGTCAAGGATTCCGGAAGTGTAGCCGGCGTCGCTCCGGAAAGAAGTCTCGCCGATCTCCGACACCTCGGAACTCTTGGTGACTGAATGCATCCCCATCCTGTAAAGGTTGCCGTAGGCTGTAAAATCCGCGAACAATTTGTTACTGAATATGTAGGTCCACCTTGCGGACAGGACATTGTTGCCCCAGCTCAGGTTAAGATTCGAACCGTCCTCTGTCAGCATAGTGTAAGGTTCGTAGTCAGAGCCATAAAACCGCTTGCTGGACTTAGAGTTCTTCTCGTAACGGAAATAGTCCTGTCCGCTATAGAGTCCGACCCACCCACGGCTCCGATCAGAGAATTTGTGGGAGACCTTGGCGTTGATATCGTAGAAGGCATAGTTCAGCGGGCTACCGGCCCACTTGATGACACGATCGAAAAGAAACGTGTGCATTCCTCTGGCACTCAATGAGAACGTCGTGTTCTCGTTCTTCAATGGACCTTCCAGATGGAATTTCTCGGCAAGGAATCCGGCGGTGACGCTCCCGGAAAGTTTCTTCGAGTTGCCGTCATTGGTACGCACATCCACCACGCTGGAGACTCTGCCTCCGTACCGCGCCGGGAAAGAACCCTTGTAAACCGTGACTTTCTTGACAGCTTCCGGAGTGAAAACAGACAACAGTCCGAAAAGATGGCTGACATTGTAGATGGCGGTGCCGTCCAGCAGCATCAGATTCTCATCAACACCACCTCCACGGACGTATATTCCTGACAATCCTTCATTTCTGCCTTGTACACCAGGCATCATCTGAAGGGTTTTCAGCACATCGGTCTCGCCGAGGACGACCGGAGTGTTGGCGATCAGCTCGTTCGGAACCTCAATCGCTCCCATATATGTGGAACGGATTCCGGCATCCTTGCGGGCGGTTATCCGGGCGCTCTTGATCTCTGCGGACGGAGCCAAAGCGACATCAAGCGTGAGGTCCTTTTTCAGGCTGATCCTCTTCGTCTTGGCGGCGCATCCTATGTAGGAATATGTCAGTTCGACCTCGCCCTCTGGCAGTGTCAAAGAGTAGAAGCCAAAGTTGTTGG
Source organism: bacterium (assembly GCA_963596515.1). Lineage (GTDB taxonomy): Bacteria > Bacteroidota > Bacteroidia > Bacteroidales > UBA932 > Cryptobacteroides. The sequence goes on from CAVBMN010000015.1 coordinate 27,923, forward strand.
TGGAGGTGCCGGTCTTTCCAGCCGCCGAATTCCCATCCCGCCCGGTCGCCGAGACCGTGACCCCGGCTCCGATCAACGTCTCCCCCGTCGCCTCATCCGTGACATATCCACAAACCGTATAACGTTTCTTAGCCGGAACGTCACGTGTCAAAACCACATAGCCGTCACGAGTCTCCCACTTGACTCCCGTACCCTCCAGAACCTTATCCAAAGCCTTCTCAAGCGTCAAGCCCTCAACGGAAGTTTCTCCACATTTCTTGTCAAGAAGATTCCCCAGTTCCGAATCATAGACAAAACGCACTCCAAACCGCTCTTTGACCAGACCCAGTTCCTCACGAACCGTCCGTTGCGACAACGTGGTTTCAACCGGTTGGTGAGCCTGTCGAGCCACCGCTCCAGTCTTTTCAATAACTGGTGTAACTTGCCAAGCCGCAACAGATTCCGATCCTCGTCCCCATATCAAAGGAGCGGCGGCGAAAAAACAAGCCAATAACAATCTCAATCGCATATTCATCTTACATTATTGGACATCGGCGCTTCGTTGGTTGGTAAGTTTGTCGAACCACTGGATCATCGTCCTGCAAACTAACTGACCAGCAACAATGCTTCGGTCACTGAGCTTGTCGAAGTGCCCGGCATCCATAATCAAGACGCAGTGGATCTAAAAAGTACCATCATTTTTCGGAAATATTTTTCAAAAGATTCGCAAATCGACTCGGTTAAAGCGACATCAGGAACAGGATAACCTTCTTGACACCTTGGCGGATAGTCTCCAGAGCCTTGCTGATCTGGTTGCGGACGGTGTTCTCGGAAAGGCCGAGCGACCGCGCGATCTCGCTGTATTTCATTCCGTCCCGGCGGCTCATCAGGAATATTCTCCGTCTTTTGGCCGGAAGGCGGTCGATGGCAGACCAGATCCGCGCCTCTTTAACGGAATTGTCCACGGCCTCTTCATCGGAAATCACCGCATCATCCTCAACAGGAAGTATCTCATCCTCAAGGCTGTCCAGTTCTACATTCTGCCGTTGCCTCCTGATGGCATCAATGCACCGGTTCCTCACAGCCGTGTAAAGATAAGCCCTCGGGCTGTCAATCCCGTCACCCACCGCCTGTTTCATCCAATATGCAGTGAAAGCCTCCTGCACCAGATCCTCGATCAGATCCTTGTCCTTAAGATAGTGCAGAGCATAGACACACAAAGGCCTGTAGTAAAGCCTGAACAAAGAATCTATGCTTGTTGTCCGCACCATAACACCGCAAAGTTAAACACTCCCCGGCATATTGCCAAATTCTCGTCCACACAAGGCAAGAACTCCGGCACAAGGCAAAAAAACACTACCTCAAAATTTAGTAAGTACTTAGAAAACAGTTATTCACAGACATATTCAAAACCTTTTCGGCAAAATTATAACTTCGGTTATTATAACTACAGTTATAATTTTCCACGTAAGTACTAAAAACCACTGACATTCAAAGGCATAGACAATATGGAAGAAAAAAATATTTCGAATCAGAATCAACTTTGGCACGGAAATGGCATAAAGGGTAATCGACATAAATATTTTTACTCATAAACCAAAAACTGACTCAATAGTTATTTCATAAGTATTGAATAAGATTAGCCGAAGCCGGGTGAGAACCTCGCTTCGGTTTTTGTTTTACTCCTCGTACAGCAGATAAGGCGTACGGCGGGCCTTGAAGGCTTCGACATCGGAAGCCCAACGGGCAGAAATATTGGCCGAGGTGGCACCGGACTCGATCATCGAGCGGAACCAGTCCACACCGGCAAGGAGTTCGAAGAAGTTGTTCTTACCGAAGAACTTATCGCCCATATTCAGATTGCGGTACGCATCGATGACATATTCAAGATTGATCTTTTCCGCCCAAATGTCGGCAAGCGGTTTGCCACGAAGGTCCACGCCGTGGCATTCCTCATCCACGAACTGCGGATTCTTCGCACCAGGAATGCTCCTCGGGATGAATGAGAATGAATATCCCGACATCGCCGGATGCCCGTAGGTCTCAAACGGGAACTGTGTGCCTCGGCCGAGGCTGACCACCGTGCCCTCGAAGTAGCAGGTTGATGAATATAGGTACACAGCCCTCATATCCTTGATGTTCGGCGAAGGCGGCAGTATGAGGCTGTAGCGGGTGTTATGGGTGTAGTTTAGGCACGGAATCACGGTAAGGTCGCACTTGCCGTTCTCCAGCCACTTTTCTCCGTTGATCATCAAGGCCAGTTCCGCAAGCGTCATTCCGTGAACCGTCGGAATCGGCAGCCAACCGACACCAGACTTGAATCGCATATCAAGCACAGGGCCATCTACATAGAAACCGTTCGGGTTCGGTCTGTCAAGAATAAGGACCTTTTTTCCGTCACGGGCGCAGGCCTCCATCAGGTGATGCATCGTGATATAATAGGTATAGTACCTCAGTCCCACATCCTGAATGTCAATCACAAGCACATCAAACTTGTCCGTTTTGTCTTTACCCGGAATCTTCGAGCCACCACCATATAGGGAAACTATCTCAACTCCGGTCTTCTCATCCACGCTGCTGCTGACCTGCTCTCCTGCATCGGCATTTCCCCGGAAACCGTGCTCCGGAGAGAATATCGCCTTGACATCCACGCCTTTCTCGATCAAAGCGTCAACTATGTGCTGACCGCACTCGATCTTGCCGCCGGGAACGGACGGTTCAAGAAATGGAATCAAAGAAATACCATCGAATGCCTTCTCCTGGTCACTGAGCTTGTCGAAGTGACGTCGCGCTATTCGGTGCGCTTCGACAGGCTCAGCGACCGGCTGGTGAGCCTGCCGAACCACAGCAACCGATTCGACAGGAAAGCATCCGCCATATTCAGCAAGCGCATCAGCCAGTTTGGAACCCGCCACCTTGTCCCCGACAATTCCCGTCTGATTGCTGAACACCGCCACTCTCTTTCCTTCCAACAGCGGCAGGTACTCCTCGAACCTCTCGTCCCCCAGAACCACCTTCTTTGAATATGTCCGAGCGGAAACCACGTCAGCCAAGGATATTGCCATTATAGTAATAATCAGAAACTTAAGATTATATCTCATAATCATTGGTTATTTTACGGTTCAAGATACAAAAATTTGCGGACAAGGCACAAAAAAGATTTGGTTTCAGATTATCTACAGTTGCGATCATTATAAAAAACGAGCATCGGTGCCTAAGCAGATGCCCGTACATTTCTTGCAAGTACTTGTGGTAAAGAATTGTCGGTCGCTTCGACACTTCGGCAAGCTCAGTGACCATTGGATTACTGCATCGAGCCGCCGACGAGGTCGAGGATCTCGGAAGTAATCTTTTGCTGTCGGCCCTTGTTGTACTCAAGGGTGAGTTCCTGAAGGAGGTCGTTGCCGTTGTCGGTGGCGAGCTGCATCGCGACGGTGCGGGCGGCGTGCTCAGCGGCGGCGCTGTCCAGCAGGGTTGAGAATATGCGGAGACGGACCACTTTCGGGAGAAGAACCTGAAGCAGAACCTCAGGAGATGGCTCTACTATCAGGTCGGGCGCTTCGGTGGTTGGTGAGCCTTGTCGAACCACGGGCTCAGCGACCTGAGCCGCAACTTTACCGGCCTGGAGGTCTGCGGTGGCATCAGCCAAGGATAGAGGCAGATAGGTCTGCCGGGTGGTAGGCTGAGACGATGTGGATTTATAGTGATTATAAACAAGTTCCACCTTGTCAAACTGGCCGGAGACAAATCCGTCCAGCAGTTCCTGCGCCAAGGCCGAAGCCGCCTCATAGGACGGAGAATCCGACATCTTCGTGAAATCCGCAGGACTAGGGAAGCCGAGTTTCTTCATCGCCTCCGCCATCTTGCGGCCTATGGAATAGACCACTATGTCGGAATTCCGGAGACCTGCGGCACGATATTCATTGATCACCGCAGTGGTCTCGCGGATGGCGTTGGAATTGAACGCGCCGCAGAGCGAAGAATTGGAGGCAAAGGCGACAATCGCCACCCTATGAACCTCACGCTTAGTCATTAATGAATATGTTATCTCCGCTTCGTCAGGTTGGTTCGACAGGCTCACCAACCGGTCACTTGACTGGGACACTGAGCCTGTCGAAGTGCCGAAGCGGCGTTCTGTCACGTCAGAGTTCCTGCCAAAGCCATCTTCGGATGCCGACGCGGACATATTCACAGAACCCATCAAGTCGATGAGCATCGAGTGCAGACGCTTCTCGTACGGAAGCATATTCCCGATCGCCTGCTGCGCCTTGTGCAACTTGGCGGACGCGACCATTTTCATCGCCGAAGTGATCTTCAGCGTGCCGCTCACCGAAGCGATCCTATCCTTTATTTCCTTTAGAGATGCCATCTGATTTTATGAATATTACGCCTTGTGAGACTGTGCAAGAATCGATTTCACCACAGCGGCGGCCTCATTCTCGATTATGCCGGTGATGGTCTCGTCAATCTTGCCGGCAGACAACGGATCAAGAACATCCTTTTGATGCGCGGCCTTCATCCTTGTCAGGAACTCCGACTGGAACTCCGGCACCTGATCGATAGCAATCTCGCTCATAAGAGCGTGAGTGCCACAATAGAGTATTGCCACCTGCTCCCCTACCGGCATAGGTGAATATTGCGGCTGGATCAAGAGTTTGTTGTTCTTACGCCCCTTGTCCAAAGCCATCGCGGTCACCTTGTCCATATCCGAAGAGAACTTCGAGAAGGACTCCAGTTCATTGAACTGCGCCTGATCAATCTTCAGAGTACCAGCCACTTTCTTCATCGATTTCACCTGCGCGGCACCACCGACACGGGACACGGAGATTCCGACATTGATGGCAGGACGCTGTCCCTGGTTGAACAGTCCGGACTCCAGATAGATCTGACCGTCAGTGATGGAGATCACGTTGGTAGGAATATAAGCGGACACGTCACCTGCCTGGGTCTCAATGATAGGCAGGGCCGTCAAAGAGCCACCAGCCTTGACCTTGCCTTTAAGTGACTCCGGGAGGTCGTTCATCTTCTCTGCGACTTCTTGCTGGTCAATAATCTTAGCAGCTCTCTCCAGAAGTCTTGAGTGGAGGTAGAACACATCTCCAGGGTAGGCTTCACGTCCGGAAGGACGGCGCAGGATCAGGGAAACCTCACGGTAAGCCACGGCCTGTTTTGAAAGGTCGTCATAGACAACAAGGGCTGAACGGCCTGTGTCACGGAAATATTCCCCGACAGCGGCTCCGGCAAACGGTGCGAAATATTGCAGGGCGGCAGGATCGGCGGCGGTGGCGGCTATGACAACCGTGTAGTCCATCGCCCCTTTAGCACGAAGAGTCTCCACTATGTTAGCCACTGTGGAACCTTTCTGTCCGATGGCCACGTAGATGCAATAGACAGGCTTGCCGGCCTCGTAGTTGGAACGCTGGTTGATGATCGTGTCGATGGCGATGGCGGTCTTACCGGTCTGACGGTCACCGATGATGAGTTCCCTCTGGCCACGGCCGATAGGAATCATCGCATCAATGGCCTTGAGACCGGTCTGGAGAGGTTCGGTCACCGGCTGGCGATAGATAACGCCCGGAGCCTTGCGCTCAAGAGGCATCTCCGTCAATTCGCCCTCGATCTTTCCAAGTCCGTCAAGAGGCTCTCCAAGCGGATCGACAACCCTTCCGAGCATCTTCTCACCTACCTTGATAGAGGCGATACGACCGGTCCTGCGGACAGTCATTCCTTCCTTGATCTCGTCCGTAGGTCCAAGAAGCACAGCACCGACATTATCCTGCTCAAGGTTCATCACAACGCCTTTGACTCCACTCTCGAATTCGAGCAGTTCTCCGGCCTCGGCATTGGTCAGGCCATACATTCTGGCCACACCATCGCTGACCTGCAAGACTTTGCCGATTTCCTCGAACTGGAGGGAGGTGTCGATGTCCTTCAGCTGCTCCAGAAGCACCTGGGAGATTTCACTTGGTTTTATGTTGTCCATACTAAACTATTCTTCTGTTCTTTTCTATGAATTGACTCCGGATGATATTGAGTTGACGGGAGACGCTGGCATCCAGAACGGTGTCCTCGACCTCGAAGACGAAACCGCCTATCAGGGACGGGTTGACCTCAGTCTTGAGGATCAGTTTGCAGCCAGTCCGCTTCTCGATCAGATCCCGAAGACGGGACTCCAAGGTCGGCGCTTCGACAGGCTCAGCGACCGAAGAAATTGGATCAGGGGTCAGCAATGCCGGATCTGCGACCACAAGCCGGGCACGTTTGATGTGACGCGAGCGGTAATATTCAGTGATGAAAGTAGTGAATATTAGACGCACATCCCCGATGCGGCCGTTGCGGATCAGGAGTTCCAGGAATTTCCGCAATTCGGCAGTGATAGCTGTCGCTTCGACAGGTCGCTGAGCTTGCCGAAGCGATTGATTCGGCCGGGAAGTCCCTTCGACAAGCTCAGGGACCGATGTAAGCGCCGCCTCAAAAAGTTCGAGCTTCTTCGCCGGAGCGACCGCCGGATCATCCACGGCACGACGGAAGTCAGGCACCTCGTCAAGAGCCTTCTCAATGGCCTGAACCTGAGCCGCGACCGCATCACCGGAGCCGGTCTCATCAACCAGCTTCAGAAGTGCGGTGGCGTAACGTGTCGCGATAATACCTGTGTTCATAGCATCAATTCTTCAAGTCCTTCGATGAGGGGACCTCATCCACCAACCTGTCAACAAGAGCGGACTGCCCGTCAGCATCGGAAAGGCTCTTCTTCAAAACCTTCTCAGCCACGCTCACCGAAAGCAAAGCCACCTCCTTGCGGACATCCCGCAAAGCGCTCTCCTTTTCGGCGGCTATCTGGGTGCGGGCCTGTTCCAGAATTCTGGTAGCCTCTTCCCTTGCCTGAGTCTTCGCCTGTTCGACGATGTTGTCCCTTGAGGCGGCAGCCTCTTTCAAGATCCTGCTCTGCTCCTGCCTGGTCTCCTCGATCATCCGGGACTGTTCCTCGGCAAGATTGCGGAGTTTTTCCTCCGCCTCCTTCGCCGCCTTGATGGAATCATTGATCCTCGTCGCCCTCTTCTCGACCGAGCCGGTGATCATAGGGAACCCCCACTTGGCCAGCACGAAGAAGACGATGCCGAAGATCAGCGTCATCCAGACAAGCAATCCGAAATCAGGAGTGATGAGTGACATTTGCTATTTCGCGATAAGACAAACAACGATTGCGAACAGACAGGCACCTTCGATGAGGGCGCTGACGATGATGGCCGTCATTCTGTAGTGGTCAGCCTTCTCCGGCTGGCGCGCGCCGGCCTCAAGGGAAGCAGCACCGATCTTACCGATACCAAAAGCGGCGGCGAAAGCAGCCAATCCAGCACCAAGGGCAGCGCCGAGTCTTCCAAGAGACAGAGCCTGAAGTAACATTGTAGAAAGTAACATAATTCTATGATTTTAAATTAACTATTCTGAATATTCCAAATTATTCCGTAGTTTCCGGTTTCTGCCGCGACAGCCCGATGAAGACCGCCGACAGCATTGTGAACACATAAGCCTGAATGAAGGCCACAAGCAGTTCCAGACAATCCATAAACACACCCAACAGCACCGCCACGACCGTAAGGCTGCCGTTCAGGGCCGCTCCCAACTCAGCGGTCAGGAATATGACGGCCACGACACCCAAGATCATGAAGTGTCCAGCAAGGATATTGGCGAAAAGCCTGACCATCAAGCTGAAAGGCTTTGTGAATATTCCGATCAACTCGATCGCTGGCATCAGCGGCACCGGCACTTTCAGCCAAGTCGGAACCTCCGGCCAAAGGATGTCTTTCCAGTAATGCTTGTTACCGAATATATTGACGATGAAGAAGGTGAACAACGCCAGCACAAGCGTCACGGCGATGTTGCCTGTGATGTTCGCTCCGCCCGGGAAGAACGGCACGATTCCCATCAGGTTGTTTATGAATATGAAGAAGAACGCTGTCAGCAGGTAAGGCGAGTACTTTCTGTAGTCCTCCCCGACACTACCTTTGATGACATCATCCTCGATCATCGTCACCAGCATCTCCATCAAGCCGACTCCGCCTTTCGGAGCTTCCTCACGGGCATCGTGCTTCCGATACCATTTGGCGGTCCCAAGCACGATGAAAAGCAGCAGGGCGCAGTTGATCATCAGGCCGAACACGTTCTTGGTGATGGAAAAGTCCCATGGTCTGACCTCGGAGCCGTCCGCGGCGCGCTCGACTATCTTGTTCTCGTACTTGCTGCCTGCCGGGGCGATGTAGAAACCTTCATATTCCCCGTGCTCCAAATGTTTGGAGCTGAATATATGGAAGCCGTTTCCGGTCTTGCTAGCGACTATCACCGGCAGCGGGATGCTGACCGGATGGCCTTTCACCGTGGTGATGTGCCACTCGTAGGAGTCGCGGACGTGACCGTAGAGATATTCATCCATATCGAAGCCGCCACTCTTCTCCTCCGCAGTTGGTAAGCCCTGCTGAACCACAGGTGCTTCGGCAAGTTCAGCGACCGAAGAAGAAGGCTCCGCAGCCAAAGACAACGGAAGCAAAAGGCAAATGAATATGTAAATCCACTTTCTCATCACAGTTCCACGCAAGCGACAACGTGATTGTCGTTGATTTCCACAAAGCCAGAGGAAATGTCCACGCTCTCCGTCTTCTCACCGATCCGGTAAGTCACCCGCCCCTTCTCCAGCGAGGAGATCAGCGCCGCGTGATCCTTCAGAACCTCGAAACGGCCCTTAGTGCCGGGAAGTTCCACGGAATCCACAACCGTGTGAACCAACGTCCTTTCGGGTGAAATGACATCCAGAACCAACTCTGAAGTTTTCTCTGACATATTCTTACTTTAGTATATTCCTACTTCGCCTGAGCGAGGATCGCCTCGCCCTTCTTTATGGCATCGTCCAAGGTTCCGACATTGAGGAATGCCTGCTCCGGCAGGTAGTCAACTTCTCCGTCAAGGATTCTGCGGAAGCCGTCGATGGTATCCTGAATGTCCACCATCACGCCAGGCACGCCCGTGAACTGCTCAGCCACAGCGAACGGCTGCGACAGGAACCTTTGCACACGACGGGCACGGTTCACGGTCAGTTTGTCCTCGTCCGAAAGCTCGTCCATACCGAGGATCGCGATGATGTCCTGAAGTTCCTTGTTCCTCTGGAGGATCTGCTTGACGCGCTGGGCAATGTCGTAATGATCCTGACCGACAATGTTAGGATCGAGGATTCGGGAAGTCGATTCCAGCGGATCCACAGCCGGGTATATTCCTAACTCAGTGATTTTTCTGCTGAGCACCGTCGTCGCGTCAAGGTGCGAGAAGGTGGTGGCAGGAGCCGGGTCGGTCAAGTCGTCCGCTGGCACGTAAACCGCCTGAACTGAGGTGATTGAGCCGTTCTTGGTGGAAGTGATGCGCTCCTGCATCTGGCCCATCTCCGTGGCAAGTGTCGGCTGGTAACCCACAGCAGAAGGCATTCGGCCCAGAAGGGCTGACACCTCGGAACCGGCCTGAGTGAACCTGAATATGTTGTCTATGAAGAAGAGGATGTCCCTCGGGCCGTCTCCCTTGTCACTGTCCCTGAAAGACTCGGCGAGGGTCAGTCCGGAAAGAGCCACGGAAGAACGCGCTCCCGGCGGTTCGTTCATCTGGCCGAACACCATCGCCACCTGTGACTTCTCAAGTTCCTTGCGGTCAACCTTGGAGAGATCCCAGTGGCCTTCCTCCATAGATTTCACGAATTCGTCACCGTATTTGATCACCCCAGACTCGATCATCTCGCGAAGCAGGTCGTTTCCCTCTCTGGTACGCTCCCCCACTCCGGCAAAGATTGAGAATCCGTTGTGTTTCTTGGCGATGTTGTTGATGAGTTCCTTGATAAGCACGGTCTTGCCCACACCTGCGCCACCGAAAAGACCGATCTTTCCGCCTTTAAGATAAGGCTCCAGAAGGTCGATGACCTTGATTCCCGTGTAGAGAACCTCCTGCGAGGTCTTCAGATCCTCGAACTTCGGAGGCTCACGATGAATAGGCAAGGAATTGTCCTCGTTCAGATTACCGAGACCGTCTATGG
>CAVBMN010000016.1:0-37859 GCA_963596515.1 bacterium
TTTTGTTAAAGGAGTACTTTTGTAAAATGCTTCTCCTTTAGGAAGTTCGGAGGGAAATTGAAGCGATTTTTTAGTGAATTTAATGGTTATTTGGTAATATGTGTATGAAACTTAATCGGGGTTATGTGACCCCAGAGACAAGCCTCGTCAGCGTGAGACCGGAGTGTGGGATCTGCGCTGGATCGAAGGATAAGGTGGTGACTAAGGAAGGCAACACTACCACTACGATTGACCGTCAGGAGGGGGGGGATGAATTCACGATTGACCAGTGGGACTAACGGACGACGGGACGTATTTCCAGAGGACGTATTTGTGTAAAACGAAAAAAAGAATCTTCACGATGAAAAACGAATTATTCAAGATAGCGTTTCTGGCCGCTACGCTGGTGACCGGAACTTTTGTTTCCTGCAACGAGAATGAGTTTGACCCGGACAATGGTCAGCATTCGGGTAAAAAGGTTACGTTCTCTATCTCTGAGGACAAGACAAGGACTGCCTACGATGCGGATGACAATCTCCAGATCAACTGGGTGAAAGATGACAAGGTCCGCATCTTCTGCGACGAGGCCGAGGATGTGAAGCAAGCTGACTACACCGTGGATGAGGTCAACAAGAACACTGGCAAGCTGGCTTACAATGAAAACGGGCTCGCTTGGGGCAGTGATGATGAGGAGCACCACTTTTATGCGGTTTACCCGGCTGATGATAATACTGTCGCAAGTATGGTTGACGGGAAAGTCACAATCAATGCCAACTTAAATCAGTACTGTACATTGGGCGACAAGGTTGGGAATATGTATGAGACCACACCGGATATGACCAACGCAATTATGGTGGCAAAGTTGTCAACCACACCTATAAACAAGGTTGAACTCAAATTCAAACCGATAATGACTACGTTGGAAGTTATCGTAAGAGGTTCCGAGGCCGATAACCTTGAAGGCACCTACATTAGAGGAATAAGTATAAGTATGGATGCTTCTGACTATGGAGCCAGCAGCAAACAATTTGTTTATAATTTAAAAACAGATGAACTTGAACGAAGCGATGCAACTTCCAAGGTTCAATTCTTTGTTGGTATAAATACGGCAGACGGAACAAATTCGCTGCATCTTGATGCCAAAGACTCGGTAAAATTGACTGCATTCTTGCCTCCGGTCAGCATTAATAACGCACACAAAATCAAAATACGTGTTCACGCCACAGGTGCGACAGAATTAACTGCGACCATAGGTGCAAATTTTGAAATTCTTCAGAGTACCAAAAATCGCATCACGCTTCCTTGGATTACAACAAAGAACCAAGGAAACAATAACTGGATAACACCTTTGGATGATGACATTTACGTGTCACAAATGTCTATACCTGGTACACACGACGCTGCCACAGGAGACGGAACAAAATATGGCACAGGAATAGGTCAAACTCAAGAGTTGTCATTGGACAAGCAATTTGAATTGGGTATTAGAGCATTTGACTTACGTCCAGCTCTTAATAGTGATCAAGAGATGATTCTTTGCCATGGTAAAGTTGCCACGACATTCACTTGGGACAATGTAATGGAGCGTTTCAAGTATTATTTGCAACAGCATCCTGGAGAGTTTATTATTGTATTGATACGTCATGAAGATGAATATTTAAAAGAAGCTGTTATAACAACACCAAACTCAGAAGAGAAGTGGCAGCCTGCTATGCAGAAGAAGTTAGAAGAAATGAAAGCCACACTTAATCCGGGAATCAATAATGAGTCATATACAGTAGATTTCAGACCTGATCTGACAATAAAGGATATGCGAGGAAAGATTCTTTTCCTTTGCAGAGATTGGACAAAATATAACAACGATGGTCCTGTTGTAGGTGGATACACAGGATGGTCACATGATGTCAATGGATCCGAAGTATCAATATATAGTAGAACCGTCAGCGGAACACTTAATATCCAAGACTGCTATTCTCCAGATGCAGCTGGACTAAACGTGTTTAACAAAGGACAATATCCGACATTAAAATGGAATGCAATAGAATCACAATTAACAAAGTCAAGAACTTTTCATACAGATGCAGCTATGATTAATCGCTGGTCTATTAATCACACATCTGGATATGTAAATATGTTATCATCTGATGATGGGTATCGTGAAAATGCGGCCAATAATAACGTAAAATTATATAACTACATAAATTCAGCAAGTTGGAATGGTTCAACGGGTATTGTAATGATGGACTATGTTGGTGCAAGAACATCTGGGGATTATACAGTTTACGGTGATTTGTGCCCACAAGCTATCATCGACAACAACTATAAATACCATATGAAACGTAAAGGCGAATAACACCCTTTACCGCAACTATAACAACGCAAATACAAACAGTACAAACAATATGAACAAAATTCTAATCACAACAACTATGATGGCGCTGGCGGGAGTGTCCGCTATGGCGCAGCAGCCGACAGTAAAGACCGACACGACGGTCACGGTGGAGTACAATTCTGACAAGTACAGGGTGGAGACCGCCCCGTTCAAGGCGAACTGGTTTATCGGAGTAGATGGCGGAGCGCAGATCTACTTCGGGGAGCACGACAAGCAGTGCAAGTTCGGCGACAGGCTCGCCCCGGCGCTCAACATCTATGTGGGCAAATGGTTCACCCCTACTGTGGGAGCCAGACTCGCCTACAGCGGAATCGGACAGAAGGGAGCGACACAGGACGGAACCCACGGCCTTGATGCGGAAGTCCCGGGAAAGGGCGGACACGGATACTGGCTCAAGAAGCAGGAATTCAACTTCTGGAATATCCACGCCGACGTTATGTTCAACCTCGCCAACGCATTCTGCGGCTACCAGCCGAAGGGACACATCTGGAACCCTACCCCGTTCATCGGACTGGGATGGGCGCACGTATATTCAGAGGAGCCGAAGACAAACGAGATCAGCGCCAACCTCGGCCTCATCAACGCATTCAGACTCTGCGACGCGCTTGACCTAAACGTCAACGTGCACGCTATGATGGTGAACGAGGCGTTCGACGGTGAGACCGGACACCGCTGGGGCGAGGGCAATCTATCCGCGACACTCGGCCTCACCTACAAGTTCAAACCGCGCGGATGGGAGAGGAGCAAGGTCGTGAAGGTCATCGAGTCCTCCGACATATCTTCATACCAGATCGCCCTCGCCGAGCTGAAGGCCGAGCGTGAGCGTCTTGAGAGCGAGCTCGCCGCACTTAAGTCCAAGCCGGAGATCGTCGAGACCACCAACACCATCGCCTCCCCATACTACGTGAGATTCGAGCTCGGCAAGAGCGAACTCAGCAAGGAGGCAAGGGTCAACCTCGGACTTCTCGCAGAGATCTTGAAGACAACCGGAGCTAAGTTCACCGTCAGCGGCTATGCCGACGCGGCCACCGGCAACAAGAAGATCAACGAGAAGCTCAGCCAAGAGCGAGCACAGGCCGTCTATGACTGCCTCACCAAGGAGTTCGGAGTCCCAGCCTCACAGCTTGAGCTCGACAGCAAGGGCGGAGTTGACAATATGTTCTACGATGACCCGGCCCTCAGCCGCGCCGTTATCACAAGAGCGAAGTAAGACGACAGAATAACCATACACCCAAACGGTGGCAGTGCCGGACAGCATATCACACCACCGTTTGGATTTGTCTGTCAAACCAATGAATAATAATACACTATTCAACAATACAAGACACAAAAACAAACACAAAACTATCATTTGTTAAAGGCGCCCTTTAACAACATTCTAATTGCAAGAGACTGATATGGAAAATTTTACAAACAAGAGAAAAGACTATCTCACGCCCGCGGTATATGCGGAGAGGGTCGTCATCGAAGGATCCATCTGCGCGGGAAGCGATGTGAAGACTATAAAGACGGATAAGCCTAACGTCGAGGTGGACGAGTGGGACGAGATCGGAAACGAAATTTCATTTGATTAATTGAAAGAGATGAAAAAGACTATTATAAGCATAGCACTGGCGCTTGCGGCGCTCGTCGGATTCACGGCCTGTGAAAAAGAGATCAACACGGGGAAGGATGTGATTGAAGGCCTCCCTGTCAACTCGATAAAACTCAATCTGTCCGCCCCGAGCGACGATGTGATCGCCGTGACCAGGGCAAGCGCGGAAGTGGAGACCAACGTACAGAATATGGCGTTGCTGTTCTACAAGGCCGGCACTGACGACAAGCCGATCATCGTTTACGTTGACAAGGACGGAATGGGCACCCCAACGATGCTGCCTAGCGGAAGTTCAGCCTCCACAAGCACGAACTACCAATACACGGTTGATTTGAATGTGGCGGACAAAGGCATCACCACCGGCGACTGGTACCTCTACGCCATAGCCAACTACAACACAAAGTTCTGCAACGTCGATATGACCAAAATAGCGGAACTGAACAGAACCCAATTCCTTGCCTATAACGTGAACAAGGCGAACCGCGAGCTGGACATCGTCGAGAACGCTACACTTATGACCGGCAACTATTGCAAGAGCGGAAACTTTGGCGATGACGGATCTCTTACTCTTGAATATGACAACAAGGAGGAAGAGTCCTGCACAATGAACGGTGTGATCCACCTTCGCAGAATCGTCGCCAAGATCAGCTTCGAGTTCAAAAGCGGCACGAACGACAAGACAACGAATGTGACCTTCACCCCCGAGACATACAGCATTCACGAATATTCACGGTCATCTACCCTGATGGAGAGACCATTCGATGGATGGACAACCACCAACGGCGTGACCTACAACAATGGGGAATATGCAGGAGACGGCGAGTTTCACTCGCACGCCGACGGAGTCAGTCTTGCCGTAGTTGACAATAAGATTGAGTTCTATATGCCCGAGAATATTCAGAAAGCCAAGGCATCTCCGACGACGTGGGAATATTCAGAGAGAGAAAGAAGGGAGAGTGCGACAGACCGCACATTCAAATACGCCCCGGAGCACGGAACATACATTGTTGTGAAGGGACAATATAAGGACTCCAAATATTCCGGAGACGTGACCTACACAATTCACCTCGGAGACTTCTCAAAAAAGAACGGCCTCGCCTACGAGAATTTCTCAATAAGGCGCAATTATCACTACACCTACACAGTCACAGTGAACGGTGTGAACAGCATTGTCGTAGAAGCTACGACAAATGTAGAAAACCAGCCTGGTGCCGAGGGAAATCTGGTCAGCTACAACAACGAGTCATTCAACATAAGGCTTGACGCGCACTATGAGAATGTCTTGTTGAAAATCGCCACTAAGGACGCAATAGTCGATAACTATTCCGTGATGCTGAACACACCGTACAGCAAGAATGTCCTGATCACCAATACGAACCTTACAGAAAAGGCAAGTGCGGATTACGACTGGATAAGATTCGGCAAACCGGCCAGCACAACAACGTTCAAGGCTTATAATAAAAGCGAGACTACCGACATATTCACATTCCTTGATGAACTTATTAACAGCGGTTCACTGACATCAGGAGGGAAGTACTTTATTTACAGTAATGGATATATCTACACGACCGCTTATGTGAATGAATATTACTACGACAGGAAGATGGAGTTAGCCTCAGACAAGAGTGCCGAACTCCAAAAGTTCATCAACGCTGACGACCGTTCGATGAGAATCTCATTCGGAGAGATAAAGATAAGCGAGGACAAGCAGAGTTCCTATATCGACAATATCGTGTTCTCTATCCAGCAGCGTTCAATCAAATCATTCTTTGATTTGACTGTCGATAACCCTTACGGAATCGAGCAGGTAGAGGAGACGGCACAGACATCCTATTACGACAATTCGTACACAAGTGACAGAACATCCTATAACGACAATCATTATGGCTATAGTAACTTCAAGAATGCGATAGGAACCTCTGCATCCTGGAGTACCTATGTAAACACGGACTCATTTGGGTACATCTTGTCCAATAATGCAATCACATTCAATAGTAATACCCTCACAACAACGGGAAGTTACGGCATCTACCAATGCCTGTCAAGAAACAGGGATGAAAATGGTGACGGCACCATTGACGGTGATGAGATCAAATGGTATCTCCCGGCAGTTGACCAGTGCACGTACTTTTGGTTCGGTATGAACTCACTTCCAAGTGAGGCAAGAATTCAGATGGAGACCAACAAAGGCAATCTGAATAATTACTGGAACAGCACGTCAGGCAATGCGACCTGGTGGGCTGACGAAGGATCCGCTTTCGGAGAGGCCTATGGCACCGGATCGGTTCGTTGCGTCCGCTCATTGAAGAACTATTCAGCAGAGACTAACACTGCCTCAAAATATAATTCCGACACAAGAATTGTGACAATAACAGGTCTTGACAACAAGAGTGTCAGAGAAACGGGCACAGTGCAAACGGAATATGCCGAACACTTCAGAGGAGAAACACCTGACAAACTTCCTGAAGCGTTCCAAATCGCCAATGGCTTCCTAAACGCAGAGGTGTCGTCCACTCTGACACGAAACACCTTCACCGTGACGGAGGTGATGACAGAGGATTGGTGCCAGAAATATTATTCTGAAAATGGGGAGGTTGATCTTGGACAATGGCGAATCCCTAATGAAAAGGAGCTTGCGCTTATCAATCTTTATACAAAAGACACAGAAGGGCATACTGATCTATTGACAGCATCCAGAAGTAAATATACGCGTCCTTCTGGCGATGTAATGGTATTTTATGTGAACTATTACAACCAGATAACAACAAATCTTCAATACCTTGGAACGGATAATACCAACCACGAAATAAAAGACAATGCCGTGTTCAAACTCCGTTGCGTGAGGGATGCCACCCCTGACACATCATCGAACGAAGCAGACAACAGTTCGAACACATTCGAGAGCGGAGGGAACGTGATCAAATAACACAAACATATTCGTAAAATGAACTTGCATTTTTATCGTTTGTTGCTTTGCGTGCCGGTTTTTGCCGGTGCGCTTAGCTGTTCGCAGAGGGAGGCTCTGCCGGAAACTGATTCCACGAAGGAAATCGTGATCTTTGGAGCACAGGAGGATTTCGCCGGAGACAGGACACGCTCCGTTGTCGGCGAGATTCTGGACAACGGCGCTCTTGCGATGAACTGGAGCGTGGAGGACAAAATCGGTGTCTTCGGCAGCGGCACGACCAACAATGAGCCGTTCACCAGCACGAACACCTACCCGATAAGGGAGACAGGGTTCAAAGGAAACTTTGCTAACGGCGAGACACCAGAATATGCATACTACCCTTACAATGCGTCAGCAACCGATAAAAATGCGATTCCTGTGAATATCCCTGCCGTTCAGGAATATTCCGACGCGAACTCAATCTCCCAATACGATTTCAAGGCGGCATACAAGTTCACGGAACTCAGTGACGGGAGCTATCGGTTCAATATGAAGCAACTGACCTCATTGCTTCGGTTTGAGATCAATCTGACTGACGTTGGTAGCCTTATCAGTAAGAATGTAACGGAATCATCGGCGGCGACATTGAAGTCTATCAAAATCAAGGCTGGCGCAAGGCTGACAGGTAATTTCACTTACAGTCTTCTTGACCTCGAAAAGAATATAGAGAACGGGAATGACGTGCTTGGATTTGCCGGAGATGGTGACGGCGGCCTTACTCTGATTCTCTCTGATTCTCCAAACCTTGCGGGAACCATTGTCGCATACGCGGTGGTGGCCTCAGGAAAACAGAAGGATCAGACGCTTGATTGTGAGCTAGTCATCAACGATTATCTTTCCGTTAAGCTTTCCGCCACAATCTTGTGTGACTTCGAAGTCGGCAAGTTCTACATTGTTCCTCTTAACGCATCCGTGTTTGCGAACAATGGGGCTAAGGTGGAAGACAACACACCTGCGGATCCGGAGAAATTGACAGGGCAGCCAGCCAACTGCTATATGATTACCGCGGCGAACACATATTCATTCGATGCCACAGTGATCGGCAATGGTGACGACGGCATAATTCCCGATGTCGGCTTCCATACAACCACTTCAGTCATTGCTCCAAAAACCGCAAGGCTTATGTGGGAAGACACGGAAGGTTTCATCACCAATGTCAGTCTGCTGAATGGTAATGTGATCTTCACGGCACAAAAGAATGTCGGGAATGCTCAGATCGCCGTCTATGATGGTGACGGGAATGTTCTTTGGAGCTGGCACATCTGGGGTGTCGGTGACACGCTGCCGGAGGATGAGGTCGTGACAAACAAGGCAAACGCAACGTTTACCGTGATGGACAGAACTCTGGGAGCACTGTCAAAGACATCATACTACACGACGCTTTACCAATGGGGACGCAAAGATCCATTCCCTAACAGCACTACGTACTATGTCAATGGTGTTCTGACTGAAATAAGCGACAGTTACCCGGTTTATACTCCAGCGACAGAAGCTGACGCAACACTTCTGACCAGTGTGAGGAATCCTGACAAGATTCTCAACGACAATGCTGTCACCGGAAATTGGAACTGGCTGGCTGCTGATAATCAATATCTATGGGGGGATAACAATACGAAGTCAGTGTCTGTCACAAGTACCGATGCCGGAGCTGGATGGACAAATAATAAGACTATCTACGACCCTTGCCCTTCAGGTTACAGAGTGGCCAGCAAATATACTTGGACCGGATTCAGTGAAACATCAACAGGAAGTAATGCGTCAAGCAATGTAAAAACGAGACATAAATATACAAATTACGTCAAGTACGAAAATGGCTATTATTTTAAAAAGAATACCAGCGACACAAAAGGGTGCTTTTATCCAATGACAGGAATTCGTGGTGGAGCCACAGGAAGCCTTGGCGAATCTTTGAATGTCTCAGCTTCATATTGGGCAAGTGCCCCGTCATCAAATGCCAACAAGGCATCTTGCTTATATATGACACTATACAATATTTCAACATCATCAACACTAAGCAGCAGGAATATTGTAAACACTGTTGACATCGCAAATAAATTTGCGGCTCAACCGGTCCGTTGCGTCCGTGACGCTACATCATCTGGCTCCAAGAGCTACGACTCATCCTACAGTAACGGAGGAACTGGCTTCGGACTATAACCAGAAGCCTGACTTAAACTTAACCTATGGAAACTGCTGATTAGGTTAATGTTTTAAACACACATAGGTGATGAAACGGATTCAATTGGCATCGGCAGTTGCCGTTGCTGTCGTTCTCACGATAGCCTCGTGCGACAGCAGTCAAGAGGTTGAGTTTTCCGACACGGAGATGATAACCCTCACAGGAGAACTCGGACAGACTCCGGTGACACGGACACAGCTTGATACAGAACCGACCGAGGATGGTTCCCTTGGAATACTATGGTCAGCCAGTGACAAAATCGGAGTGTTCGGCAACTCTACAAGCAACGCTGAATTTGAGGGGACTTTCACCACTGCGGTAAGCACAGGATTGTTCTCCGGCTCAATGAATGCCGGAGACAATCCTAAATTCGCTTACTATCCTTACGTGAAGGAGGCTACAGACAGCAAAGCCATTCCGGTCACGGTCTCTTCTGTACAGTACTACACGGACGAGACATCAATCGCGGCGAACGATGTCAAAGCCAGTGACACCCCTGTCAAGACAAGTGACGGGAGCTACCGGTTCATATTCAATCCAATGGTCTCCATCCTCCGGTTTGAGGTGGCGTTCAATGGTTTGGACGGGATTGATAATGATGAAGCGCTTAACGCGCTCGTGGTTAAAAGCACTGACGCTGAGAGAATGCTGACAGGAAACTTCACGATGAACCTTACTGATCTTTCCGCAGGATTGACACCGGTGGCTGAGGAAACATATTCATCAATCCGGGTTAATCTGTCTGACGCTTCCGGCAACGGAAAAAGTGTGGCGGGCAAGGTTGTGGCGTATGCTTCGATCGCGCCGAACCTGAAGGTTAGTGATGCGATAGAGGTACTGCTGCTGACGGACAAGCACACAGTCAAATTCAATGTGACGGCGTTGCAGGATTTCAAGGCTGGTTACTGCTACGATGTGCCGCTTGATCTTGGTAATCTCAAGTCTGAGAACAATCTGCAGATCTTTGACTCAACGGCGGAATCACCGGAACTGAGGTCTTTCAGCTTTAAGGTGGCAAACAACACCGGCAAGATTCTGGCGACAGAGGCGTATTATGTAGGGAACAGTACAGAGACGACTCTCCACACTGTGACAGAAAAGTCCCTTGAAATCAACCAGACAACCGGGAACATCGATGGATTCATTCCGTACCTCTACGACTTCAAGCTGATTCCGACCTTCACCACATCCAAAGGTGCCGCAGTGACTGTCGGCGGGCAGGTTCAGACCAGCGGCGAAAGCGAGGTGGACTTCTCATCCTCCGAACCTGTGGTCTATACCGTCACCAACGGACTGGAGACCAAGGAATATAAAGTCTCGGTTACCAACACAGGCCTGCCGGTTGTGGTGCTGGACATCAACCAGGAAACGGTCAACAATGTGACAAGTGATGACATATTGCTGGGCACTGTCAAGATAACAGGAAAGGAAGGAGACTGGACAAAGTCGGACAAGATTTCCATATATAAGGATGGAGAGAATCAACTGACTGACATCTGTAGCATCAGAACACGAGGCAATTCATCCAGATTATGGCCAAAGAAACCGGTCAACATCAAGTTGAGTGATGACTTGTCAGTTCTTGGAATGAAAGCGCACGACCACTGGTGCCTTGTGGCGAGCCAGTTTGACAAGTCAATGATGAGGAATGCTTTCACTTACCAGCTGGCCAATGAGATACAGGAGCATTTCACCGATGAGGCGGGCACTGAAAACACATTAGGCAAAGGTCTGGTCTATAATCCACACGGAGAGACTGTCGAGGTTGTGATGAATGGAATCCACGTCGGAACATACTTCCTCTGCGAACACGTCAAAATCAACAAGAACAGACTGGATTTGAAACATAAGAAGGTTGACAAGGTACTTGAAAAGAAGGCTGATGCCAAAGTCGCTGACTGCGGCTTCCTGTTCGAGATGAGTTCGGACGAGGATAACATAATCAGGACAACTCGCCGTCAGGTTCCAATCACATTCAAGGACGCAGACGAGATCACAACATCCTTGACAACAGAGATTATGGCATACATCAACGACTTTGATGAGAATCTGTACCAAGGAGCGATATGTATTGACCGCAATGACCAGACCACGGCGAGGGAATATTTCGACAAGGCTTACGAGAAGCTCGACATCAACTCAATGATCGACTGGTGGATAATCAACGAACTTGCGATGAACGATGAGATGCAGTGGCCGAAAAGCGCTTTCGCCTACAAGGACGGTGACGGCAAGTTCTTCGCAGGACCTGTCTGGGATTTCGATTACCAGACCTATGTGAATATTGATAAATACAACAGCAGCAGTGTCATAAGGCAGATGGAGGATTGGGAGCCGGTTCCATACAAGTTCACAAACTTGGGAGGTTATTCCGCTTTGATGTATCAGAGAACATCATCAAAGAGCGAATCCCCATATGGTTGGTATCCTTGGCTGTTTAAAGATCCATATTTCGTTGAAAGGGTAAAGGTAAGATGGAACTCTCTGTACAATTCCGTATTCCAGAACCAGTCTGAAAAGATTGCACAGATGGGCAAGGAGCGGGAAAAGGCGGCTGAGTCCAACTGGAAAATCTGGAGTATCAACTATTCCCACTCTGGAAACTGCGGTGACGAATATGGAATGACATACCAAGAGACAATCGAAAGCTTCAAGAGTGTCTTCGAGAAACGTCGCGACGGGCTGAACACTGCGATTAACAATTTATAGGTACGGCGACAAGCTCTTGGCAATCCGAAAACTAACGACGTTGTCACGGAGATTACCAACGAGGTAATGCAAATTCAGACTGTTATTTGCCCTTTGATTTTTAAGGGCAAATTTGTTATTTTTGTCTTTAGAAGACACCAAGAATGCTGAAGAATGCTTATTCTTTTTATTGAAAAGCAAGAATATTCATTATCTTTGATAATTGAACTTTAGCGACTTGAGAATTATGGAGGCGAAAAGGATAAGGTACCCTATCGGGGTACAGACATTCAGAGATATTGTCGAGGGGGATTACCTCTACATCGACAAGACGGGGTTTATAAACGACTTGATAGAGGATTATAAGTATGTGTTTCTGAGCCGTCCGAGGCGGTTCGGGAAATCGCTGCTGTCCTCCACGATCCATTGTTATTTCGCCGGGGAAAAGGAACTGTTCGAGGGGCTGGAGGCTGGAAGGCTCAAGAAGGAGTGGACACGGCATCCGGTGTTCCACTTTGATATGTCAACTGCTAAGCATCTGAATGAAATGCAGTTACTCAGGACGTTGTCGTATAAATTGTATGAGTACGAAGAAATATATGGAAAAGGCGATGGCATCTCTGAAGATGACATAAACGCACGCTTTGAGTGTCTTGTGAAAGCGGCCGTCAGGCAGACCGGTGAGAAGGCAGTAATAATCATTGATGAATATGACGCACCGCTGCTGGACGTGATGAATAACCGAGAGAGGCTTACTCCGATGCGTCAGATAATGAGGAACTTCTACAGTCCGATCAAGAGTCTGGACCCGTATTTGAGGTTCGTGTTCATAACCGGGATCAACAAGTTCGCCCAGTTGAGTATATTCAGTGAATTGAACAACCTGCAGAATATCTCGATGATGCCGAAGTATTCGGCGATTTGCGGAATCTCGCAATCGGAGCTTGAGACTTCAATGCAAGAGCCGGTGAGAAGGATGGCTGACGCTCTGGAAATATCGTATCAAGAGACGTTGGAAGAGTTAAAGCACAACTATGACGGCTATCATTTCAGCGCAAGATCTGAAGATATCTACAATCCATTCAGTTTGATCAAGGCTTTGGATGCGCAGGATTTTGGAAGTTACTGGTTCGACACGGGCACCCCGACCTACCTTATGGAAAGGCTTAAAGAGTCTCCGATTGACGAGACATCATTAGACAATATGCCGATGATTCCCGAGTCTGACTTCGACGTGTCACCGGAAATCAGCGACAACTCATTGCCTATGCTTTATCAGACAGGCTACCTGACGATCAAGGATTACGACCGGAATATGCATCTCTATACATTGGGCTATCCCAACAAGGAGGTCAAGATTGGTTTCACACAAGGGCTATTGGCGCAGTACAAAAACCGGAATATTACCGGTAGCGGATTTGTCGCCCAGTTCTATGCCGCAATGTACAATCGTAACATTGAGAAGGCGTTGACGCTGATGCAGTCCTATCTTGCCGGCATCCCTTACGACCTGGAGAACAAATCGGAGAAACATTTCCAAACCATCATCTATCTGGTGTTCTCGCTGTTAGGCTACTACACACAGGCTGAGGTGAAGTCCGCCGTCGGCCGTGCTGATGCGGTGTGCTGGACCAAAGAACAAATATATGTCTTCGAGTTCAAGGTGGATGGTTCAACCGACGAAGCCTTGAAACAGATTGACGATAAAGGGTACTTGATTCCGTACCGATTTGAATGTGCCGATTGTGGCCGAAGCGCATCGACAAGCTCAGCGACCGGCCAAACAGCGGAGCATACGACTAAGCTACGGCGACTCGTTAAAGTGGGCGTGAATATCTCAACCGCAACACGTACGCTTGAATCTTGGAAAGAGACTGAGGAATGATGTTGTTAATACAATCGACGCAGACCGTTGTGGCCTGCGTCGATCAGTTTTAATTTGTAGATTCTCTTACGCAACGGACGGGATTTGCTTCCCACTTGTTTTTCCCTGCTAAAACATCTATCGTTCCGCTGTTACCAGCAGCACCGCCAACAATATCCTCATCTTTCCAAACATATTTTCCTATGTTGAATGCCTGAGCGGTATGACTGCTTGATGTTGGTGCACTATAATAGTACGATGTAGTACCCATAAAATCGCATAACTCCCCATCTCCTGCGAATCTATACCCAGTCATAGGGTAATATGATCCTTCTGTATCTGAAGTGTTGGCTTTGAAATAATATCCATTCTCGAACTTAGGCTTATAACGCTCAACTGTTCCGCTAAGGAAACTTGTTGTAATGCAGTTGACTTTTTCTTCTATCGGCCTTTGTTCATATCGCCTTTAAGAGTGGCTGTACCTGACGTATAAACTACGAAACCTGAGAAAGTAAATTTGTTAGCAATTCTATATCCTGCCGGGCACGGGTCATAGATTGTTTTATTATTTGTCCATCCCGCACCTGCTTCCTTATTTGACAATTGACCGTCTGAATACCAAGTAAACTGATTATTGGTGTTTGTGTCGCCCCATAGATAGTCGTTGTTCTCTACCAACCAGTCACTGACAGATAGATTCTTATATCCACTGATAAGATAGTCAGGCCGTAGAATGCTTGCCGCTATAGTAGCATCTGAAGCCTCTGTAGGCGCATAGACATTATAACTCTTGCTGATGTCTGTAGCCACCCCGTCAACATAGTAAGTAGAACAATTAGGGAACGGATCCTTGCGCCCCCACTGGTAGAGCGTGGTGTAGTACGATGTCTTTGACCAGGCCCCGAGGGTGCGGTCCATCACGGTGAATGTCGCCCCGGCCTGATTCGTGACCACATCATCTGTCGGAAGTTCGTCACCTACTCCCCAGATGTGCCAGCTCCAAAGAATATCCCCGGTGCAGTTCTCGCCACTGTAAACGGCTATCATCGCGTTGCCGACATTGCCGTTGGCGGTGTAGCTCACTTTGCCGTCGGCATAAGTTACATCACCAATGAAGTTCTCGGTGTCCTGCCACATCAACTTGGCGGATTTCGGCGCGATGGTGGCTGAAGATGTATGGAATCCTGCTCCGGCTATTATTCCGTCAGCACCGTTGCCGATTGTCGTTGCAGGGAATGAATGCGTTCCAGTTGTCGTTATCATATAACAGTTGGCTGTCTCTTCTGTTCCCGGATCCGGAGTGTCTGGCATCAGTTCTTCTGTCACGGCTACTTGGTTTTCCGTATTGTTGAACACAGAAGCATTCAACGGGACAACGTAGTACTTTCCGGTCTCGAAATCGCAAAGTGCCTTTGTTGTCAGCTGTATAGAGCAGTGGGTAGTCTTTATGTCAATCGTCAACTCCTGACCTGATTGTGTCCCTGGAGCCACAACGGCATAGGCTGTCACAGAACCACTCAGCAGCGGAGTCTCCGTGAGATTCATTGTGACCTCTCCCGAAGTGGCTGTTCCGGCCTTGAGGACCATAGGCGATGTCGTGATGTCGTAGGTGTAGTCACCGGTCAGAGCCACAGCCGAACTCATTGAGATGGATTGAACCTTCTCGTCCTCAGGCAGTGTGAGAGTCTCGTCAATGTTCGACTTGATGCAACTCTTGATGTCATCGAGAGTTATCTCGAAACGAAGCAGCACAGCCAGCTGCCGCATATTACACTTGAAACTTCCGTCGCTCAATTCAACAATCTTGTTGGAAGCTTTGAAGTCATATTCAGCGATTGAAGATGTGCCTGAATATTCCTGAGTCGTGGGAATATTCACAGGAATCGCATTTTTATCGGTTGCCGCCGCACTGTAAGGGTAGTAGGCATATTCAGGCGTGTCGCCATCTGCCAGATTCCCCTTGAAGCCTGTCTCCTTGATCGGGTAGGTGTTTGTGCTGGTGAAAGGTTCATTGGTGGTCGTGCCGCTGCCGAAGACACCGATTTTGTCCTCGACACTCCAGTTCATCGCGATGGCTCCGTTGTCCAAGACTTCACCGACTACCGAACGTGTCCTGTCTCCGGCGAAATCCTCCTGTGTTCCAAAGAGCACGACTTCCTTCGTGGAATCAGTTTCCGGCAGAGCCTCCCTCTGCGAACAGCTAAGCGCACCGGCAAAAAACGGCACGCAAAGCATCAATCGATAAAAATGCAAGTTCATTTTACAAATATGTTTGTGTTATTTGATCACGTTCCCTCCGCTCTCAAAAGTGTTCGAACTCTTGTCCGTATCCGCCACCGATGTGTCCGGGGTGGCGTCACGGACGCAACGGAGTTTGAAGTAGTTTGCTGTTCCATCGCCATCTGTTGTAATAAATCGAGGTTCGGCATTTTGTACATAATAGACCATACTTACTGTTGAGCTCCTTGCGTATTTACTCTTTGCTGCAGTATAAGTACTAATGCTGGTGGTTAGATTCTCTGAATATTTTAGCATCAGTGACAGCTCCTTTTCATTTGGAATTCTCCAACTTCCTAAATCTGTACTGTCAGTCATTTCAGCGTAATAATCTTGGCACCAGTTCCCAGATTTGATTTCTGTATTTGTAAATGTCGTTTTTGTTGTCGTTGTCGTACCTGATTTTATTTTGCAACTTAAATCTGCATCCGCAACTTTGAATGCTTCTGGAAGCATATCCACCGGTTCTCCTCTAAAGTGTTCAGAATATTCTCCGTTAACTGTACCTGTTTCCCTAATGCTTCGGCTGTCAAGCCCAGATAGTGAAATCACATCATCCTTGATACTTGACACATCGCTTACTGTACCGCTCGTGTTTTTTAGAGATCTTACACAACGAATTTTAGGAATTTTCTGATATAGGGCATAGTTGGAATTGAACGTACCATAGGCACTACCTTCGTCTGCCCACCAAATTTCAAGACTATTCGTACTCGTCCAGTAGTTATTGACTGAACTTGCGTCAGTTGTCATTTTTATACGAGCTTCCTCTACAAGAGAATTCATTCCATACCAGTAGATCTTGCATTGGTCAACCGCCGGAAGATACCACTTTATTTCATTGGCATCTATTGCATTATTACCGTTTTCATCCCTATTCCTGGATAAGCATTGGTACTCTACGTTTGTTGTGCTCTTTAAGCCTGAAATAGTCTCCTGAGTAGCAGAAATATAGCCGTTATTAGCTATGTCAACAACCGTTTCCCACTTTGTATTGTTCCCATATAATGATGACGGAACATTTGACCAACCGTTAAGACTCTCAGTTCCAGTGATGCTTGTTAAATATGTTGACATCTGAGAAATGGCAGTTTCTTCAACCAATTCGACTCCGAATGGGTTGTCCACATCCAGATTGTAGAACGATTTGATTGATCTTTGTTGGATGGAGAAAACCACACTACCGGTGTAAGTACTATGCTGATCTTTACTTACATTGATACCACTGAAAGCAATCGTCATATTGCGGTCGTCAGCATTGATGAACTGACGGAGTGCTTCCCCTTTGTTTGCGGCTCCAGCAATCTTGTCCTCGTAGTAATATTCATTTACGTACGCTGTTGTATAGACGTATCCATCCTCAACAATGAAGTGATCGTAAGTCCCATTGGCAAGTTTTCCTTGAGCCTTGATCTCTTTAAGGAGAGAGAATATATCTGTGGTACTGTTTTTCGCGTATGCCTTGAATGTTGAGGTGGTAGCTGGTGCCCCGAAACGGATCCACCTGTAGTCAACTGTGGAGGTATCCTTTTCAGAGGTATCTTCTTCCATATTTTTCATCGTAACGACTTCATTTTTACTATATGGTGTGTTAACCATAACGGAATAATCATCTACACTTCCTGTTTTTTTTGGGATTGTCAATTTTAGAAGAACATTCTCATAATGTGCGTCCAACCTTATGTTAAAAGACTGGTCAATATCACCGATGATATTTCCCTCGGCCCCTGGCTGAGGCTCATTGTAATCATTGGCTTGTGCTTCAGTCACGATACTATTCACACCATTAACGGTAATTTTGTACGTATAATGATAATTACGTCTTATTGAGAAATTATCGTAAGCGTAGCTGTGTTCCTTCGAAAAGTCGCCTAAATGTATGGTGTAGGTGACATCTCCTGAATATTTTGAATCTTTATATTGACCTTTAACGATGACATATGTTCCATGCTCCGGTGCATATTTGAATTCCCTGCTTTCTGCGCTTACCCTTCTTTCACGTTCTGTGTATTCCCATTTGTCTGGTGTCGCGATCGCTTTCTGCACATTCTCCAACATATAGAATTCAATCTTCTTGTTGGTTATTGAAAGGTTTTCCCCATCTGCGTGAGAATGAAACGCTTGACTTTCGTCTTCAACTCCAATGTAACCGTCATCACAGGTAACATCATTCTTGCTCGTCCAAGTTGAATTTGGTCTTTCAAGAAGTGTTGATGATCTTGAATATTCGTGAATGCTGTATGCCTCTGGAGTGAAGGTCACATTGTCTGAACCATTGGCGAATTCGAAGCTGATCTTGGCGACGATTCGGCGAAGGTGGATCACGCCGTTCATTCTGCAGGACTCATCCTCCTTGTTGTCATATTCAAGAGTAAGAGATCCGTCATCGCCAAAGTTTCCGCTCTCGCAATAGTTGCCGGTCATAAGCACGGAGTTCTCTACGATGTCCAATGAGCGGTTGTTTTTCAGTACGCAGTATTTCAAGAATTCATCTCTCGTAAGTTGTTTGATTTCATCCATTTCGACGTTGCAGAACTTGGTGTTGTAGTTGGCTATGGCGTAGAGGTACCAGTCACCGGTGGTGATGCCTTTGTCCGCCACATTCAAATCAACCGTGTATCGATAGTTCGTGCTTGTGGAGGCTGAACTTCCGTTAGGCAGCATCGTTGGGGTGCCCATTCCGTCCTTGTCAACGTAAATGATGATCGGCTTGTCGTCGGTGCCGGCCTTGTAGAACAGCAACGCCATATTCTGGACTTTGGTCTCCACTTCCGCGCTTGCCCTTGTCACGGCGATCACATCGTCGCTCGGGGCGGACAGATTGAGTTTTATCGAGTTGACAGGGAGGCCTTCAATCACATCCTTCCCCGTGTTGATCTCTTTTTCACAGGCCGTGAATCCGACGAGCGCCGCAAGCGCCAGTGCTATGCTTATAATAGTCTTTTTCATCTCTTTCAATTAATCAAATGAAATTTCGTTTCCGATCTCGTCCCACTCGTCCACCTCGACGTTAGGCTTATCCGTCTTTATAGTCTTCACATCGCTTCCCGCGCAGATGGATCCTTCGATGACGACCCTCTCCGCATATACCGCGGGCGTGAGATAGTCTTTTCTCTTGTTTGTAAAATTTTCCATATCAGTCTCTTGCAATTAGAATGTTGTTAAAGGGCGCCTTTAACAAAAATTGGCAACCATATAGGAGTTGACTAACTTTATCGTATAGCGTTAATGATTGAATAATCAGGCACGGCGGTACGCCTATTCTATGATTTGCGCGAATCGGGAAGACTGGCTTTGACAATATCGTTGCGATTACAAAACGCTTTCATCTCCAAATAGAGCAGAAGTGCCTAAGAGGCATATTGCCGTGAAAATCTCCCACTCTCTGCTTCGAGTTTTTCAGTTCGATATGGATAGACACGTTGTGTGGCTGAACGTGTTTTGTAAAATGCCGACCGCCGTGAGATGAGTTTACGTAATTTCCTGTGATCAAGCATAAGAAAAGATGAACCTGTCCATTGTCCGACCACGGTGCTCTTACCCGCCCCAAACCTGATGTCTTAACCTTGGTTGGTACACCAAAGGTGTATTTTCTACCTTTCTCTTTTTCCCTGCTTGCGTGTTTATGATTTTTTCTGTAACTTGCCTTCAAATTATCAGTGAGGTTGATTGAATATGCCTTTATAACTTAACGGCTTTATGATTGTAAAGTTATGAAAACATATTTCATTAATCTGCTGATAATTTGTCGTTTATGGAATATGATATTTTTATTCATCTCAAAAATAGTTTGTTAACATATTCATAAATTAATATTCAAATAATGATGAAAAGATCTTTCTTTGCCGCCGCTCTTTGTGCGTCGGTGCTGCTGACGGCTTGCAGCGAGAAAATGGAAACTGATGAGACAATGTTGGCGGAGCAACGTGAGGCGGTGCTTGAGGATGAGCCTATTACAAGGGCCAATGCTTCCAATGGGGCTTGGATGGCCGGACTGGATGACTCGACTCCGTTCGCACTGCTTTCCATTCCGGGAACACACGATGCTGTGACGGGGGACGGCACGGCGTTTTCCATTGGCAGAACCCAAAGCCTTGGGCTGTCGGCGCAATGGGACTTGGGAATAAGGGCGTTCGATTTCCGTCCGGGCTACAAGAAGGTGCGTGTCAAGGCCTTCAAGTACGTGAACGAACTTCACGTATATCACGGATTCATTCCTACAAAGACATCGTTCAAGACGGCCGTTCAAACTCTTATGAACAAGATCGATGCGAATCCTTCGGAGTTTGCGGTGGTCATAATGCAGTTCGAGAACGGAAGCCCTACCTACAATGACCGCTCGGTGTGGAACTCTTTGATGAGCGAGTTTCTCTCCAGCGAGGAGACGTTCCCGTCAAGGTTCCGCATCGACTATCGTCCTGACCTGACCGTAGGCGATCTGCGTGGCAAAATTCTGATACTGTCACGTGATACCTACGCCGACCAACCTATAACAGGCGGGTTCATCTCAGGATGGAGTTTCGCTGAGGAGGGCACAACCGATGCCAGAATCACGAGCCGTGTGGCTCAAGGTACGCTCGGCGTGCAGGACTACTACCACGTCGAGAAGCCCGAGGTCAAGGCGAAGGCTGTTTGCGACTATATGGACTGGGCGGCGGAGAATGCATCCAAGAATGTCTGGACAATCAACCACACGTCTGGCTATACGGGAATCCTCTCGACTGACAACACGTACCGCGAGAACGCAGCTAACAACAATCCTACTGTTTACCGCCGCCTGATCAGCGGTGAGTGCACCTCAACGGGGATGATTATGATGGACTGGGTCGGCGACTTTAAGTCCGGCCGCTACGAGGTCTATGGGGATCTTTTGCCGCAGGCAATAATCGATAATAACTTTAAGCGATAGGGATATAAAAGAGAACAATCCGTAGAGCAGTGACGCTTAAGCAACGCAGGCCCCAAAGGTCTGCGTTGTATTTTATCGGATCTCTTCGGTAGCATTTAGCACGAATAATGTTCCTGAAGGGTGCCGTACAACACCCTCGGGCGACATTTTGTGCGAATAATGTCGCCCGAAAGATGCAAGACCTCCCCATTAGCAACACTTCGCCACAATAAACTTCTGATTCAGAAAGGGCTAACGTTACCCAAGGCACCATATTTGCACGTGAAAAAGAGTTTGACAATTTTAACCACATAAAAGCACTTGTATTATGGTACGCACCCTTAAACTGTTGGCGATCGTGTCGATGATGACACTGTTGCCCTTGCGTCTACACGCAGGCGATGTTGACAACACTCCCGTTGCTTCTCTTGATATTTCACGCTATCTCGGCACCTGGTACGAAATCGCAAGATTTAACCATTCGTTTGAAAGAGGAATGAACTATGTGACTGCCGAATATATTCTTAAGAAGGATGGTAAAATCGAAGTGTTGAACTCCGGTTGGAAAGATGACAAGTCCAAGACCGTCCGAGGCAAAGCGAAGCAGCCGGAGCCGGAATCACATCCTGCCCTGCTGAAGGTCTCTTTCTTTATGTTCTTCTACTCAGATTACCGAATCCTGATGCTCGACGAAGACTATAGCGCGGCTTTGGTCGGCAGTTCATCAGACAAATATCTTTGGATTCTCTCACGCACCCAATCCCTACCTCAATCCAAGCTCGACAAAATTCTTGAGGAAGCCAATCGGCGCGGCTACGACACCTCACGGCTCATCTGGGTCAACCAAGGCATAAGGCAATGAATATAAAAGGCTTGATATTCAAAAAGCGTCATAGTCTCAAAGCCGCAGCTGATTTTTTGGCGGAAAAGAAGAATATTCATTATCTTTGATAATTGAACTTTAAAGACTTGCGATTATGGAGGCGAAAAGGATAAGGTACCCGATCGGGATACAGACGTTCAGGAATATTATTGAGGGAGGGTATCTCTACATCGACAAGACCAGATTCATAAATGACTTGGCTGAGGATTATAAGTATGTGTTCCTCAGCCGTCCTCGGCGGTTCGGGAAGTCGCTGCTGTCCTCCACGATCCATAGTTATTTCGAGGGGGAAAAGGAACTGTTCGAGGGGCTGGAGGCAGGGAGGCTCAAGAAGGAATGGACACGGCATCCGGTGTTCCACTTTGATATGTCAACGGCGAAGCATTGCGATGAGGAAAAACTACTCAGCGAACTGAATCTCAAGCTTTTGGAATATGAACATCTTTACGGGAAAGTGACTGAGGAGAAGGAAGTTAACCAGCGTTTTCTCGGTCTGGTTCACAGAGCTGTCGAGCAGACCGGTGAGAAGGCAGTAATAATCATTGATGAATATGACGCACCGCTGCTGGACGTGATGAATAACCGAGAGAGGCTTACTCCGATGCGTCAGATAATGAGGAACTTCTACAGTCCGATCAAGAGTCTGGACCCGTATTTGAGGTTCGTGTTCATAACCGGGATCAACAAGTTCGCCCAGTTGAGTATATTCAGTGAATTGAACAACCTGCAGAATATCTCGATGATGCCGAAGTATTCGGCGATTTGCGGAATCTCACAGTCGGAGCTTAAAAGGGATATGTCCGAGTCTGTGAATATTCTTGCCGGCAAGCAGGGAATTTCGTATGAGGAGGCGCTGGGGCAGCTTAAGTACAACTACGACGGCTACCATTTCTGCCACGAGTCGGAGGATATCTATAACCCTTTCAGCCTGATCAAATGCCTTGACGCGCAGGACTTCGGGTCGTACTGGTTTGAGACCGGGACTCCGACGTTTCTGATGGAAAGATTGCAGAGGAACAATTTTGACGAGACAAGGCTGGATGAGATGACGGAAATCGCGCAAAGTGACTTCGACATATCTCCGGAACTGACTGAGGACACGCTCCCTATGCTGTATCAGACCGGCTACATTACAATCAAAGGCTACAACAAGGAGGATCATTCCTATACCCTTGGCTACCCCAACAAGGAGGTTCGTGAGGGTTTTCTGAAAGGACTCCTCGCCAACTATAAAAGTGCCGAAGGAATGAGTGCCTCATTTGTGTTGAGGTTCAACAAAGCGCTGAGGAACGGTGACATCGACAACGCCCTCGGGCGCCTTCAGTCCTTTATGGCCGGCATTCCGTACGATCTGGAGAACAAGACCGAAAAGCACTATCAGACGATAATATATCTGGTTTTTTCGTTGTTAGGCTACTACACTCAGGCCGAGGTCAAGTCCGCCATAGGCCGTGCTGATGCCGTGTGCTGGACAAAAGACCACGTCTATGTCTTCGAGTTCAAGGTGGACGGCTCAGCCGAGGATGCGCTGAGGCAGATTGACGAGAGGGGGTATCTGATTCCGTACAGATTTGAAAGTACCGATTGCGCCCGAAGCGCTTCGGCAGGCTCAGCGACCGGTCAAACAGCGGATCAGACGACTAAGCTACGGCGATTAGTCAAAGTGGGTGTGAATATTTCAACCGCCACCCGCACGCTTGAATCGTGGAAGGTGACTGAGGAATGATGTCAACTATTTTTGAGGAGTAGCCATTGACCATTTTTATCACTTCCTCTACGGGTTATATAACCATTCTTCTTTAATAAGGCTAAATCACGCTTTAATGTAGCGAGGGATATGTCAAGCCTGTTAGCCAAATCATCCCTTGTTATGGAGGGATTTTGCTTCACTATTGATAAAATAATTTGTTGTCGCTCATTTACAGGCTCATTTACAGGTTCATTTACAGGCTCATTCTGAATATGCAGGATCAATTTAACTTGCATAAGTTCTGGCTGTTCCAATAATTCCGGCTTTATCCAATGCTTTTCATTCCACGCATTAAGAATGAGAGGAAAGCCCGAACCGAGATTCTCGCCATAGCCTATCATACGAAACATATTCTGCATACGCTGATTGCGAGCCTTTGACTCACCACCTTTGTAAATCTGCTCTATTGGAAGTTTTAGAAGTCCTGGATTGGTAAGCACAAAGCAATTGTCATATTTTTCTACCTTTAGGACACCGTTCACCATAAAATCTGAATGGATAACCATATTAGTTACAGCTTCACGCAAAGCCTTTGCTTGAAGTGTGTCGTCTGTCCGTAGAACACCATTCATACTGAAGGGCCGGGGCAAGTCACGTGTCAGTTTCGGGATGACTATACGAATAAAATTGAACAGGTTGTTTTCCCAAGTGCCATCGTATGTCAGTCGGTCGCTGTAACGTTGCTCGCCTATTAAGTTCGACTTGTCAATGTAGTCCATACGTAAATTGTCAAAACGCTCACGGATAGGAAGCCCCTTACCGAACATCAATAGACCGGCCATTGTCACACCTTCCTTCCCGGTTCTTCTATCCTTAGTGTAACCGCCAAAATTCATCAAGAATTCCTTATGTTCAGAAGAATTCCACTGATGCTCCGGATGCAGGTTTTGAAACATCTGGCGGAAACGCTCCAAGGTTGTGATATCAATGTCGTCCAT
The DNA here is from genome assembly GCA_963596515.1 of bacterium. Classification (GTDB taxonomy): domain Bacteria; phylum Bacteroidota; class Bacteroidia; order Bacteroidales; family UBA932; genus Cryptobacteroides. The sequence continues at coordinate 24,380 of CAVBMN010000016.1, forward strand.
TGTATAGCGATCCAACAACAAACCATCATTGCCTGCTTCGTTTGCATCACGAAGCATCATCTTCAATTCCTGCTCTGTACAATGATAGTCACCCTCATAGTTACGCTTGAAAGTACCTTTTGACAGATTGTTATTGATATAGATAGGACGAACTGTGTAGTCAGCGCGAGGCACATTGATGGCAATAACATTCTTGCCGTCAACATCAATCGTCTGTACATCCTCGTCATACAAAAGATTGACATTTACTTTTTCACGGCTGTTGATTGTATTCCATAAATCCTTGCGGATTTTGTCGGCACCCTCAACGCCTACTATTTCAAATCGTTTGGCTTTGTCTTGCTCGTCCATATGTTCAACCACGCCCAATAGTATGGTTCCGCCATTCGTGTTGGCGAAAGCGGAGTAAGTGTTCCAAAGCGAGCCTGGTACACTATTTTGGGCTTTCTTGCATTCCAAGGTGACACGTTCACCTTCAGAAAGAAGCTTATGTATATTCATATAATCTTACTTAAGTTTCGCAAGTAAACCGGAAACGGAAAACAATGCACAGCAATTTCTTTCCTAATATAGGCAAAAGTAGGCAAATCATTTCATGAGTCGTGCATTTTTTTAAAGAAAACAATAAATGATGGGAAATGAATATTGGCACCACGATTTGAGTCTCGAAGTGGTTCTTCCCTAACAGAAAACCGCTCTGTCCCGACAAAGGGACGGAGCGGCAAAAAGTCACACGGATATATTCCTACTTCTTGGTAGTATAGGTGAACTCAATCATCACCGGATAGTGGTCCGCGAGGTCGTCGTAGCCTTCCTTGTCGCAGAGGTAGCCGTTGGCCTTGATTTGGGTTGGGGCGGTGGCGTCGTTGATGTAGAAGACCTTGTCAACAACCTCACCTTTTTGGTAACCGTATCCGTCACCATACCCATCGTTATCTTTATCTTCACCATAATCATCATTTGGATCTATCTTTGTCTTATCCTCAGGAGGTTCTGGGGCCATTATAGACTTACCAGGATAGTTAGGATAAACTCCGTCCCAAGAAATATCGACCCACGGATCGTGAATTTCAAGGCCTTCGACATTGTTGATGACATCAATCAACAGTTCCTTTATCTTGTGACGGGTGTAACGCATATTCGTGTCACCCATAATTATGATCGGATGACCGTTCAGGTGAGATTTAATGTAATTTGCAAGTTGAGTAAGTTGTGCGTGTTGAGCTTCTTTAGATTTCTCAATGTCATTTTCGGAACCTCCTTGATATGTATTCATATGAGTAATGTAAACGTCAATCAGAGTACCGTCAGCTAAGGTAACTAAATAGTAGCGAAAGCCTTTTTTTATGCAAGTGTTCGCCCCATTGGATATGTCACCGTAAGCTGCACTATATTCTATGAATTGTTCACCACTGACTGTCAAACCTGTCTTCTTCCAGAAGAAGCAGAGTCCATCAGTGTCTGCCTTTGAAACTACTTGCCCGACACCAACTGATCCACGGTACTTTCCTGCATTGTAGTTCGTAAGAGCAGAAGACAACTCGCTATGGTATTCAAAATCTTCTGATACCCCAAAGAAATCCCAACCGCTTGTGTTAACCTTTCCACCTAATGTTTTTGTTCCGGAAGAGCCAGGACCTTCTTTATTAACAAGATATGGCAGACCATCCACGTTATATGTAGCGCAAGTAAACGTCCCCGTGATGACTTCAGGATCTGGTTCCGGCTCCGGATCAGTCTTTCTGCCATCGATGACAATCTTGTCAGCGAAATTGCTGAGTGTGAGCGGGAAGGAGTACATCTGCTCCTTCTTGAAATTGACCTTGCACTTCACACCGAGAGTGGCGGTGTGCTTCTCGGTCGTGAATGCGAATTTGAGGGAGTCTCCCTCCTCGATCTCCGGGAAGACGCTGATGTAGCGATCAATTTTTGAGGCGAGAGAAACGCCTTCGCCCCAGTCCATTGTCAAAGTCGTAAAGCCGGTTCCCTTAAGCTTCCAGTCACCTTTCAAAACATTGAAGGTGAACTCTCCGCAGATCGGCACATAGGTCTCTCCACGCTTCACGCTGAGGGTTACGGTTTTAAGCACATCGTCCGCCAGAACGGTTCCAGTGGCATCGATGGAAACGTTCACTATGGAGAAGAAATGCTGGAAAACAAACTTGTAGCCGGTCTCGGCGGATCCTTCCTGCACACGGCCATATTTGTAGTCCCCGGAAATATTCCCGCTCGTCATTTCCTGCGTGGAAGGCAAAGTTCCGTAGAGGCTTGTGACAGCACGGTCATTGTTCTCTGAATTGTATGGGTAATAGGCGTACAGCGGCGTGAAGTCGGTAGCCGTGGTCGTAAAGACAGCCTCGGCCTCTTTGGCGTCAGTCTTCTTCGTGTACTTTACCTGCTTGCCATCCTTGGAAGCGAACACTCCGAGCTCGTCACCGGAAGTCCACAGCAGACCCACAGACCCGCCAGCGCTTGTCGGATCTCCATCAATACAGGTCCGGGTGGCCGTGGCCTTCTCAACTCCGGCAATGATGTCATTGTTGTTCGTCTTACATTCATTCAGGTTGCTTTCGCAGGCACTGAATATCAGCCCGGCACAAACGGCGGCGGCTGACGCGAAGTGTTTCTTCTTCATAATGTTATCTGAATATTTTAACTTTCAAAATCCATAGCCTTTTGTCGAAGCGGCACTATTCCTTTTCATTGAATATTCTGGCTTCTCTGAATATTATGTCCCACATCCATATCTCAATCTTCCGCCTATAAGTCCTCAGCAATCAACTCCGCTTCTTAATGACCAACGGAAAACGTCCTGGGGAAAGACGTTTTCCGTTTGATCATAGGCTATTTAAATCTAAATTTAAGATGTTCCGCTTCCTTAGAAAGCCTTCCAGTTCTCCGTGTCAACATTGAACCCGGAGCTGTACCCCTCCTTCGCCGACTGAACGGTGGATGGTGTGTCATTATCGTACCATTCTGGAGCATTAGGGTCTCTGTTAAGACGGAATTTTCCATTCAACTTAATAATAGCATCAACCAAATCTTTTCCCTTGCAATCATCGGTACTTGTGCAGTAATTCATCAATACAATACCAACCGGTGAAGGCGCAAACTTATCTGTACTATTAAGTTTCTTCTCAATCAAATTGTATAGATAAGGATTCAGCTCTTTAGCAACGGCTTGACGGTCACTAGTATTGCTTCCATCATTGATGTATCCACCGATTCCAATTTGATACCAGCCATTAGTTTGTTCAGACTCGTAGATAGCCTGCGATTCTTGGACAATATTATCGATAGCGGCCTTTCTCTCTTCATATGTTGGCGCACTGTCTGTCGCTGTTTTTTGAGCCTGATGGAAATAGTATGTTAATCCTGTTTCAATATTCCCCCAATACATTGCGGACTGTTGCATCGAATTAAAAACTCCAGGTATAATGATGTTCCCATCATAAAACTGAGAATCAGAAGCCATTGAGGCCTCAGAAATCAACGCATTCTGAGGTAATGAATAACTTAAGAAATTGCTTGACTTAGTATTCACATTGACTTTTACTATCATATGCCCCAATACCTCATTAACCGTGGTAGTTGGCGTAATTTCGTTATCGTATAATTTGAGTTTTGTCGCATTTTCCGATAACATCGAATTTATAGCTTCAAGCACTTCACTTGGATTAACATTTCCGTAAATCTTCGTACCTCCAAAAGCAGCGTTACGAGTAAGTGGTTTTTCCGCAATTGTTAAAACTACAACAATATATTCTGTTGGCTTAATGAGATCCGCTAGTTTAGTCATTTCATCTATGACTAAAGTGCCAGGATTATAATTCGGATTTAGATATGTTCCCGAAGCGTTATCAGAACCAGAACAAGCCAATAATAAAGCTCCTTCACCGTGGTCATAATTGTCCAATTTTAGGAGCGAATTGTCGTGATTGTAATCCTCATAATTTAATCTACAATCAATATTAAAAGCTCTAATTCCTGCATTATATTGCTTTGTTAGATCTGTTGTTTCTTGGTAACTGGCATTTGTACTGTACCAAGATCCAGGAATAGACAATTCTGACAGATATACATTTCGAGGAATCTGTTCGATCCATTTACTCGGATCAAATGTAGTTTCAGACTCCTTTATTGTCGCTTGTGGTATCGACAATTTATGGATAAGACCTGCGGCAAGTACATTCTTCTTGTCTGCATTTTTCTGTACAAGGTTATACTTGTATCTTTTAACGACAAATGTCTGATCCTGTGTCTGTACAGTAATGCTCCAATCTCCGTTGATCGACACTTCATTTTCAGTCTGCGGTATTACAAACACATTGAACTCCATTGGCTGATCTTTCAGTACGCTAACATAAGAACCTCCGGCTAAAACCGTTGAGATTGTTATCGTATTTGAAGCGTCGCTTGCTGCTTGTGAGCTGATTGTTCCATCACGGTTAATATCCAAACCGAATGATCCAGCTATTTTTACGCCTTCCGGGGCGGTCAATGTGATACTTTGGATTTGAAGTGTAGGTGAGGTCAGTCCTTTATCGGTATCAAATCCATCCAAGTGGAACTTTAGAACAGTTGAAATTGGCTTAAATTTTAAATCAACTGTAGATCCATTTTTCACATCAGTCGTGCAGGCATACATTACAGCGTCAGGCATTGTAGGATTGTTCCAGTCACTAACGTATGGTTCACCTACCCAAACATCATTATCATCCTTTTTGACCTTTTTGAATACATTTGTCTGTGACTTCCTAATCGTCGCATTTACTTTAACGCCATTCTCACCGTTTGGCGTAATTGTCGCCGTAGATGGATAAACAGCATAGAAGTCCGAAGTTTCAGCATCTCCCCACTGAACACCGGCATCTCCAGTCTTGTCAAGGGAAGTGGCGTAATTCTGATCTTTCGCCCCGGCGGTATTAACTTTGTATTCTGCAAGCTGACGACCTTGGGAACAGGTCGTTCCATAGACGTTGATCAAATCACCGTCCACCCAGTTTACTTTGACAGAATTACCTTCTTCAGCACCATAAAGTGTTCTGGTCTTATTACCATTCAGGTTAGCAGAGAAACTAACATCCTCCCCAGGCGTTGGGGTGATTTTCTCCGGCATTTCTTCTGCGCAGGATGCAACAAGTAAGAGCGTCCCTGCTATCGCTAATAGTCTGTGTCTCATTTCGTAGTAAATTATTCTGATTTAGGTCCTTTTGTTATTGAGCTTCTCCCCAGGTTCCACCACCGAAATCATCAAAATCGGCGTTGATTCCCTGATTTTCAATCTTACCTTGAGGTTCATTCGGGTTTCTTACCTCAGATGACGCTCCGCAGATCTGTCCCTCCATCTCCACGACCGTGAGTGTGGTCAGCGGGGATGTGTAAATTGCTTTCTTGTTCATATTCAAATAGCTTTTCATTCTATTGTTATTTCGCTCTTGTGATGACGGCGCGGCTGAGGGCCGGGTCATCGTAGAACATATTGTCAACTCCGCCCTTGCTGTCGAGTTCAAGCTGTGATGCAGGGACTCCGAACTCCTTGGTGAGGCAGTCGTAGACGGCCTGCGCGCGGTCCTGGCTGAGTTTCTCGTTGATCTTCTTGTTGCCGGTGGCCGCGTCGGCATAGCCGCTGACGGTAAACTTAGCTCCGGTGGTCTTGAGGATCTCTGCGAGAAGTCCAAGGTTTACCCTTGCCTCCTTGCTGAGCTCGCTCTTGCCGAGCTCGAACCTCACGTAGTAAGGGGAGGCGATGGTGTTGGTGGTCTCAACGATCTCCGGTTTGGACTTAAGCGCGGCGAGCTCGCTCTCAAGACGCTCACGCTCGGCCTTCAGCTCGGCGAGGGCGATCTGGTACTGAGTGATGTCGGTGGTCTCGACAACCTTCACGGTCTTTCCTCTATCCCAACCACGTGGTTTGAACTTGTAGGTGAGACCGATGGTGGCGGAAAGGTTTCCCTCACCCCAACGTCCGCCGGTCTCTCCATCAAATGCCTCATTTACGAGCATACCGTGCACGCCAATATTCACATTCAAAGCATCACAAATCTTTATCGCTCCTATAAATCCGCCATTCGCTGTAATTTCGTTACTTTTTGGTTCTTCAGAATAAACGTGCGCCCAACCTAAGCCCACGTATGGTATAAGGCTGAAGCGTCGTCCTCCTTCTTTGTAGCCGCATGTCAAATTTAGAAGGTCAAGCATAAAGTCTCCGTGAATGTTGAAGAAACTGAACTTCTGCTGTTCGAGCCAGTATCCCCAGCCGCCCTTGTCTGGAACGGTTTCTCCGGTTCCGTGTATGTTGTGGTCCTGGGTGGCTCCCTTTTGGCTGATGCCGCTGTAGCCGAGTCTGGCTCCCACAGTAGGGGTGAACCATTTGCCCACATAGATGTTGAGCGCCGGGGCGAGTCGGTCCCCAAACTTGCACTGTCTGTCGTGCTCCCCGAAGTAGATCTGGGCTCCTCCGTCCACTCCGATAAACCAATTAGATTTGAATCCCGCCGTCTCAACTCTGTTCTTTCCGGTGTTGTACTCCACCGTGACCGTCGTGTCGGTCTTTACGGACGGCTGCTGCGCCAGCGCCGGAATTGCCGCCAACGCCGCCATTGCCATTACGATTAGATGTTTTTTCATATTGTTTGTAATACTGTTTGTTTTCTTGTTAATCCTTATCAATCTGTTTGTAACAACACACAATCCTCCCTTTTAGGGTAGGTTTTGCAAAAGTACTCCTTTAACAAAATTGACGGGGTTCTCCCTTACGAAAGAATTTGATGTCAAAAAGTAGAAAAAATGGACTTTCGTTCTAAATCTGTTTACGAGTGTGAGCATCCGGTGCTTTTGCGTTCGGTTTCGGTGCCATTTACTGACCGCAAGACCATCGGATTACGCACTCGCATTCTCGTTGACCGCTCCACTGGCGAAATAGGCCGTGAACTCTACCGTGATGCAATCAATCTGGATAATAGAAATATTCCGTTGATTGTCCGTTGTGGTAAATGCGACCACTGCCGCAAGTATCAGAATGACGAATGGTCAACCCGAATGATTATGGAACAGATCGGTTCGGAGTCCATTTGCTTCTTTGTCACTCTATCCTTTGGTGAGAGGTATTACAAGCAGGTTTCCTCCGTTGAGAAAACGCAGGTTTACCGTGATTTCGTGGTACCGTTCAAAAAGCGTCTCCGTTCCTATGGATTATCGTTCAGGTTTTTTTGTGTTTCTGAACTCGGAGAGGAATTCGGACGTTTCCACTTTCATTTATTGCTCTTTGTCGAAAAAAGTGAACTTGTTACTCTTAGACCTCTTGCCAAAGGATATTGTGATAAATATGCCTCTTTGTCGCTCCGCTATGACGATTCTATTCGCCTGTACGTCAAAGGTGCCAAAGGCGATTACCGTATGCAGACCGATTTGGAGGTCTATGTTCAGAACCTTATCCAGCGTGCTTGGAGTGATAACAAGCAGCGTTACAACAATTGTCCGGATATTCATTTCACTGTCAACAAAAAAGGACAGAGAGTAAAGTCTGTTTCCTACCCTAACCAGTTCGGTTGGGTGTCCTGCGCTCAATGTGAGTCTTTCGGAGCCGTGAAGTATGTGACTTCCTACACGCAGAAGTGTCTGCACGATGGAGTGACGACCTACCATCGCCAAAGCCCTGCCTTAGGTAAATGTTATGTTGACAAAAATATCCGTGGGTCCAAGACTATGCTTGAGTCTGGCCAATCCAATGAGGATTTTTGGACTTTCGGTGAAATTCCCTCTGTGTTGCCTCGCTATTTCATACGCAAGTTTATGCCGGAACAGAAGCGTTATGACCGCTTTTGGAAATATTATAATTCTATCCCCAAGACTGAATTCGCTGCTCTCTTACCTAAGCAAATTGATTCTTGGGACTCCTCTTCTTTCCAACTTGCCGCACAGATTCGTATGCTTGAGAAAATAGAAGACCTTACCCCCAAGGATTTCGCTTGGCTTGAGACTCTGGAATATGTGAATGACCAACTTTTGAGCGGTAACGCAAAGAAATTCACAAACAATCAGATACAACGTATTTACAAATCCAAACTCAAAAAGTTATGTACTACTACATCAAAAAAGACGGTTCCGAGTACATCAGAACCTCTGACGCTCTTTTAGCGTGCAATCTGTTCACTCAGATGTGCCAGTCCGGCATCAAGAACGCAACCCTGCTTTTCGGTGGTCGTGTCTTCGCTTCCACTGAAAGCGTAAAACCCCTAAAGAATGGAAAATAATGAGATTAAGACTTGGCTTAAGGCGTTGCCTTTGTGGCTTCGTATCGCCGTCATTGTTGTCATTGGTGTTGCTGTCGCCTTTGGTCTTGGCTCCTGCGCTAACACTAAAGCCGTTGTGCGATCCAGTGCAGACAACACAACTTCCAGTATCACAATCACGACAAACAATCCAACGAACGTGACTGTGACGAATAAGCAAGATTCGTTGGGCTTAAATTTCAATCCAAAGAAATAAAGAAATGAAGACTATCAACCCGTTCAAACGGTTGAACAAAGAGGATTTTATCCCGTGTTCACTGTTTCCTGCGTCCAAGGTGTGCGATACATCTATGGACATAGGCCGCGCGACTCCGTTGTACTGCCTTGATATGGTTGCCGGAAATCGTGTCTCGCTTGATCTCTCGCAGTTGACGAGGTTTCAGCCGATGATCGCTCCGGTGATGACTAACTATTCCATCGAATACGGTGCTTTCTTCGTTCCGTACGTTGCTTTCGATGAGTTTTTCCAATCCACTTGGTTCAGAACCCACTGTCAGAACACAGACGTTCAGCGTAAGGCTGTTTTGCGTGCCCGTGAGTTCTTCAATCCTGCTATTGACAACTCTGAAAAGGTTCACCCGTGGATGTTCTCCACAAAACGATGTGGTGATAAGGTCAATTGGGTTGGTTCCCTTTATGATCATCTTCGTGCCCCTCTTGGTCTGCCGGATTGGTCAGAGAATAAGGTTTATTCTTCTGAAGGTGTTGCCGTTGACGATAGTTCCGAGGTTTCCGAATGGCTTGATAAGGAAGTCGTTGCAGGTACTCAATCGCTTGGTGCGATAAAGAAACTTTTTAATAATAATGCTGAAGTTTATCCGTATTTGCAGACTGGCTCCTACGGTGTTTGGTCTATAGGTGGTAATAATATTTCTCAGTTTCTTTTGGCTGCTACTCACGCCGAAGCCGTAAAGGATTCTTCATCGTTGACTTCTCTAAAGAATTTCTTTGATAATGTCAGCGCAGTTTCGTTGTATGATACTTCTCATACAGATGTTGTTGAGACTGTTACGTATCAGCATTATTATCAGAATTCGAAGGATTATGATTGGTCCTATATCTCCGGTCTTGGTCAACCTACTTTCCGTAATGGTGCTTTGGTAGTTGCTATTTCCTATGTGCCTACTCTTTCGAAGACTGCTAAGTTGTCCGGTACTGCTTCCACCCCTTACCGTATAGATGAAACTTCTTATCCGTCTACTTTTGATGTTGATAAACTCTATAAATGGTGGTATAAGGAAGCCACTGGCAAGGATGCTAATGGTACTTTCTCGTATGACGGTGCAAATGACGTTGTGTTATATACCTCTGCCGCCACATCTACGCAGGATATGACTTTAGGTCAGATTGTTCTTTCATCGCTTTTGGATTCTTCTGTAAACTCTCAGATGCTTCCATTTGCGATTGATGGTTCTACTGATGTTCCTTACTTGTCGATGACTTCCGATTTTTCGGATGAATTTCTCGGTTTTCCTCTTTGGATTGCAAGGCAATATAATTTGCTTTCGTCTAATAAGGTTTTTTCCGATATTATCAATGCTTCTTCTCCTACGCTTCAGTTGATTACTTTTTTTGCTCAGTGGAAAGTTGGTTTTACTACTCCGACCGCTGATCAAAAGCAGTTTGTTCGTGTTATGGCTTCTTTGTTGTCTCATTTTTATGGTGTCACACCATCTACGAAGACAATAGAATTGGCCGGAAATGTTATACCTTATGCTGATCTTTTCGGCAAGACTACTATTGTATCAGTGCAGGGTGCTTATCGTTCTTATGTTGAAAACCTTTGGATTTCGACAAATAGGAATCTTGAATGGAATTCCGTTTACTGGCTCGCTTATCAGCGTATTTTTGCCGATTGGTTCCTTAATGAACACTATACAAAGCACGAAGATTACTTAGATCTTGTCGGTGCCGCTTATATTGCAGGTGCTCAGTCGTTGAACAATGGAGACGGTAAGACGATGGTTGATTGGTTCACTGCTGGTGAACTTGCTAATGGTAATAATCCGAAGTTGCTTGAAGATGCTACCCTTTCATATTTTGCTGACAGAATAGCAAATGGTGAGTGTATGCCTGTTCTTTGGTCACTCGATTGTGTGACCAATCTTAGGCAGTCTACCTCCACGTCCTCGACTCCTATCGGACAGTCTATCACGGAAAACTTCTACAATAGGTTCTACGCCCGATTTAAGGATCTTATCAACCGTATGGGTCCGGATTATCGCCGTAATGCTCGTGCCCTCTATGGTAAAGGTCCGGACGATTCTTCGCTCCTCCGTTCGCAGGTCGTAGGATACAAGTCCTTTGATATGCAGATCGGTGATGTTGCCCAGAACTCTGAGAGTACAAAGGATTCCACCCTCGGACAGTTTGCCGGATATGCTGTTTCTCGTAATCGTGCAGGTTCGTTTGACTGGACTGCACAGGAATCCGGTGTCTTCGTTGTCCTTGCTTGGGTACGACCGAAATACACGTGTTTCGCCGATCTTGTTCCTCGTTCTCTGTATAAGTCCGAATATATGGACTATCTCATTCCTCAGTTCGGCGGTGTTGGTTATCAAGACTTCGCAAATAAGCAGTTGAATCCAACTGACGCTAATCCGGATAGCCGTCTCGGTTACGAGGAAAGATATTCGGAATATATGATGATGGACAACGAATGTAGTGGTTTGATGCGCACATCAATGGCGTATTATAATTCTAACAGAATTGGAACCCCGTGCTATACTCCGAACACTGCCGACTTTTACCATCTTCTGTATATGGACGAGGAATCAGACCTCAAGCGTGTATTCGTTGACAATTTCAACGATCCGGTGCTAGTGTCTGCTTACTTCAATGGTAATGTGACCCGTCAGTTGCCTGCCACAATCAAGACAGAATTTTAGTTTGGTTTGCTAATGGTGGCCACGTGCCACCATTGGCTTTAATTGTATAGATATGTTTTGCAAATTTATAAGGAAAAGATCCGCCACTTATCCGTCACAACCTACCGCCCGATGTGTGCCAATGTCAAAGACGTTGGAGATAATCGAACTTCAAGGCAAGTTGATTGACGGTGATATGACGCAAGAGCAATACGATGAACTTGTAGCCGCTCAGTTCGGACAATCACCCGATCCGTCACAATATCAGTTTACCAAAGCGGATGATATAAAGATGGATGCGCCTTGCGCTATGAAAGTGCTTAACCGCCTTGAAATGGGTATTTCATCAGTGAATAGTGACCATTCTAAGCAGTACGCTGAACGAATGGGTTTTGTAGTTCCGGATAAATCTGAATAGTTATGCCCGATCCTACTATAATGGCTTCTGTTATTCAGACTGCCGGGTCTGCCGCTGCGAATCTTACTGGTGCCGCTCTTGAAAGACGTTCCCAAATAAAGCAGCAAGAATTGGCTCGAAAGCAATCACTTGAAGATCGTGCCCATAATGAATGGTATAATTCTCCTGCTCAGCAGCGTGAACGTTTAAGGCAAGCAGGTTTAGGCGTTTCAAATGACACTGTTAAGGCTGATGATACTTCATCGGAAAATATGCAGTATGCGCAACCTTTTACTAATGATATTCTGAACTCTCGTGCTACTGGCTTACAGCAACTTGCTTCGACTCCTGCTGAAGCGATGAAATTTGCCTTGGATATTGCTGAACAGACTTCGAAGATAAAAGGTCTTTCTTCTGATAATATTTTGAAAGAGACTGCCTTGAAATATGCTGATGAGCAAATGCGGTTATCTCTTGATCAAGGTTATAACGAACTTGCGCAAGGTGTTGAGCAGTTGAAAGTTCTTCGTTCTACTGCTAAATTGAATAAGCAGAATTCCAAATTGCTTGGCATTCAAATCGAGTATGGCGATAGGCTTATGGCTGCTAAAACTAAGTTAGCTGAATGTGAAGCTGCTATTTCCGAAAATCGTCAGAGGATTTCAGATGAGACGGTGGACGCTGAAATTGCTAAGTCTTGGAATGAGTTGGAGCAAAGTTTTCAGAATATACGACTTACTCAGGCGCAAATATCTGAATGCTGTGCAAAGATTGCCAATCTGAATTCTCAGACGGCTAATTTGCAGACGACCGGACAGATATTGCTTGAGACTCTTTCGCAAGAGCAGTTGAAGACTGAATTTGACGGTCGTACGTTGGAGGAAAGAATTAGAGCCGTAACGGTTGACGCAAATTTAAAAGGTTATCAAGCCACTGGCCAACGCCTTGACAATGAGAAATCCGTTGCGGATGCTCAAGCCTATGGCGCACAACGTGTGTTTGATTGCCTTACTGGCATTCTTGGCATTGGCATAAATGCGTATAATGCGTCTACTTCTCGTAAGGTGGCCAATTCATACGGTAATAAGCCAACTGCGCCACATCCAGTGTATAATGGTGCAACTGGTACAAATCTTGTTACACCGACTGGCGCACCTCTAATGGCGCAATAGAGTTATGAGTTTACGATTAAAGCCATTGCAGACAAAGGTTGTTATCTTAGCATTGAGTGGCACTCAAGTTGCTTCCGTTCCTTGCGTTACTGATGCTGATGTATCTTCCGCAAAGGAGATCTTTTTGCATTACCTCGCTACCTTAGATGATGCAGATCACTATCAGATAAGCGTAACGAGTTATGAGAATGTGAATAGGTCATTGATATAGGCATCATAGCGACCCCTCGTCAACCTATCTTGAATAGGTAGATAAATAGGTTCATCATCTCGCACATTGCCAAGGATGATGAAATAAAGTGCAATACTGAAATATTTTTCTGTACGGAGTTCACGGAGTACAGGAAAATGTTTCGGTGTTGTGCTTTGTTTCGATCAGCCTTAACCTAAAACTTAACCGAGAAATTACTTATTCGAGGAGGGTTTAAGGGAACGTAAGTGCCCTTATCAATAAATAATTCCTCTCTCTCGGCTTCAGCCGAGGTTTCAATGTTCCGGTCTGAATCCGGCGTCCTTTAGATACTTGATCAATTCAGGACGGCTGACAACCCTTTGGTTTTCAGCAACAAAGCGAACTTGGTTGTGAGCGTTTCCCTATAGTGTCAAAAAGTCGAATACAATAACCACGCATTTTGCAGATTCAAAAAAAAATGCAATATTAGTCCCGTAAGGTTGAGACACGGACGAATTTTGTTAAAGTACTCCTTTAACAAAAAATATGCAAGAAAAATTTGCGAAATTTTTTGATAT
>CAVBMN010000017.1:0-37511 GCA_963596515.1 bacterium
ATGTCAGGTAGTTCTTCAGCTGCCAGAACTTGCTGTTGTTCTTCTGCCAGCTCATAGAGTTGGAGTTACGTGTCCAACCACCGAGGTTGACTATCGGCTTGTAGGTCGTGGCGTTGGAGGCACTGACATCGAAACCGAGCTCGCTTCTGAACACGAAATGTTTCAATGGAGTCAACTCTGCGTAAAGATTTCCGGTAAGTTTCTGACGGCCAAGAAGATACTCGTCCAACATAGCGAGAGCCACAGGGTTGGCACTTGTGTAACCCTCACGGACAGTTGTCGAATAGTTTCCGTCAATGTCATAGACAGGGATGTCAGGCAGGGTCGAGAGTGAGTAGAAGATCACACCGGCAGTACCGTCGGCAAGCTTGATGTTGTCGTTGGTGTTGGCGTAGGTCGCGTTCACTCCAAGCTTGAACCAATCCTTAAGCTTGGCATCGATGTTGGTACGGACAGAGTAACGGTTGAATTCCGAACCGATCAATGTTCCTTCCTGATTCATATAGGATCCGGAAATATAGTACTGGACCTTCTCGGTACCACCCTGCGCGCTGATCTGATGCTGGTGCTGGAGAGCCGTGCGGAAGATCTCGTCCTGCCAGTTGGTTCCCTTTCCAAGAATGGAAGGATCTGCGTAATAGGAATTTGCGGTCAGTTCACCGAACGACACCATATCGTTGTAATATTCAGCATATTCACGAAGGTTCATCATATCGATTCTGCTGGTCTGGCGGTTGACGGCGAACATTCCGTCGTAGGTGAACTTCGCCTCGCCGGCCTTTCCGTGCTTGGTAGTGATGAGAACGACACCGTTCGCTCCCTGCGCTCCGTAAATCGCCGTGGCGGAGGCATCCTTGAGGATCTCCATACTTACGATGTCGGCAGGGTTGATGGTGGCAAGAGGAGAGATCGTGGAGACCTTACCGTTGCCGAGGGCGCCAAGACCGAAGTCACTGCCCGAATTTCCGCCACCCTGAACGATCACACCGTCGATCACATACAGAGGCTCGGCGTTGGAATTGACCGTAGCCTGTCCACGCACACGGATTGAGGATGAGGAACCAGGGGCTCCGGAAGTCTGCACGGCGGACACACCGGCCGCGCGGCCCTGGAGTGACTGGTCAAGGTTAGTGATGACAGATCCCTTAAGATCTGACTCCTTCATAGAGACAGACGCTCCCGAAAGGTCGCTCTTCTTCATCGTACCGTAGCCTACGACAACGACCTCGTCAAGGTACTGTGTGTCTTCGGCCATCACGACATCGATCTTGGTCTTGCCGGAGACCGAAATTTCCTGAGCAGCGTAACCGATAGAAGTAAAGACAAGGACAGCGTTGTCCTTGACTGTGATTGAGTAATTGCCATCCAAGTCAGTGATGGTACCGTTCTTGGTCCCCTTCTCTTGGATGCTGGCCCCTATGACGCCAAGCCCGGACTGGTCCTTAACGGTACCGGTCACGGTCTTCGTCTGCGCAAGGGCTGTCAGTGAGCTTCCGAGGAAGAGCACCAACAAGCATGTCAATAGCTTACTTTTCATGCTATCCGATTTTAGATTAACGTTATTATATATGTATTATTTTGTCGCTTTCTCCAACCTGCCGGTGTACTCCCTTATCAGCTCCACCGTGCTCCTGTCTGAAAGATAGACCCCGTTGAGCCCCTGGGCCTCCTGTGAAGGGTCGCCGCAAAGGTCATCCCCTTCCTGCCAGGTCTCGTGAGTCTGCCTCGCCACACCGCTCCAGCTCCAGAAATTGCAGCCCGCGAGAAGGCCATCCTCAGCGGCGGACTTGACAACCTCATTGAATATGAGAGCGTAGTAGTCGTTTCTGCCTTCCACTGTCGCAGTATTCCTCCAGTCCTGCCCGTCACGCGGATAGCCGAACTCCTCGATGACAACCGGCTTTCCCAGTTCACGGGCGATGTCCAGATGACGTCCAAGGTACTCAAGAGTCCTGTTTTTGGCCAGCTCCGGATCCCCGGCGGCCTCACCGTCTTTGATCCAGCCCCAGTTGAACGGCCAGATGTGGACGGTTATGTAGTCGATGTACGGGCAGTCGTTCAACCTGCGGCAAAGGTCATAATCACCATCGTTGCATCCCATCGCGCCTTCGTTGCCGGTGCAGACCAAATGATCGGGATCAAGCGACTTGATGAATTCCGCCGTACCTTGGATATAATTGACAAAGGCCTCAACCTTCAAGGAATCAGTGCTGAACGGCCTCGGTTCGTTACAGATCTGCCAAGCGAAGACAGCCGGGCTCTGTGAATATCTCTCCACATACTTACGGATGTGCTCACGAAACAGTTCCACCGCTTTCTCATTGGCGGCGAACTCAGCCATCGCACACATATAAGGCCAGTAGCCCTCAACGGCCGGATGAGGCTGATGTCCGGCACCGGCAGCCTCAAGATAAGAGCGATAGCCACTCGGGCTCCATTCCCACGCATTGTTAAGGAACAGGACGGCGGCCATATCCCGCTTCTCCAACTCGGAGAGCAGGATATCCATTCCATCGAAATTCTCCTCGGTGGCGCAGACCCTGATGTTCGTCAGGCCAAGAGCCTTGAGCGAGTCCAGTTCGGTCGTGAGACGCAGTGGATCGCTGACAGCGATGTCGGAGGCGTACCAGACATTGGTTCCGATGAAGCGGACAGGTTTCCCGGCTTTGACAATGCGGGAATCCTCAATGCCGAAGCAGGCGGAGCCCTCGCCCCTCCTTACACACGAAGTCATTGTGAACAAGCAGATTAGGACTGCAAGAATTAATTGATTACGTTTCAAGTGTCAAATAATTTTGTTAACGATGCAAAATTACGCACATACCGAAACGAAAACAAATACAATTTTGATAAATAATGCAAATAATCCGCTACACGATGACTTTCTTCTTCTTGTACATCGAGCGGAACTCGTGCGGAGTCACCCCTTTGCGGGACTTGAATACCCTGTTGAAATTGGATAAGTTATTGAATCCGCACGCATAGCAGATCTCGGAGACGTTGGACGTGGTATCGACAAGCGCTCTCGCGGCGTTGCCAAGTCTGATGTCAATCAGATAGGACGACAGCGTCTTGCCGGTCCGGAGCCTGAAGAAACGGCTGAACGAGCTTGGGCTCATCCCCACGAGATCCGCCAGCTCGGGCAGCGTGACATCCTCGGCGTAATGCTGGTTGATATATTCCTTGACCTTCATCACCCTGCGGCTTTCCGTGTCCCTCGGAGAATGGGCGAACGAGCTGCTGGCCAGTTCCCTGGACTCACAGCCGGAAAGGATGTAAAGTAGTCGGAGACAGTCCACGAACTGCACGAAACTGTCCTTTTCATTGACCACGGCGTTAATCTGGGAATATGCCACCATAATCGCCTCAAGCGGAAACGCCAGACCGTGACTCGCCCTGTCCAGCATCCTTTTGATGCTTGCGAACTGGTTTCTCTCCAAAATGCCGCCATTGAACAAATCCGGGGAGAACTGTATGGTTATCTCCCTGATGTCCGGGGACTTGCAAGCACCTTGTTCCCACACGTGCTCCAGATTCTCGCCTGCGATAAGGACAAGATCATATTCCCCTATCGTCTCCACGCTGTCCCCGACAATGCGGCGCACCCCGGGAGCGTTCTGGATGAAATTCAGCTCATACTCCCGGTGCCTGTGGAGCGGGTAGGTGAACTCTTTCTTATGCCTCTCCACGATGTAGAAGCAATCCCGCTGCGAAAGCCCTGATATTTCCGAAAAAACCTGAGACATACCATCAGCAAACATAATACTTTTTTAGCAATTTTTAACGTATTAAGCGATTTTTTATGTATTTTTGAATATATAAGGCCGCTGAAAGGCCACATAGACTGAACAACACTGAAAATGAATATGAAAACGCTTGTCAAAATCCTGGCGGCGGCGATTATGGCCGCCCAGACCGTTTCCTGCGCTCCGCAGAAGATCGCCATCGCCGCACACCGAGGCTTTTGGGACTGCGAGGAGGCCGGCTATGCGGAGAACTCGATCAAGTCTCTTGAGATGGCCCAACGTAACAAGTTATGGGGAAGCGAATTCGATGTCCAGATGACATCGGATCTCGTTCTGATGGTCTATCACGATGTTGAGATCGACGGCAAGCGCATCAGCGAGCACAAGTTTGCCGACTTCAAGGATTACCGGCTGAAGAACGGAGAGAGTATCCCGACTCTTGACGAATATCTCACCCAAGGAGCGAAAGACAGGACAGTGATGGTGCTTGAGATCAAAAGGGCCGTCGATCTGCCAAACGAGGACTATCTGATCGACCAGTGCATCAACTCCCTGAGGGATCATAAGTTGTTCAAGCCAAAGCGCGTGGTCTTCCTTTCCGGTAACCTGAATATCTGTGAGAAACTCGCCGCCCGGTGTCCTGGTTTCACGGTTCAGTACATCAGGTACGACAAGAGTCCGGCTGAAGTCGCCAAGGTTGGTGTCAACGGTGTGGCATACCCCCGGAAGACATTCAAGAAGCACCCTACGTGGATCAAAGAGGCGCGTGACAACAAGATGAACGTAAACTGTTGGGCTGCCAAGACCGAAAAGGATTTGCGGAATATGATTGACATCGGTGTCGATTGCATCACGACAAACGATCCGCTTCTCGTCAGAGAGAGACTCGGCAAAAGGGAAAGAAGAAGATAACCTTACAACCCTGAATCAATCCGTATGACAGCCGAGACCGGGAAATGATCCGACGCATAGCCGCCGGAGTACAGAGAGGAATCACAGCGGTAGGATTTGACGCTGACGGAAGCACCTCTGCAATAAATGTAATCTATGCGAGAGAGCCCGGCTGGATATTTATACGCATTGTACGTGTTCTCCGGCCCGACACGCACGGACGGCGAAGTCAGTTCATAGGTGTCAAGCCAATATTCACGAAACATCTTTGACGCGTCTGATTCTGGTGTGGCGTTCATATCACCGACAAAGAATGACGGGAGATTTTCCGTATTGAACCGTTCTTCCATCCTGCGGTAGAGCGGAGCGAATCTGGCGTTTGGTTTCTTGTTGTAGCAGGCGTGCGTGCACATCAGGAAGAACCGCTCACCGGAAGCCTTATGCCTCAACACCGCGCAGCAACCTCCGCGACGATAGTTTCCGTTCGGCCCGACATCAGCCAGCGAGCAGACATCCGGCGTGTCGGAAATCCAGAAAAACCGCCTTTCGAGAATCTCGAAAAGCGATTTTCTGAACATTATGCCGTGCGCCTTGTCCCCTTCCCCTGTCTGTGAATACGGGCTGAAAAACCAGAATGAATATTCATTTCCAAGTTCTTCCGTCAGGTCACACTGCATTCTGGAGTTTACCTCCTGAAGCCCTGCGACATCGAACCCGGCGCGCCGCAGTGACTCCATAAGCCTTGGCTTCCTGACATCCCAGCGGTTGTCACGGCCGGTGTCAAGATGCTCCATCCTGAGATTATATGTGCCAAGTGTTAATACCATCCTCCAACGAATAAAATCATTTACCGGCCTTCCGGCGAAACAAAAACCATCTAAGGCAAAGTGACTTTGAAATCAGCGTAGATCGGGCAATGGTCTGAAGGATAATACCCTTCGTATCTTCTGTTGTCGCAGGTGTAGCCAAGAGGCGTGACCCCGTCACCGCGGTAATAGATATAGTCAATCCTCGGAGCCGCGTTCATATCCTCGTTCTCACCACGCTTGTTGAAAGTCCCGGTTGAACCTTTTCTAACCTCGGCGGGAACAGTCAGGAACATGTCGTTCCAATAAGTACGGAACAACTTCGACGACTCCGTCCACTCCCTTGTGTTAAGGTCACCGACAAAGAAAGACGGAAGGTTCTCGGGATTATATTCCTTCCCCCGCTCAAGGATGATCGGAGCGACATTGGCGTTGGCATCCTTTCCCAAAGGCATATGGCTCATCATCAGGAAGAAACGCAAGCCTGTCGCGTTTTCCTTGAATATGGCGCAGCAAGCCCCACGGGTGTACTTTTTCTCATCCCACCCTTTGCTCTTCACATCCGGAGTCGGCGACAGCCAGAAATGGTGGCTCTCAAGCATTGTGAAACGATCCTTGCGATAAACAATTCCCTGCGCCTTAGGGCCGACTCCCCCATCCTTGTTGTATGGACTGAATATGAACCATTCGTATTCCCCGCCTTCCTTTTCGACAAGGGACGGCAGATCATTCTGGATCACGGTGTCAAACTCCTGAACGCCGAAGATGTCGAAACCGATGTCGGCGATGGTCTTGGCCAGACGGAACTTCCGGATGTCCCAAGCATAGCCGTCATCCCGAGGTCCTGGTCTCCACAGGTTGTAAGAACCGACACGCATCTGAACCGAGGCCGGATCCTTTGAATCCGCGACCGCCGCCTTCCTACCGGCACCGCACGAAACCAGTGCCAGCAGGATCAACGAATATGCAAGAATGTGTCTCATCAGGTCTTAACGAATATATTTCCTCAGAATTTTGTTCAGCTTCGGCGACATTTTCTCCAACATTCTGGAGAAGCCTACATCCGTAGGATGCGTGCCGTCAGCGGTGCCGATGCTGTCATCGCCAAGGAATCCGTCCGAAGGGATGAAATAGATGTTCTTGTCAGTCTTCATCCTGGCTCTGACCTTTTCCTCGCCGACCTTCTGCTTCGCGGCCTCGTAAGCGTCCGCCTCCTCATTGAAATTACGTCTCTCCCTGCGGATTGTCTGAAGGAAAATCAGCGGAGTCTCTGGATGAGCCTCACGGATAATCTCCACAAAGCGGTCGAACGATTCGTTGATTCCCCTTGCGGAAGGATTCGAGAACTGATCGAACACGAAAGCGTCGGCATCGATGTCAGCGGCCACCCTCGCCCAATATTCCTGAAGCTTGGCCTGGCCGCTGAATCCCAAATTGATGCAGTACAGACCGTTGTCACGACCGTACCGTGCGACGTAGCTCATTCCGGCCCGGCTTGCCGCCGAACCGTGGGTTATGCTGGATCCAAGGAAGACAATCTTGTGGGCGAAAGGATTAGACGACGAGGCGATCGAACTGCCGGGATCCACTCCGATCTCAAGAGACTCGACCGAGTCAAAGAGAGGCAGGTACAACAGACATTCCTTCGTACCCTCGGGCATAGAGGAGATGACCTTCCTTTCGTGATGTATGCAATCCCCGGCCATATCAGGAGTCCCCACGGCGGCGAACACCCAACGTCCGTCACGCTTGATGTAAAGGTCCAGACCTTTCTGGGCGTTGGCTCCCGTGTTCGCTCCGACAACCCTCAGAGGAGAGGTTTCCCACTTCAGCGACAGAGACTTACTGTCAGTGCAGAACGCGACGAACACTCCTGTTGACTGAAGACATTTCGTGGCCAAAGAGCCTTTGATGCCATATTTCTCAGGATCGAGCCTTGAATATGGGTGTCCGGGAACCTCCCCAACCTTTCCGTACACTCCAAGCGAAGCGGCATCCACATAGAAAGGAGCGTCGGCAGACTTCTTTCCTGAACGTATGCCGTACATCCCATAGCCAACCTCACGGACCTTGTCCACGGTCTCGTAGTACGGCGAGTCACAGATGTCTGTGAAACCGACCTGATAGTTCTCCCCGTCGAAACGGCCGGTGCATGCCTGATCGGAGAACTGGTGCCAATGCGTTCCGATGACATTCGGGTGCTCCATCGCGGACTTCACGTAGCGGTAATACATATCCGCGCGCTCGTTCTGGTTGCGGGTGTAGATAAGTCCCGGATGGAACATTCCACGGTCCATAGCTCCGAAATGGAACTCGCCGATCATCACCGGCTTGTCTATTCCCTCCGGAAGAGAGAAATCATACAGATCCGGACGGTAGATGTTGTAACTCAGCACATCACAGTACTTCGCCGCAATGCTGAGCACATCAGCGTTCGAGCCGGAGAAACGGCAACCCAGGTAGAGCACATCCGGTGCGACCTCCTTGAACACCCTTCTGACAGTGCTGAAATACGCCTCTATGATCTTCACATTGAACTCTTTCAGATCCTTCTTCGCCGAAGCCGGAACCTTGTTCCTGTTCTCAAGCAAAGCGTCCCAAGAGGCGAATGATGTCTTCCAAGCCTCATTGAGTCTCTGAATATCAGGGTAGCGTCCCTTGAGCCAATCCACCATAACGATTTTCGCCTTCTGGGTGGCCGGTGACATGACCGTGCATGTGGCAAGATATTCAGTGTCACCCCATTTTATCTCATTGTCCACGAAATAGCCAAGGCACCACGGGTCATCCAGCTGCCTTTTACGGGCGACAAGCTGCGAGCGCACCGACTCGGCGAAGGCCTCGTTGAACGGATCCATAAATTTCCACCACGAGCCGCCTGTGCCCTCGATTATCGGCGAGGAGATCTCGATGCGGTCGGTGTAGGCCGTCCTGTCCATCAGGCAGATGTCCTTGTCGGAAGAGTTGGCGATGGTGTTCAGTCCCCAGCTGCGGAGCCTCTTGTGCGCCAGGTCGGCGAAGACATTCTTGTAGTCCTCGCCATACTTCCTGTAGGCGTTGGCGGAGGAGTAATCGTAAGTCTCCCGGATTCCCCTTACTGTGTAGTAAGGTTTGAGGAGTTCATCGTAAGTCTCATAGAAATGGCCCATCTTGGTCCCCTTCTCCGGCAGGTTCTCGAAATATTCCTTCCTGCCGTCCAACGGAGTGATTCCGGTAGAGGTGGTGACACGGACAACTCCGTGAGACCAGAAGAGATAGCCCTCCGGGTCAATCATCCACCATTTCCCGTCCACTTTCTGAACACGGAAGTGACCCGTGGCCTCAAAGCGTGGTCCTTTCTTCCAGCCTCCGTAACGGGACCAGTCATCGGCACCGGTGTGGGCGCGGAGATATTCATTCTCCTTTTCCCTTGCTTTGCGCAGATCCTCGTCACTATGAGTCTTGCCCGGCCAGTCCTTGTGCTTGAACTGTCCATATTCATCAACGAACGGGAAGAAACGCGATTCGTCCCAAGTCATCCAAGGGGCAAGCTTGGACTTCTCGCCTCTGGCGAACCTAAGGTCCGCTATGGAATAATCCGCACCGGCGACGTGCTTGAAGGCATTGATCTTTATCATCTTAACCGATGACAGATCAACACTGTACGAATAATGCTCGTCAATGGAATACGGGGTGTTGCGCAGACCCTTGAAACCGTTGTATATCTCCGGATACGAGAGCTTGGCCGGAAGCGGGATCACCACCTCTCGGGTCTCGTTCGGGAATATCAACAGACGGCCGCTCATCGCCCCTTTCTCCTGCTTATTGTTGTTGGAGTTATAGACCGTGTCCTAAATCTGGACCGCCATCACCAGAAACGAGTTCTTCTTGTTGGTAAGAGTGAACCGGAGGGAGGCATATTCAGAGACATCCAGATCGGTGTAGAACCTGATGCCGGAGTTGGCACCCTTAGTGCTGATCTCAACGGTGTTTCCATCGACTTTGGTGGTGGCGCCGGCAAGAGGCTTGAACTCAAGACCATTCTCGCCGATCAGGCGCAAGTCGGACTGCGCAACCGCAAAGCCCTGGCTTAATACCAGGGCCGCTAAGATATTCAGTAAGAATCTATTCATAATTTTTCTCATTCTCGTCCTGCCATTCATTGATGCCGTCGCGGATTCTGTTGCGGAACTGTAGATAGTCCGTGATGTAGGTTGTGGTGCCGTCACCGTTGGAGAAGCAGTAGTTCAAGGTCAATTTCCTGTCCTGCAAGAGTTTGGCATTGTTATACACACTCGGTTGGTCAGCGATCGGCTTGATTTCCTTCGAGCCGTCCGCCGAAGAGACCGTGATGTCATTGCCGTTGAACTTGAGCAGAAGATTACCGGCGTTCAGACCGATCTTGTCGGTCATAACCGTGGACGCGTCAACCGTTGTCAAGGAATAGACCTTGGAGTCAGCCTGCGGAATCACAAGATCGTACACATCCTCCGAAACCACCCAACCGGTCACGTCGTCTTTCACAACGGTCTTTCCGCCGTGATACCAGTTTCCGAAGAACTTGTTCTCGCACTTCACGACGATGATCTCGAAACTCTTCTCGCACAAAACCGAATCAACGTCAGCCTTGTTCATCTTAAATCCGAGAGCGTAGTAAGGCTTGAAGGCGTTGGCGTCCTCCTCGATGGCTGGGGTAGCCTTGATCGAGACAGCGGCGGTATGCCGGCCCTTCTTGATGACCATCTTGTCCAGACCGTCAACAGTGTAATATTCAGAAGGCAGCGGTGTCAGTTCCGTCAGACCGCTCACCCCTTCCGTGACATATCTCTGGCTGAGGTCGCCGAACTGCCCTCTGCCGTTCAGGCCATCAAGCGCGTTGAAGCTTGTGACACCGAACTCAGTGGTGTACTGCGAAAGGTCCTCGGAAAGCAGCTCATTCCTGAGTTCCACCTCAACCTTCCTGTCCTCATTGTTCTTGGCGGTTCCGGCAAGCGCCACGGTGAAGTCGAACTTACCTTCCTCACCGATGACAAATGTCCTGAGGTCGTACTGGTAGGCGATGTAGGCCGCCGTGTAGTCGTAGTCCAAGGTGTAGTCCTTGTAGCATCCGGCCAGCAGGAGCGGCGCCAAAACGGACAAAACCAATTTTCTCATATTCATTTTCATTTCTCTTCAAATTTAGTAATCGTTAAAAAATAATTTGCATCATCTTAGGCAATCTTTTTGCTCTATATTCCTTTTCTCATCAGTCCTGTGCCACCGGCACACTCCTTCTTCAAAAAGGAAACTTTTCGATAAGCGAGTGCAAAGGCAAAACTTGTTTTGACTCTGTCGAGCGTAGAAAAGTTGCGCAAAGCGAATCTATCCTCAAAAATCTTTGCCAAATCTGCGGCAACTTATTTTTTGCCGCTTACTTAGTGATTATCTCCAGGTTTCCCAACCCTCGTTCTGCACAAGGTTGGCGCACCTTCAGATGTCAGTGTAAGGGATAGGAGCCCACAATGAAGGAAACTTCAAGGTTTCCACAACATTGTCGAGCTGATACTCGCCTTCCGCGGAGATCCTGGCTCCGTGGATGGCGACGTTCACATCGTCCACACTCTTCGCCCAACGCCTGAGGTTGTAGTAGCGGTCACCCTCGAAGCAGGTCTCCACACGCCACTCGTTCCTGACCAAGTCATCGAACCTGTCAACTCCCGCGGCGGCGCATTCGTCAAGGAAAGGATCCTCCGTGGCACCGATGCCGGCCACACCGTCATTTGAAGGACGGCCGCGAAGCCACTTGATCGCCTGCTTGGCGGAGTAGCCGAAAGTAGTCTCGTCCACAGGA
This sequence comes from bacterium, assembly GCA_963596515.1. Taxonomy (GTDB): domain Bacteria; phylum Bacteroidota; class Bacteroidia; order Bacteroidales; family UBA932; genus Cryptobacteroides. Next base: position 11,253 of record CAVBMN010000017.1, read on the forward strand.
CCGACCACCTTGTTGGCAGCCTCGGCGAAAATCAGACACATATGAGTCCAGTTCATCATATGAACGCAACGGTAGCCGGACTCGACCTTCTCGTCAGTCTTGTTCCAACCGTTGTAGAGGAATTTCCTTATGTAATATGATGTCGGGGACACATTTGTTCCACCAGGGGCATCCTTCCCGCCATCCTTGATCTCAAAGGTGTACATCTTCTCACCATTGAGGTCACGGATCACCTGGGCGCCATCGTAATAGATTGAGGAATAGAACCTCGGATCCCTGTCCTTGTAAGGATTCTTAGGGTCGTAGCCGCTGCGGATGTCTGAGATAGGATAACCGTTCTTCATCGGGAAAGCGTCCACCAGATCCTGGCTTGGAGCGATGTGAGCGTTGCCGCCGAACTCCCTCGGATAGAAAGCGGTTTCCGTGGCCGCGCTCGTGGAGAAAGTCGAGCACCAGATGATCTCCGCACTGTTGGTGTTGTCCCAACGGAATCCCTTGTTCGGATCGAATCCTCCGGCAAGCGTGCTTTCCACCTCAAGCTTATGTTTCATCACCTTGGCGGCATACTTGGCGGCGTTCTCGTACCTTGTCAAGTCATTCGAAGGATTGAACGCAGGACTGGCCCAGAAAAGATATACCATAGCCCTGAGACCATCGACAATCACCTGATCCATTGTACGGTAACGAATCGCGCCAGTAACCTGTGGACTTTGGGTAGGATCACCAGGATAGTCCCTGTTGTTGTAAGGAAGATGAACGCTGGCAGAATCACAGTCCTTAAGAATCTGCGCCACACACTCGTCCACAGTTGCCCTGCGGACCGAACTGTTGTCCATCTTTCCAGCCTCTGAAGGTGTCAGCATAAGAGGAACACCCCACATATTCCCGTCAACGCCCTTGCCGGCGAATGTGCGGAGCAGGTCGAAATGGAGCCACGCCCTCAGACCGAAAGCGCTTCCCTGCTGGCAATGCCTGTAAACCCGGTCCGCCTCGAAATCGACAAGGTAACGGGTGTTGTAGCCGACATTGTCCTTTAGGAAAAGGTTCAGATAGTTGATGGCCGTGTAGTCATTGTTCCACTTGGAAGCGAAAGGATTGTTGCCCATCCTGGCGTTGCCCTTCGAGAAAGATCTCCACATCGCCGTCTCCGAACGATAGAGAGCGTCATCGGTGGCCGCGGCAAGCCCGGCGCAGTAAGTGCTGTAATAGACTGCCGGGAAATAGTCGGCATAGACCTTGTCCACAAATCCTCTCAGCAGCTCCGGATAGTCATCGAAATTCTCATCGTTGTAACTTCCGTCAGGAAGCGGATCAAGGAAGGAGCAACCTCCGGCAAGAATCGCCGCTAGCGTAAGGCTGAATATGGTGTTTTTGATTTTCATGATCTTGATTGCAGTTTATCCGTTAAAAGTTCAGTTTGATGCCACCGGTGATGGTCTTCATCAACGGGAATGAGCTGACACCCGCGTTGATGTTCTCCGGATCCACATCCTTGACACCGGTGATGGTGGCGAGGTTCTGTCCCTTGACAGAGAAGCGGATGCTCTTGATGGCCTTGCTCTTCAAAGGAAGAGTGTAAGCGACCTCGACATCCTGGATCTTGAACCAACCACCGTTCCTGAGCCAGAAATTAGAGGAAATGAAATTGTTCTCGTCCTTCACGTATGCGAGACGAGGGTAGTCTCCTCCGATGTTGTCCCTGACGAACGCCGAGTAGTTGCCGTCACCCGTACCATTCCAGAACCAGTCATTCGTCATAGCGGTCTTGAAGAAAGCGCGGCCAGTGCCGGTCACGCTCACCTCCAGATTCTTCCAGGCGAATCCCAGATTCACCTGATAGTACAGGCGAGGGTTGGAATGACCTATGACCACCCGATCGTTGGCATCTATCTTGCCGTCCTTGTTCACATCCTCGTACATCAGGTCACCGACCGCGACATCAGATGAATATGCAGGGACAGTGGCAAGTTGTGACTCATCGGTGAACTTGCCGATGCACCTGAATCCCCAGATGGCGTCGGCGTTGAGACCGGTCAATTTCTGGTAGTCATAAAGATAGTTGTCCTCGACCACCTTGTCGTTCTTCTGACTATAAGTCTGCGCGCTGACACCGGCGGACACTCTGAAGTCGCCGAATGTCTGGGCATAGTTCAACGTCGCGTCCACACCACGGATCGAGATGGCCGTGAAGTTCTCGTACATCGCCATACCGGAAAGTCCGAACACACCAGGAGTCACGGACACCGTGTTCGCGATGATGCCGTCAATCTTGCGATAGAAGAAATTCGTGTTGAACGTGAACATATTCAGGAAATCGAAGTCAAGTCCCGCGTCAACCTGATAGATCTTCGCCCAGGAAAGGTCCTCGTTAGGAACCCTGCTGATGGAGGTCTTTTGGGAGATCCAGTTGGCAGTGCCGCCGAACCAGCAGTCCTGCTTGTCGTTAGGACCGTAATACATTGAGCTGGCGAACGAATATACTCCACGGTAGAGGTATGGCTGGTCAAACAACGATGCCTGGCCGATTATTCCCGCCTGGGCGCGCAGCTTGAGATTGTCAATCCAGGAGACACTTTTCAGGAAGCCCTCGTTTGAGGCCACCCAAGCAAGACCGGCGGTCGGGAAGAAACCGAACCTGTGGGCTCTGTTCAGAGTATGGGTGCCGGCGTACTCGGCGACAACCTCTGCGATGTACTTGTCAGCGTATGAATATGAGAGGTCAGCTATGCCGTACATCTGCCTCTGATACCAGGTCGATGCCTTGTTGGATGTGCTGTTCAATGTGAATGTCGCTCCGGCGGCAATGTTGTGCATTCCGAAACGCTTGTCATAGGACAGCCTCTCATACATTCCGAGAGCCTGCACGGAATAATTGTCAAAGGTACTCTTTCCGGTGGCCTTCGTTCCGCGGTGGCCGGAAATGTCGCCCTTGCCAGACTCTTCCGTCCAATAGTAAGCAAGGTAATCGTTGTTCTTGCCGATAGTGGTCTGGGCGAAAGTCGAGCTGGAGAATCCTGTTCTGGAATGAAGCCCGTCAAGCAGCCATGAAAGGTCGATGTCCAAGGCCGTGTTGAAAAGTCCTGTCCTCATCCTATGGGTTCTGAAACCGCCTTCCATCTGAAGCGCGTAGTAGTTGTCCGGGAATGTCCTGGAGACTCCATAGATGGTCGTACCCTTGGCCTCACCTGTTTCCTCGTCTCCGGTGGCTGTACCAAGAGTCAAAGGATAGGCCACGGCAGGGACATTCCGGTAAGAGTTCCAGGATGTCCTTCCGTAACGCCGGAACGACAGAAGCGAGGTGAAATCCACGGAAACCTCGATGTAGCGCCCGATCTTCGCCGCCATACCGGCGGAAATATTGAAACGGCTGTAATCTGTCGTGGCTCCTCCTTTGACAAGGTCGCCGGAATAAAGACCGTTGAGAGCGAAATTGTACTTTACATTGTTTCCTCCGCCATAGAAGCTGACCGCGGCTCTGGACAGCGGATAGGAATTCTTGTACATCAAGGACTTATAGTCCACATTAGGGTAAAGAAGGTCGTAAGGGTCATTCTTGGCGAATCCGTTGATCGCCTCCGGGGAGTACAGTTCGTCGTAACCGCTGGCGGATCTGGCGGCGTTGTTCAGTGTGGCATATTCAACGCCGTTCACCCATTCCGGCACACGGCCGGCCATACTGATACCGCTCTCCATATCCACATTGATGCGCATAGGAGTGTTGTACCCACCCTGTTTTGTGCGGATCAAAAGAGCGCCGTTTGTGGCCAGAGGGCCGTATTTGGCCCTGTCAACGACATCCGTGAGCACGGTTATCGACTCTATCTGGTCAGGGTCCAGCAGAAGCTGGCTGAACGGGATGTGCATATCGTTCACGATACACATCAGGTCAGTATTACCCCTCATCGTCAACTGGATGTGGCCGTTGTTCATCGTGTACATCGCGTATGCGGACGGGTCGAAACCACCGGACAGTTCCCTGACATCCATTCCCGGCACCACTCCCGTCAGACTGTTCCTGAGATCTCCGGCGACCTTGGTCTCCAGTTTAGGAATATTCACGGTAAGTCCGCTGCCGGTTGTCTGCCAATAGGTCAGTTTCTGTCCCCACGGATAGGTGATGACAGTGTCCTTTTTCTCCGGAACGGCGGCCGACATCTCGATGCACGCAGCAGCCGTGGCAAGGACTGAAATGATATATTTTGATGCTTTCATTCTTGTGTCGTGTTAATTACTTCCAAGTCCAGTTCACAAAATTCTTGAGTTTATAGGCCTCGGAGTCAGGGAAAGGAAGATAGTACATATAGTCTTTCCAGACACACTGACGGTTGTTCGGAATCGGCCGGACCTCGAACTTCCTGCCTATAGGGTACTCAGTGCTCTTCTTGATGCTTTCCACATACATTCCGTAGAGAGTCTTACTCATAAGCTCCGGAGCGGTCTTCCATCTTCTGATGTCATAGTAGTAATGATGTCCCTCGAAAGCCAGCTCGATGCCACGCTCGTTGCGGATCCTCTCGCGGAAGCTGTTCTTGTCAGCCGTGTACTTATCCTGCACGTCAGGCTGGCCGACACGGCTCCTGATGATGTTGACGGCCTGCACAGCGGTAAGGTCAAGCCCACCGGCGGTGCCGTTCGGGCCGTATGCCTCGTTGACAGCCTCAGCGTAGTTCAGGTAAAGCTCAGCGACCCTGACAATAGGATCGATATGATAATGGCTTGTGCCTTTGGTGCCAAACTTGCCGTCCCAATACTTCTTGCAGTAATAACCTGTACTTGAATATCCCTGCGTGCCATTATCCTTTGAGCCCCAATCTATTCCGAATGTCACATTGACTCCGCTGAGCTTCGTGACAGGATAATTCTTTTTCGCCGGGTCATAGTAGATGTTGATGACCTTGCCCGTGGCGGCGGCATTGGCGCTGCCATCGTGGACTATGGTCAGATTCAGACGAGGATCACGGTCAGCGTAAGGATTCTGTGGATTGTAATGTCCCGCGGCGATCGCGGCTGCCTTGTCTTCCTCGGTAACCAGCGGCTCACCGTAGGCGGTCTCGTACCTGTCAACAAAATTCTGTGTCGGGCAGACTCCTGAGGATCCGGCCCTTCCTGACTGCGGATAGGCCAAGATACCCACAAAGTTGGCGTGATTGTTCTTAGCCTTGTATGACCAGCTCCAGATTGTCTCGTTGGTCATCTGCTTGCCATAGAAATTATCAGTGTACTGAGCCATCGGGAGGAGTGTGAATCCCGCATCCAATGCCGCCTTCAAGGCCTCGGCGGCGGCATCAGCGGCCACAACCCAATCCTCCTGTCCTTTCTCGTTGTGCAGTTCGCTCGCGGCGTAAAGCAAAGCCCTTGAACGGATTCCGATGGCCGCGATGCCGTTGATCTCGTCAACGGTGCCTGACACAAGGTTCTCCGGAGTGTTGCGGCGCGCCACACCTGCGGCGGCCATCATCTCGTAACCGGTCTTAAGATCCTCAGCCGCCCTTGTGAATGTCTCGTGGGTGGAAAGTCTCGGAAGATCCCACTCCTCATCGGCCTCGATGACGTGATCTATATAAGGCATCCCACCGAACAGACGGCAAAGTGTGAAATGGGCGAACCCACGAAGCGCAAACGCCTGTCCAAGGAGATCGTTCTTCTGATCCTCGGTGATGTTCAGACACTCGTCTATGTGGGCGATTGTCATATTGCACCTTCTGATCGTGGAGAACATAGCCTTGGCGATCGGCTTGTTGTCAGCCTTGCCTGTGTCGAAAGTCACTTTCTCAAGGAAATCCTGAGTAAGGGCTCCCTGCTTGAAATACTGCTGGGTGACACCCATCTTTCCGGCGTCAGCGATGTCCGTCGTGTTGTACCAGGAGAAAGAATATTGCTGGAAAAGGTCATAATAGAAAGGGTAAGCGATGAGGACTCTCTCCATATTCTTTCCTCCGTTGGATTCATAGATCCAATCGAAATATTTGCGGAACGAGGAATATGAGCCGAACACTTCCTCGTCGGAAAGTCCCAGCTCCGGATCCACGTCAAGGAAATTGCAGCCACTTACACTGAAGAAAGCGGCGACTCCCAGCAGGCTGTATTTTATCTTGTTAACAAAAGTTTTCATATTCATTAGAATGCAAGGTTGACATTAAGTTTGAGCATCCTCATTGTAGGATAGGAGTTTGCCGCCGTGGTTAGTCTCTGAGGATCGGTGTCCTTGATGTTGGAGAAAGTCCACAGATTGTTGCAGACAAGTCCTACAGCAAGGTGTTTCACACCGAGGATCCGTTTGATGTTCGGCCCGGAGAATCTGTACGACACCATAACTTCCTTGACGGTCATATAGTCCGAACGCTTCCAGGTGAAATCCGGAATCGCCAGATCGTAGCCAGGATAGGTGGAGGTACCACCACCCCAGGCGTACATCTCGTCAGAGAACGACAGCGCCGGGATGTCCGAATCCCTGTTGGTCGGTGTCCAGTAGTTCAAGTGCGAATCGTGGATGACGTACGCTCCGGCATAGAACGGAACGATGTTCACACGCTTGTAGTTGATGTACTTGCCAATAGTGCCTGTACACAGCACCTTGAAGGACAATCCTTTGTAAGCACCACCCAAATTGAATGAATATACCCCCGGAGCGTAAGTGGATCCACTCAGCACGTGAAGGTCCTGCTGGGAGATCTTGCCGTCCGGAACGTAGTCAAGGAACTTATAGACACCAGGGACAACGTTCGTCCACTCAGTGGCATAGTTAGGGTAGCCGTGGATCTCGTCGATACTCCCGAAATATTTGTCGTCAATGAGCTGGTCTCCCGTTCTTGCAGACTGCAAAGGCGTGCCGGCATATTTCTGATAATCCGGAGCATAAGGAGCGTCACCGTACTTGGTTATCCTGTTCTCGCTGAGTCCGATCATACCGCCGAAATTGTAGGTGAAGCCACCGGAGGTGGTGTTCTGCCAGTTGGCCTCGACCTCGAAGCCGTGCTTCTTCAGAGCACCAGCGTTCACATCCTTGTAGGCGACACCCACAAAGGCCGTCACAACAGGAGGCATCAGCATATCGTTACGCTTCTCGTCATACAGATCGACATTGACCGTGAGCTTGTTCTTGAAGAATCCCATCTCAATACCGAGATCCTGCTTGTGGGCGGTTTCCCATCTCGCCGTCGTGTTTGCGGCGGCCATTTCCTGATAATAACCGCTGGTCTGCGTCCAGGAAGAATAATAGAGCCAATTGCTGCCGGACGCGTCGCTACCTACCCAACCGTTAGAGTAGCGGATCTTCATCGTGTTCCACCAAGGCATCGCCCTCTTCCAGAACTTTTCCTTGGAGACGATGTAGCCGACAGCGGCCGAAGGGAACACACCATACCTGTAGTCAGGTGAGAACTGCTCGCTTCCGGTCACACCTATGTTACCCTCGAACAGATATTTACCCTTGTAGTCGTATGTCACACGGCCGACAAAGGACTGGGTTCTCTTCGGGAAGGAAGCGCCGGAGTTGTACTGTCTTTGGTTGTACAGAGCCAAGGCGGAGACATTGTGCTTTCTGGAGAACTTTCTGTTGTAATTCAGAGATCCCTCCAGATAAGTGATGAAGCCAACGCCTGAAGGCGAGTTGTTCTGAGTGATGGAGAAAGGCTTGTCATTCCATACATAATTGGACTGGCCGCCCTGAATCTCCCAAATGTCCGTGTTGCCGGCATCATACGCATCCCAGTTGATGTTCCATTTGGCGAAGTTGGTCGAAGCCTTCTGCGAAACCCTCGCATAGGATGAGGTCATACCGAACTTCGCTGTGGCGGACAGACCCACGGTGATGAAATCCAACTTCTGGGTAAGGATGAGGTCGGTGAACAAACGGTAATTCACGTTTTTCACATAGTCCGGATCTGACAAGGCAGAATACGGATTCTCATACTTTGAGCCTTGGTTGGCACCGACACGGTCAGTATCAGCGTCCGGATAGTTAGGATCAGGATACTGCTTCAGGATATCCGCCGGATAATAGGCCGGGAAGGTGATGGTCGGTGACTGGTAGATCGTACTGAAAAGCCAGGATGATCCGGAATGCGAGGCCAGGTTCTTCACCATATTGGTGACACCTCCCACCTTGAAAGACAGCAAGGTGGACTTCGTCACATCCCAGTCCAGGTTCATACGATAGTTGATCCTGTCGCTCGCGAAGTTGGTGCCTGGATAGATTTCCTTGATGATCGAACCCTCGTGCACATAGCTGACACCCAGATAATAGCGTACTCTGTCCGAGCCTCCGGACACCGAGAAATCAGCGTTGGTGCTGGTCGCGAACCGCTTCTGGAGAAGGTCGTACCAATGCACATCCGGATATCTCATCGGGTCGGACTGATCCTCGTATTTCTTGATCACCTCGTCAGAGAACTGCGAGCCGAAGGACTGGGTGTTCTTATAGGCTATGTTCGCCATCCTGGTCACCGTTCCGGCATCCACGTGCTCAGGAGTCCACATAGGGGAATTCAAACCCTGCTCCACGTTGATGGAGAACTTAGGGGCACCCTTCGAGCCGGTCTTTGTGGTTACAAGGATCACACCGTTCGCTCCCTTCGCGCCATAGACGGCGGTGGCGGAAGCGTCCTTCAGGACAGAGATGCTGGCGATGTCCGTAGGAGACAACATCTTCATTGAACGTTCGATACCATCGACCATCACAAGCGGGGCGCTGCCGTTCCAGCTGGAGAGACCACGAAGTATCAAAGTGGCGTCATCCTGACCAGGCGCGCCGTTCTGTGAATATACAAGGAGTCCGGAGACCTTACCAGCCAGAGCGTTGGTAATGTTCGTGGTTCCTGTTTTCTCCAAATCCTCGGCCTTGACCTGCGTGATGGCTCCGACAACGCTTTCCTTACGCTGCACACCGTAGCCGACCACGACAGTACCTTCAAGTGCCACCGACTCTTCCTGCAAGGTTATCAGCCAATCCAGTGTCTGGGAAGCCGATCTCTCAATCGTCTTGTAGCCGATGCAGGAAAACTGTACCGTGGAATTGGACGGGACATTGAAAGCGAACTCGCCTTTCTCGTCCGTCATCGTGCCACCCAGTTCAGGTCTGCCCTTGACAAGGACAGCGACACCCGGTACCGGTTTGGAATCCTCATCAATGACAGTTCCCTTGATCCTCACGGTTTTGGATGCAGATCGATTCTGCGCCGAGGCCTGTGACCCCGTGCTGAACATTGTATTCAGGGTCAGGCACATCAGAACAGCCAAAGCAACCCGGAGGATTGACCCCAGGCTGCGTTGGATTGATTGTCCGTAATAATCTTTCATCAGTTATAATGTATTTTAGTGTTCATCAATCAACGTGGCCGCTGACCTATTTCCGCTCCAGGCTCACACTCTTCCGCTCCATCAGGAAAACAGGGCTGTCCCACATCGGCAGACCGGACAGACGGATGTTTCCGCCACTCAGGCCACCTCTCAGAATCACGGTCTTGAGCTCGTGCACCTTTCCGGTGATAGGCTCCACGTACACAGGATCCTTCATCTCAAGCCCCTTGATGGTCATACTGACATTGTCCTTCTCAAGCTGGTCGGTCGGCATCTGGTCGCTGTACCACAGCATAGCTCCCACGGTCTTGCCAGCCTCATCCTTCATTCCCACAACCGAAATCTCTCTCGCAGCGTTGTGCTCGACCTCAAGGTCAAAAGGATGCACCTTTGTGGTCAGCAGGCTTGCCATATGCTGCACGGCATAGTACGAAGGACGCTTGTAAACCACCTTCTTCAGAAGGTTCATCCTGATAAGGCCGAAGGACTGAAGCATATTCTCGTACTGCAAGTCAACCATAGTGAATATGTTGGACATTATCTCCAGACGGAAGTCATTCGCCATACGCCTCAGGTCCCACTTGGCCTGCTTGTACTCGCTCCACTCATAGTGGTTCATCGCGTGGCCATATTCAAGGATTGAAGGACAGCCTGTCTCACCCTGGAAAAGCTTAATTTTCGGGGAATATGACTTCATCAGGCTGTCGAGTGCGATGATGTCGGTAGTGGCGTTGTCAGGGTTAGGGTAATATGGATGGAAAGACACCATATCTATAAGATCGGCTTTTTTCCTCTCCTTAAGGATGTCCATCACCTTCTTAGGCCATTCGGTAGGCACCCCGGCCAGACCGAAGCCGATGATCACGGCCTTGCGGTTGACCTTCCTTATCTCCTCGGCCGTCGCGATCAGCATCTCGGCATAGATCTCCGGATTGTTCTTGCTCCTGAGGTTCGGCTCGTTCCAGATCTCCCACATAGCGACACGGTCACCATAGTGTTTTACAGTCTCACGGACATATTTCAGCCAAGGCTTCATCACCTCATCTTTCGCGAACAGTCCGGAACCAAGATTGCGGTCCGCACCGTAGAGAGGATTGCCGTAGCAAAGGCACATCCACGGACGAACCCCTTGGGAATTAAGGCCATCCACAATCTCGTCCAGCCAGGCGAAATCATACTTGCCTTTCTCCGGCTCGCACTTCGCCCATCCGCTCTGGATTCTGGCGTAGCCGACTCCGAGAGGGCCGACATACTGCTTGAACTGACTGAAATCAGCATAGTCCCTGTCAAGGGTCTCGCAGCCGACCGACCATCTGGAATCCCCGGAGCCGTCAGCCGGCTTGGTCGCAAGTTTCCCCACCTCCGGCAATCTGGTGGAGTAGGTGTTGAAATTCTGCCACGTCACGGAATACGGCTTCTTCTGGGCGGAGACAGACATTACCGTCGCAAGAAGCAAGGCTGTGGCTACAAACAACTTCTTCATATCACTATTCTTTAATTTGTTAATTTTCGTCCGATGTTATGTGTGTTGTGGTGTGGTATTCACAATGCAAATATATCAACAATTTCCGGTTCTTCAAAAATTTTTAAGAAATGTTGAGCCGGAATATCAGTCGAATCTCAATGGAAATCAGTTGATAGCCTATGTCAGAATGAGTTGCGGTGAATCATCTTAAAATCGCACTTCTGCTTGAAGAGCTTTCCATCCAGAATCATCTCGGCGGCAAGCCGTCCCATCTGCACGAAATCCACCGAGATTGTGGTCAGACCGTCAAGCACAATCTCGCTCATCGGCGACTCGTTATAAGAGATGATGCCGAAGTCCCGTCCCGGCTTGAGTTTCAGAGACTTCGCGGCTCTGGCAAGCTTGATTAGCTCCATATCGAACTGACCGTGAAGAATCAGATAGACCTCCTTGGATTTCACGATCTGAGGTGTGACCTGGGTGTAGAACTCGTAAGGGATCTCATTCTCATCGCAGAAACGGGACACAGCCTTGGAGATCATAGTGTGGTACAGACTGGAAAGCTCGATGACAACATTAAGTTTCGGAACCTTCTTCAGCTTCTTCACACCCATTGCGAGACCATAGTAGGCATCATTCTCAAAGTCCTGATAGACAGCCCCGTAATTACCGGGAAGTTCCGGCATATAGTTGTCCAACATTATAAGCTTGCGGTTGGGGATCCTCCTCAACGCCTTCAGGACACGTTTCTGGGTCACGGAATCCAAAGGGAAATGCGGTGTGATGACATAGTAGTCAAACTTGCCCAGATTCTCATCGATATAATATTCAAGAAGATTGATCTGCTGGTTGTGCAGGTAGATGGTGATGTCCGCCTTGCCGCCGATTGTGTCGTGGAAAGAGTTGTAGAGCATCTGCTTGGTGCTGCTGAACTTGTCGAAAAGGAGGAGCACACGCATCTGCCGGTTGCTGTTCCTGTCCGCTATGTAATAACCCTTCCCCTGAGTGGAATAGATCACACCCTTGTCTCGGAGATGGAAATAGGCTTTCTTGACGGTCTCTTTCGAGATGTCCAGCAAGGCTGAAAGCTCGTTCATTGAAGGAAGCAGCTCTCCGCTGTGGAAAGCACCGCCATTTATTCCCGACTCAATCTGGTCCATAAGCTGCTTATAGACCGGAACCGGCGAAGAGTTATCGAGGCTTAATACTATCGGCATATAAAATAAAAACATCCAGACCGTGGCCAAGCCTGGTCTGGACACAAAAATAAAAAAATATTTTGACTTCAGAAAATAAAGGGCTACATTTGCACCACACCACAACACACCTACATTATTACCAAAAAGGAATGGATCGCGGTGGTTTTGGTGAATATGCAAAGATGTGGCCTGAGAATCCACACGTGCGTAAAAATCTTGAAAATGTTTACGGAAATGACTGATAAATCTGTCGTGCTTCTGGATGTCGGCGGGACATTCGTCAAGGGAGGACTCGCTGATTCGGCGGGAGAGTTGGCTGAAGGTGTCATCTGGCAGGTGCCGATCCGTTCGGAGGGAAGCCGTGATGAAATACTTGAGTCCTTGGATGTTTCCCTCAGGCAAGGTATCGAGAAATCAAAGGAACTCGGAATGAGCGCGGTCGGACTGGCGGCGACATTCCCCGGGCCTTTTGACTACAATGCCGGAATTCCGATGATGACGCACAAATTCGAGAGCATCTACGGAATGGACCTGAAGGAATGGTTCAGAGAGATCGCCGGCAAGGATTTCAAGGTCAGTTTCGTGCACGATGTGAACGCCCAGCTTTCAGGCGAGATGTTCCGGGGAGCCGGAACCGGCTATAAAAATGTCTGTGTCATCACCTTGGGCACCGGGTTGGGATTCGCGTTCAGCATCGACGGCAAGATCCAGTACTCCTCCACCGCGTCCCCGGCCAGAAGCATCTACAAGATGCCTTACGGGGACGGAGTCCTTGAGGATTATGTCTCCAAACGGGGATTCCTGAGGGCCTACCGTGAGTTGAGCGGCAAGGACGATCCAAAGTTGACAGTCAAGGAGATAGGCCGACGCGCCACCTTCGGGGAGGCCTCCGCCCTTGAGACATTCACGCAAGTGGCGGCGACTCTCGCGAAAGCCGTAAGCCCGATCCTTTCCGAAATCGGCACGGAATGCCTTCTGCTCGGAGGCCAGATCTCCCGCTCATACATATTTATGGAAAACGCCTTGAAAGAAGGACTTGCCAGCGTGGAGTCCTTGAGGCATATCTCCCCCGTCGCACACATCGAGAAGGCCGCCCTCTACGGAGCGTTCGCCACATTCGCGCGGCAGTACCAGGAAAAAATCTGATACTTATTTGCCAATTGCTTGAACCATCACGACACCAGCCTTTCAGGTTGCGGAAGAATATGGTAACTTTGGGCTTATGGACAGACAATCAATTCTAAAGGAACTGGAAGGAGACATCCTTCCTTTCTGGATGCATAGGATGACCGACCCGAAGGGCGGATTCCTCGGCAGAATGGACGGCGACGGCAACATTATTCCGGACGCGGAGAAAGGAGCGATCCTTAACTCACGCATACTCTGGACTTTCTCCTCGGCGTACAGGGTACTCGGGAGAAAAGAATATCTTGCCACCGCCACCAGAGCCTACAACGAGATTCGAGACCACTTCACAGACAAGGAATATGGCGGGATCTTCTGGAGCCTCGACTCCGAAGGCCGGCCGAAGGACACGAAGAAGCAGTTCTATGCGATCGCCTTCGCGATCTACGGATTGTCTGAATATTTCAGGGCAACCGGCCACGAAGAGTCTCTAAAACTCGCCAAGTCATTCTACCACAGCATAGAGGAGCACAGCTACGATCCTTGCGGTGGCGGTTATATCGAGGCCTGCACCCGTGAATGGAGTGCGATCGATGATATGCGTCTTTCCGACAAGGACCAGAACGACGCAAAGACGATGAACACGCATCTGCATATTCTTGAAGGGTACACCAATCTTTACAGGGTGTGGAAGGATGCCGGATTGAGAGAAAGGCTTTCCGGCCTCATCAACATATTCATAAACAAGATCATACGTTCTGATGGGCATCTCGGACTTTTCTTCGGTGACGATTGGACTCCGCATTCCACCGCCGTTTCCTACGGGCACGACATCGAGGCATCCTGGCTGCTTGACGAGGCCGCCGAGGTGCTGGGAGACATTAACTTGGCCGCCAAAGTCAAAGCCGTCTGCGCCAAAGTCGCCGCCGCCGCGATGGAAGGCTTCTCCCCCGAAGGCGGAATGATCTATGAATATGATCCCGTGGCCGGCCGCAGGGACTACGAACGTCATTGGTGGGTACAGGCCGAGACTGTCATCGGCTGCCTCAACCAGTATCAGAAAACCGGCGAGGCCAAATGGCTGGAATCCGCTGACAATGAATGGTCTTTCATCCAAGATAACCTGATCCGCCCCGACGGCGAATGGTACTGGAGCATCCTCCCCGACGGCACGCCGAACACCACCGACGATCTCGCCGGCTTCTGGAAATGCCCCTACCACAACGGCCGTATGTGCCTTGAGGTCCTCGAAAGAGGGCTTTAATCTTGTATTTATCAGAAGAATAAAGTGTATCTTATGGTCGGGAAAGCGGTGAAGACCGATGTCAGACGAAGGCCGTAGCCACCGTAGGCTGACTCCTCGATTTCGGCGTACATCGGATTCTTCCTTCCGTAAACATTGTAGCAACCGAAGCTCACAAGATAGTCATTTCCCCACTTGTTGGTGGCCTTCAGGTCGATGCCTATGTCAAGTCGGTGATATGCTGGGAAAGAGTAGTTGTTCGGTGAGGTCGCATCGATCGGGACCGGCTGGAGGATGTTCTCGTTAGGCAACCATCCTGGTTCGACGTAATAGTATGACATAAGTGTGAGCCTGTTTCCCGAGTGGTAGTTCCAGTTGAGGTAGATGTTGACCAGTTCATTGGCTTTGTAACTTGCGTTAAGACAGATTTTGTGCCTGTTGTCAAACCTGTCCGGATACCATTCCGGCAAGAAAATCTCGTGGCGGCGCTCGGACCAGGACAATGTATAGGAACCGGAAATGTCGAACTTCCCCTTGCGCAATTCCGCATAGACTTCTGCTCCGTAGGCGCGTCCTTCGCCTTGGATGAAAAGCGTTTCCCACGAATCCTGATCAGGGAATCTGGTCTTGTTTCCGAAATATTCAGAGACATTTCCCAGTTTTTTGTAGAAGCCTGCGGCACTGACATACCAAACCCTGTCGGGACGGAAATCCAGTTCCACGGCGTACTGATCGGATTTCATCGGCTTCATCTTCAATGTGGAAGGCATCCAGAAGTTGCCGGGATAGTCCATCATATACGACATTATCAGATGATCCGGCTGGTCCATTCTTGAATATGAAAGTTTCAGTGACGTGGACCTTGACAGGTTGAAACTCACAGCTACCCTCGGTTCAAGGAAATTGTAAACCTTGTCGGTCACCGCATACATTTGGTAGCGCAGACCGGCGTTCACGTCAAGCCATCGTGTCAGCCTCATCTCGTCTTCGCCGTATATGCTGAGATCCAAGGCATTCCGGCCGTTGTCGGATATTTCCGTGTTGTCTTTTCTAAGGTATATGTTTGACTTCTGTTGACTGTCACTCTTCCTGAACGCTCCGTATCTATGGAAAACCGCCGCAGCTCCATACCGTAGGTTATGGCCTTTAAGTCTTGTCTCCGCGTTTATCTTGGTTCCGACATCCAGGATGTTTGACATATTGTCATCCTTCTCGTACCAGGTGTCCGGTCCGACTGACGTTTCGCTTCTGTGATAGATGTCACAGACTCCGTCGGTGATGTAGGTCGTCGCGATGAAGTTTGTGCTTGATGAGGCCTTGTGATGCCAGTTGGCAGAAAGGATTCCGTTGCCCCAGATGGAGTTACCATCGTAGTCCTTGTATTCTCCGAGTTTCTTATCACCCTTGCCGGATAACCTCATATAGTCAAAACTAAGGAATGTGTTGAAAGTCAATCTGTCTGAGTTTTCGAGAATCCACGACACCTTGGCGTCTAGATCGCTGAATCCGTAGTGCCCGTCTTTCGTGATGTCATTTGACAGGTAGGCCCCGTCAACATTGAACTTTGTCAGCAATGGCCTCATCACCGCCTCCACCCATCCGTGGCGGAAAGCGATGTTGTAGGAGGATCGACCTTTTCTGATCGGACCTTCAATCTGGAATCGTCCGTCTGTGACTCCGGCCGAGAATACCCCTGTCGTCTTGTAATAATCTCCTTCCTTTATGCCGACATCCACCACGGAAGATGTCCTGCCGCCAAACTTGGCCGGGAAGCCGCTCTTATAGAAGTCAACCGTGCTGAGTATCTCTGTGTTGAAGACCGAGAACATCCCAAGGAGATGGCCGATCTGATAAACCGGAACATTGTCCAGAAGGTAGAGATTGTCCGATCCCGTACCTCCCCTGACGTACATATCGGATTTCATCTCAGTGCCTTGTGCCACACCAGGAAGCATCTGGATGGTCTTAAGCACATCCGGAGTCCCGAACACTGACTTGAAATTGAAGTCATCCTTGATCAGTTTGATCATCCCGGTCTGGCTTCTGACCACAGGCCGCCTGATGTCGTCGATGATGACCGAAGACTTGATGGTGTCGATTCTCTCACGTGTGTTCCTGCGCCCGTCCTGCGCGCTTGCCACGATGCAGAATGTCAGGAGAGACAGTGTTGTCACAAGAAACTTTCTCATCATAGTTCCCTCCATTCAGACTGGTAGGTGGACACAGCCCCTACGTAGCCTTTGCCGCCAGTGACATTGGAATATTCAAGGGGAGTCACAAACGAGAGTTGCGAATCCTGATCGTAATTCCATTGGTTACGGTCTGTCTTCAAACTTAGGTATAAGGCGGTTGATAGATGCCACGCGCAGAAGCGGAAGCGTTTGACGTTATATTCTGTCCTGATCGTATGTCCTTCTTCATCCGGCATTTCAACTGACGAGGATAATTCCACGTTTGAATTCAGATGATGCATTCCATTGCCATCAGCATCCTCGTAACCGGTGACAGGATAATAATCAAAATATATTGTCTTAGGACCGTGAATGCGTTTCTGAAGGCATCGGATCCCTGATTCGGTTGTCTCAGATTCCGAAATACCGTCTTTATAGACAATCTTCCTCTCCTCCGTTTCAAGAAAATAGACATATCCATCCATCATCTGCGGGTAGATCCGTATTGTGGCGTTGATATCCAATGTGTTGTCGTCAAGGAGATTGTAGGACACGTCCTTAACCTCCGGGAGATCAGGCACGGTCGTCTCGCAGTGGACATCAGGCACACCCGGAGCTGAAACCTTAATGGAGATCTTGTCCTTCGCCCGAAATGCATATTCAGTGGAGAAAACGCAAAACAAAGAATCATTAGTGCAAGTCACCGGCACTTCTTCGTCATTCACTGTTAATGTCATCGAAGCCTCCAGCAATGTCTTTTCCTTTTGTGAGACAAAAGTCTTCTCGGAAATAGGGAATATCCTTCTGACCGAGAATCTTGACACACTCCTCCCTGCCGCTCCCTCAAGGTACATCATCTCCGTCGCACCTGTGTCCGGATACGGAATGACCTCCTCGCAGGAAATCACGGTTGTTACGGCTATAACAAGCGACAACAACCTGAAAACCGATTTGCTCCACTTATGCATAGCTCTTTCAGGCTTGTGATCAGTAAATCATTTTCCTCTCCGTGGAGAAATTCCCGTTGCCTGAGTTCCAATCACTTCCGAAAAACCACCCATCGTGCTCACCACCCCATCCCCAATTCATACTGCAGTACGGAGTTGAAAAATGTGCGTTGTCAACCTCTTTTTTTATGTCGACATATTCAAACTCTGGATATGCCTGATAATCAAGTATGAATAGCCTATATTCCGTTCCGCAGTAACTCAAATAACGTAAGCCATCGCAAATCCATACGTGACCATCACCATTAGGTATCCTGCCTCTTAGCATTACAATCCTGTCATTGGATAGAGGATATCGTAATTTTTCTATATCGTAGTCATAAATATTCACCCATTTATATTCAAATTTTGACTTCAGTAAAGGGACAATGTCGTCTACAGATCCATAGCCTTTATCGTTAATGCCTAACCTTGATCGTAAATCAGCCAAAAACATTGAAAGTGTATTATTAGATGTGGTATTTGGCATATCCAGCCAATTGCAAGTATATTCCGTTTCCTTGCCAGGATTAATTACATAGGCATCTGGTTGTTTAAAATATCGCATATACTGTGCTGTCGCAACAGTAACGCATCCAAGAAGTTTACCGTTTGGGACCGATGAGTTATAAGGTGATACTTGATTCCATTTGGTAGAGGTTAAAGGGCCATATTGTAATAGTTCGTCAAAATCTCTTTCCAATATATATGCAGTTTCAGGATAATCATATTCACTGCCATCAAAATCTCTTCCTGCGTAGGCATCACTTGCAATGTCCGTAAGAGAATTATTAATCCATTCTGGCATATCATTTTCAATAGCTTCAGAGAGGCGATACATCCTATATCCATTCTCGCGTGCGTATTCTTTTAATTCATTTAACACGTCAACATATTCATCGCTAATTCTCGTGCTAATCTCTTGCCTACAGGTTGGGACTTCATATTTTCTCCAAAACCGTTTTACACTATCGGTAATCTCATACTGACTCATCAATTCAAGATAATCTTGTTTGATTATGTCTATCCCGATTTTAGGATTATCCAAAGAAAATGTTCCGTGATCGACAACGGCGAGAATCGGACATAGTTTCTTTGATGCCGAAACCCAAATATATCCATCATCAAAATTAATTGCATAAATTGCGGGCTGGCCATTTTCATCAGGAATGGTTACTATATTCTTGATATTTTTAGAATAACCGACTTTTGTTGAGACTCTGCTTTTTTCGTATATTTTAGCGACGGTTACGGCATCAGACTTTGAAAGAGTATCTTTCCCTTTTGAAATACCGAGTATACCCTCGCCACAGAACTGAAGGTCATTCGCACTGTTATTGGTAATAGATTCTTTATGGCAAGCAGCTGTAGATGTTAATAAGCTTACTGCCAGAATAAACTGAAAAAGTTTTTTTACTATAGTCATAATGGGCATATTGAAAGTTGGTTGATAATCACAGATTTCTATTTTCTATGTTCTTCTTGCCTGAAAGTTATGTCAGACGCAAAACTATTGCCTCCTCTTGAGTATAGGCGGAAAGTTGCGGTTTTAGTCTTAGTCGAAAGATTAGGCTTGTAAACCACACGGACAGTTTGCTTGTACTGATTTTTGGCTGTTGGATTCTCCTTGAATAACTCCGAATCCGTGGGAGGATCTGAAAACCTGCCTTCCAGAACGATATCTGTATCTCCTCCAAGTCTCTCGATTTCATCGTATAAACCATAAGAAATGATCTCAAGATCTGTTTGTCCTCCCGATGAAGGAAGAATTATCACCGCTTCGTGGGCGTTGATAATGGCACCGTCAGCCCAAATGTAGATGTTCCTGAAACCAGGACCGCCATCAAGACTGTTTGTTGGAGTCTTTCCGCAGGACACCGTTAAAATGGTTACGATGGCCAAGAATAAGTGGGGTAATTTTTTCATAATCGCCGTATAAAACATTTTATAACGCCAAATATAGAGAATATATTTGAATATCGCAATAAAGAGGATAAGAAGCGGTAAAAAGGAAAAGGTAATTATATTGGAGTTGACCAACTTTTATCTTATCGCATTGGTGTTTAATCAATTACTACCGAGCGACGCTTCTGTGAGATATTCCACACCCGGGTCCAAATCAGGATTTCACCTCGGGTGCCCAACACACCTTAGCGCTCCAGAAAAATCCGCTTTGGAACTGAATGAGATAGCTGTACCTTACGTCAAGGTAGGCTGACGAAAATCTGGAAGATCGGCCTTAGTATTACAAAAAGCTTTCAGCCCATAGTTGAAGAGAAGTGTCTGTAATGTACATTGCCGTGAAAATCTTGTCTTCTCGGTTTCGAGTTTTTCAGCCCGATATGGCTTCCGGGGCATAGACACGCGGAGCGGCTGAAAGCGTTTCGTAAGATGCTTACCACCGTAGGATAATTTCACGTGATCTCCTAAATCCAGCACTCGGAATGCGAACCTTATCCATTTGTCCGACCATAGTGTTCTTCCCCGGCGCAAGCCAGATGTCTTAAATTGGTACACCAGAAACCCATTTCCTGCACCAATGGCGTGATTTGTTGCGTTTGGTACACGGAAAGGTCCGCCAACAATTTCACCTCCGAAAAGAGACAACCAGTGGAATATTTTTGTATTTTTGTGAGTTTAATACTGACAGAACAATGGAAGAAGCGAAAAATCCAACGGCCGAGGAGCCGAAAAGACTCAATTTCCTTGAGGAGATAATCGAAGACGACCTGAAGGCCGGAAGAGTTAAGAGCGTGATGACACGTTTCCCTCCGGAGCCTAACGGGTACCTCCATCTCGGACACGCGAAGAGCATCTGCATCAACTTCGGTCTCGCCCAGAAATACGGTGGCAAGACCAACCTGCGCTTCGACGACACCAACCCTACCAAGGAGGACACTGAATATGTTGACTCTATCAAGGAGGACATCCAGTGGCTCGGCTTCCACTGGGACAAGGAACTTTACGCTTCCGACTATTTCGACCAGCTTTATGCCTGGGCCGAGCAGATGATCGAGCGTGGTCAGGCCTACGTCGATGACCAGACTCAGGAGGAGATCAGCAAGGGACGCGGTACTGTGGACAAGCCGGGCACCGAGAGCCCTTACAGGAACCGCTCCGTGGAGGAGAACCTCAGGTTGTTCAGGGAAATGAAGGCCGGCAAGTACGCCGACGGAGAGAAGGTTCTCCGCGCCAAGATCGATATGGCTTCCCCGAATATGATGTTCCGCGACCCTATTCTTTACAGGATCAAGCACGCCTCGCACCACCGCACGGGCGACAAGTGGTGCATCTACCCGATGTACGACTTCACCCACGGCCAGTGCGACTCCATAGAGCACATCACCCATTCGATCTGCACCCTTGAGTTCGATGTGCACAGACCTCTGTACGACTGGTTCATCAAGACCCTTGAGATCTGGCCGAGCCATCAGTACGAGTTCGCAAGGCTGAACCTGACATATACCCTGATGAGCAAGAGAAAGCTTCTGGAACTCGTCCAGAAAGGTCTTGTCTCAGGTTGGGACGACCCTCGTATGCCTACGCTTTGCGGAGTGCGCCGCCGTGGCTACACCGCCGAGGCCCTAAAGATGTTCTGCGAGAAGATCGGAGTCTCGAAACGCGACCAGATGATGGACATCCAACTTCTGGAATGGTGCGTCCGTCAGGATCTCAACGCGAGGGCGAACAGGTATATGGTCGTCCAAAAGCCGCTGAAGGTCACTCTGACGAACTGGGAGCCGGGCAAGGTCGAGTGGTTCGACTGTCCTCTCAACCCAGCCGAGCCGGAGGGAGCGACACGCAAGGTTCCGTTCACCGGTGAGTTCTACATCGAGCGTGACGACTTTATGGAGGATGCTCCGAAGAAGTTCTTCCGCCTCAAACCGGATGGAGAGGTCCGCCTCAAGTACACCTACATCATCAAGTGCGAGGAGGTCATCAAGGACGCTGACGGCAACGTTGTCGAGCTCAAGTGCACCTATGACCCTACCACCAAGCCGGGAGGCGGTGAGTGGCGCTCTGTCAAAGGCACGATCCATTGGGTTTCAACCGAATATGCCAAGGAGATCGAGATCCGCAACTACGACCGCCTCTTCGTCAAGGAGGATATGAACTCCATCCCTGAGGACAAGGACTACAAGGACTTCCTGAATCCAGAGTCACTCACGATCGCAAAGGGCTACACCGAACCGGCTCTTCTGGATGACAATTCCGGCATAGCCGTACAGTTCGAGCGCACCGGCTACTACTACAAGGATCCGGACAGCACAGCCGACAAGGTGATATTCAACAAGACAACTGCCCTGAAGGACTCCTACAAGCCTGAATAGCAGAGGTATGCATCTGCCTCTTTTCATAGCACGACGGTACTTGTTCGCGAAGAAGTCACACAATGTGATCAACATCATCTCCGCGATCAGTGCTGTCGGTATGGCTATAGGGACAGCGGCTCTGATCATCATCCTCTCTATCTACAACGGCTTCGACGAGCTGGTGAAATCCACCCTCAGCAACGTCGAGCCGGACATCCTCATCACCCCAGCCAAAGGGAAGGTGTTCATCCCCGAGGGCGAGGCGTTCGAGCGGCTCAAGACGGATCCGATGGTCGATGAATATAACCTCGTCCTTCAGGAGAATGTGTTCGTGGACTATGACGGCCATCAGGGAATAGCCAAGGCCAAGGGTGTGGACAGCGCCTTCGAGGCCGAATCCCCTCTTGCGGAACACATCACAAACGGAGAGTTCTCCCTGCACAAAGGGCAACTTCCGCAAATGCTTGTCGGAGCGGGACTTGCCTACAAGATGGGGATGAATCCAGCCTTCCTCGCCTCGGCGGAACTGTATTTCCCGATCAGGGACAGAAACTTCTCGCTCGCCAACCCTGCGGCCTCGATCGAGTCCGTGCGGATGCGCCCTGCTGGAATATTCTCGGTCAACCAGCAGATTGACGACGATCTGATGATCGTGCCGATAGAGGAGATGAGGCGGCTGCTCGGCTACGAGGAGGAGGTCTCCGGGATTGAGATCAGGCTGACAGAAGGTGCCACGGCGAAAGATATCCGGGCCGCGATCAAGCATATTCAGAAAGAGTTAGGCCCGGAGTTCAAGGTCTTGGACCGCTTCCGCCAGAACCCGTCGCTCTACAAGATGATGCGCTACGAGAAGGCGGCCATCTACCTTATTCTGATATTCGTCATCATCATCATAGCATTGAATATCTTCGGCAGCATCACGATGCTCATCATCGAGAAGAAGGATGACATCGAGACCTACCGCAGCCTCGGCGCCACCGACAAGATGCTCCGCCGCACATTCACCCTGGAAGGTTGGCTGATCTCGCTTCTCGGCCTCGCCGCCGGCCTTGTCATCGGCATTGGATTCTCCCTCGCCCAGCAGCATTTCGGTTTCATAAAAATGCCCGGCAGCTTCCTCGTGAACGCCTACCCCGTCATCCTCCAGTGGCAGGATGTCCTCGCCACCATCACCGGTGTCGCCCTCATCGGCTACCTCATCGCCCTACTCCCCGTCCGCCGCAACATCCGGTAAACCGGTCGGGTGTTCCGGTGTCTGAAGGTCATAGCGGCCTACGCGCTTCGCGCGCCCTATCTGGGTGAATGGCCGCTATGACCTTCAGATACGGAACCTAACGGCAATGATTTCGTCACAATAAGTCA
The DNA here is from genome assembly GCA_963596515.1 of bacterium. Lineage (GTDB taxonomy): Bacteria > Bacteroidota > Bacteroidia > Bacteroidales > UBA932 > Cryptobacteroides. The sequence goes on from CAVBMN010000017.1 coordinate 34,414, forward strand.
TAAGACGAAGAAAGGGAGACGATAAGCACGTCTCCCTCGTATGTGTTAATCTCAAAAGTAACTTCCATTACATCTGAACCGTAAATGTGCACTTCTCTTTTTCGAGAAGTTCTTCTTTTCTTCGGGCCTTGTCGGCCTGAATCTTGTCAAAGAACCCTATGACCTTGTCAGAAGGATTCTTGATTACAATGGTCTCACTTCTCGGCCTCGATGCCAGCCTTGTAACCTTCAATCGGAGCATCTTGTCATAAATTGATCTGGCAAGTTTCGCCGGCTTGTATCTGAACGCAATCAATGCGACCGACGCTACTGCCTTTGCAGGTTATGATGTAGTTGCCAGCATTCAGATCAAATGAAACCGTCGAGTTTTTTTGATTCAAAACTGACGATGCCACAGGAGGCAACTCGTTGTAATCAACAACGTATGGGTACACCTTGACGGCTATGTCACCATCCGGATTAAAGGCTCTGACGCTTAACGTCCCGCGGTCGAGAATTTCCTCTTTTGAGCACCCCGTAAAATAGGAAACAGCGAATACGGCCATCAATAACGCCGCAAAAATTGAGATGATTCTTTTCATTGTGTATCAAGTTTATGTTTGAGGATAAATCTTCTTTTGACGTAGATTCTGTTTAGTTGTTATTCCTTATTGTAGTCTTTAAATCCGTAATCTTAAGTGTTCAAAACTTACGAATGCGTTGCAAATATAGCGAATATAAAGCTGTTTTGATTCGTTTTTTTGAAAAACTTCAGGTTCAACGCTTATTCGAGGGAGACGACAAGTCCGTCTCCCTCGAATAAATTACCATTCCACCTGACAGTAGGGGCTAAAACTCGTAGAAGAGGTTTAATTTCGGCAACGCTGCCACATCATCATTATGGATAAAGACCTGAGCTCCAAGACTTATTCCAAATCCTTTCCCTTTCCGGCCACCCCAGATCCATCCAAGACTCGGTTCCACTGTCGCGGCATTCATAAAGCTATAGCCATTGTGGTTCCCGCTGTCTGTCTTGAAAGCGTGACAGAAACCAACCTTGACACCAGCGACCATCGTGCTCGATCTGTCTGACAGGTATGCCCGGTAATCCGCGAACACTTGTCCGAAGCGTGGGTAGTTGTCGGTAGGGATAAAGAAGCCTCCCACCCCCGCACCCAGATAATGATGCTCATTAAACATATATCCGTGTGATGTTTCAAAACCGACAATGGCAAAATACTGGTCGGTAAGAGTAACGCTTCCTCTATAGCCAGCAGATCTCGGCAAGGATTCCTGAGCGGACATTGTCAAAGAGCCACACAAGACAATCAGCGTGATGACCAATTGTGGAAAAAACTTTTTCATAGACTTCTATAAATACAACAGCACTCCTCATCAATTATTATATCGAAACAACTCAATTCGCATTTCGAGCGCAGATTAGCTTAAAGCCCCTCTTTTCTCCATTATACTCTGAAAATCCATAATATACGACAAGATCCACACTATACGGAGAGGTACCTTTGTTTTTAAACCCATGCACCTTTCCTTCATCAATATAGAATGTTCCACCAGAGGTCAGCAGATTGAATATCAGAGTGTTCTTGGCTGCGTTTTTTTGTACAATTTTATTTTTCAGTCTTACAGGACTTATATCAGGCATTGATGTCACAACGTACCTTACTCCTTCAACGTCAGAAATATCAACGCCATTTTGCTTGGCCCATATCAAGGCATCATTACATTCATTCTCGACCGCCTTAGAATTCACAGGCAGCCCTGTATAAGTAGCGACAACCTTCGTTGCGATCATAAAAGCCTCACCTTTGTAATGGGTCTCAGACACATCATACCAACCATAAGGTGGAATTGTTTTAAGTTCAAAACCTTGCTCACTTATCAAAACATCTGTCACTGCAGAAGTGACATCAGCAGTGAATTTATTCCAGAAGATGCCTTTTTTCTTCATAGTTTTAGTTTTGACTCCACTTTCATCGTATAATCCAGCGTAGTGTTGCTTATATATTTTAGTATCATTTACAACCTTACTGGTAAAATTTGTTTTTTGGGCACTACCTTTTGGCCAGATATAATCATTATCCATTTCGCCACCATTCTTAGTTTTCACCTCTCCCCAAATAACTCCAACTGAAGGATCAGAATATGTAGCGATATTTGTTCTCGTCATCAGCGTTTCAGAATCAGATGATGGAAAATCTGAAAACACTCCAAAAGTATCAGAAAGATAAATTGACGGATTATCTATGAAACGATACTCTTCATTGTCACCGACTAAGACCTTTTCAAATGAGTTGATGTCTATATTCTCACTTTCCGCCAATAAACGAATATTGTCAATTGCATCTACCGGACCATAAAACAAACCTTGAAGGCCTACTTTCAAGAATATATCACCATATATGACTTCCCCTTCCTGATTCAATATAGACCCGAAAGCGTCACTGAGTATGGCATTTGGCCTTTCATCATAATCTTCTTCCTGCATAACAGAATCATAATAGGAAACAAATCCCGTCACGAGAGACCGGGTTGCAGGTGCGTCCGAATCAAACGACTTGATTGCATCAAGGAGACTTTCTTTTGAGGAGAACTCAAGTGGTCTGGAAAGATCATTTTTGATTTCTTCCACAGCCGCCTTCTCTTGGTTGACGGCAACGTCTTTTTCGCAAGATGCCATACAAAGGCACACTGCGATTGAGAATGAGATAAAAATTCTCTTTTTCATAGTGATTAATTTTAAATAATTGATATAGAATTAAAATATATGAGATAAGACTACTTTGTAAACGTGCCTTCAGAATAGGATCTGTCGGTGATGATGGCGATATGATAAGTGCCAGACTCTTTCGGAACATCAAGCCTTTCAAAGGATATCACCGAAGAATCGAATTCGGCATAGCCGCACATCTGATTACGGGAGTTGAAAAGGTAGACCGCAACGTTACCTTCATTTGAGCAGTTGATCTCAACTTCTGATGTGCCTGAACAATAAAATGCCATCGCACCATCAAAGCCAGATCTTTCGATGTTTTTCTCGATATCTCTTTTTGTTAGAACGATTTCTTTCTTGTCGTTCTCATCTGAGATAGATGTTGCAC
>CAVBMN010000018.1:0-33431 GCA_963596515.1 bacterium
ACAACCACTATCGTCCTCAGTTCTTCATCCGTACCCTCGATGTTACCGGTGAGATTACCCTTCCGGAGGGAGTCGAGATGGTTATGCCAGGCGATAACGTTGAGATTGATGTTCAGCTTATCACTCCTGTAGCCCTCAACGAAGGTCTCCAGTTCGCTATCCGTGAAGGTGGACGTACCGTAGGTGCAGGCCAGGTTATCAAGATCGAAGAGTAATTCTTCAACATAAGGGACGGATGTCCAAGGATATCCGTCCTTAATACAGGGGAATAGAACAAGGGTAGTTCAGCGGTCTCCAAAACCGTCGATGTGGGTTCGAATCCTGCTTCCCCTGCTAAAATATCAAAGGTTACGATTTGGTAATTGTTTAACAGACATCGTAGACGCTTCCAAATTACGAGGTCCATTAAATGCAAAGATGAGAAAGTTCATTAACTATTGCAAAGAGTCCTACGTGGAACTCACCAAGAAGGTCACTTGGCCAACCTGGGACAAGCTTCAGAGCTCTGCCCTTCTGGTTATGGTCGCAACGGTGATCCTCGCTTTGGTTCTCTTCGTGGTTGACTTCGCTTTCGAGCATCTGATGACGGCAATTTACACATTGTAATTTTTCCGATTACTATGGGTGAAATGAAATGGTATGTCCTTCGGACAGCGGGAAGCAAGGAAAAGAAGGCCAAGGAATATCTTGAGAAAGAGATTGAAAGGTTTGGCCTACAGGATCAGGTCGCGCAGGTACTTGTTCCGGTTAAGCGTGAGATAGTAACCAAGAATGGCAAGAGAAGGGTGGTTGAGAAGCCGCTCTATCCTAGTTATGTCTTGATTCAAGCCCAGCTTAGCCCGGAATTGGAGTATATTATCCGCAACGATATTCCTGGAATGTCCGGTTTCCTGACAGAGAAGAAGGTGACAGGCGCCAACACCGAAAGAGTCCCGGTGCCAATCAGGGATGAGGAGGCACAACTGATTCTGGGAAATCAGGATCAGAATGTGGACAATCCGGTCGAGACCGAGGTTAACTTTGAAGTCGGGGAATCTGTCAAGATCACCGACGGACCGTTCAGCGGTTTCAGCGGAACAGTGGATGCTATCGAGGAAGACAGAAGCAAACTCAAAGTGGTAGTTGTGATTTTCGGCAGAAAGACTCTGCTGGAACTCAGCTTTACTCAAGTAACAAAAGAATAACAAACAATTATGGCAAAAGAAGTTACCGGATTCATCAAGCTCCAAATCAAAGCAGGGGCCGCCAATCCAGCGCCTCCGGTAGGACCGGCTCTCGGTTCCAAAGGCTTGAACATTATGGACTTCTGCAAGCAGTTCAATGCGGCGACACAGCAGAACGCCGGAAAGATCGTGCCTGTAGTCATTACAGTCTATTCAGACAAGTCCTTCACGTTCGAGGTAAAGCAGCCACCTGTAGCCATTTCGCTCAAGGAAGCCGCTAAGCTTCAGAAAGGCTCAGGCGAGCCTAACAGAAGAAAGGTTGCCTCTATCACCTGGGATCAGGTTAAAGCAATCGCGGAAGGCAAGATGCCTGACCTAAATGCTTTCACACTTGCGGCCGCTATGAAGATGGTAGCGGGAACAGCAAGGAGTATGGGTATCAAGGTCACCGGAAAATTTCCTGAGAACCTTTAATTTTCACACGCGAAATGAGTAGAATTACAAAAAACCAGAAAGCGGTCGTCGCAAAGTACGACGCTTCAAAGCAGTACACTCTTGCCCAGGCTTGTGAAATGCTGAAGGATATCACCTTCACTAAGTTCGACGCTTCGGTTGAGCTTTCGGCCAACCTCGGTGTTGATCCTCGTAAGGCGAATCAGATGATCCGTGGCGTGGTCAGCCTTCCTCACGGAACAGGAAAAGTAGTCAGAGTTCTCGTGCTTTGTACTCCGGACAAGGAGAACGAGGCAAAGGAAGCCGGCGCAGACTATGTTGGTCTCGATGAATATGTAGAGAAAATCAAAGGCGGCTGGACTGATGTGGATGTAATCATCTGCACACCTTCAGTTATGGCCAAGGTCGGTGTTCTCGGTCGTATTCTCGGTCCAAGAGGACTTATGCCTAACCCTAAGACTGGCACAGTGACGATGGAAGTCGGAAACGCTGTCAAGGACGTAAAGGGTGGTAAGATCGATTTCAAGGTCGACAAGACCGGTATCATACACGCAGCCATCGGCAAGGTTTCATTCACTCCGGCACAGATCTGCGAGAACGCGTCAGCTCTGCTGAACGAGATTCTGAAACTCAAGCCTCAGGCTCTCAAGGGCACATACCTCAAGAGTGCGGCCATCTGCACAACTATGAGCCCTGGTATCAAGTTAGATGTCAAAGCATTCACAAGCGGCAGCGCTGCTGAGTAAAAAAGGATTTCATTATGAAGAAGGAATTAAAAGACCAGATTATTGAAAGCATCTCAGCGCTCCTTAAGCAGTACCCTAACTTCTATGTCGCTGACATCGAGGGTCTGAATGCTGAAAACACCGTAAAGCTCCGCCGCGCCTGCTTTGAGCAGGGAATAAAGCTGACCGTTGTGAAGAACACATTGTTCGCACACGTGATCAAGGCTCTGGATAATGAGGAAATGAACCAGCTTCTTCCTATCCTCAAGGGCAACACGGCAATTATGTACACCGAGACTCCTAACGGACCTGCAAAGCTCATCAAAAAGCTTCAGAAGGAAATGGGCAAGCCTGAGCTTAAGGGCGCCTATGTACAGGAATGCGCGTTTATCGGAGCTGAAAAACTCGACGAACTCTGCGCGATCAAGTCCAAGGAGGAACTCATCGGAGACATCATCTCTCTCCTCCAGGCACCTATGCGCAATGTCATCTCCGCTCTTCAGAACGGTGGCGGCAGCACAATCGCTGGTCTCGTCAAGACACTCTCGGAAAAAGAAGAAAAATAATAACAAACAATTTAATAATTATCAATTATGGCAGATGTAAAAGCACTTGCAGAAGAGTTGGTTAACCTTACTGTAAAAGATGTTCAGGAACTTGCTAAAGTTCTCAAGGAAGAATATGGTATCGAGCCTGCGGCCGCTGCGGTAGCAGTAGCAGGTCCTGTAGCGGGCGCCGAGGCGGCTCCTGCGGAGCAGACAGAGTTCGATGTAGTCCTCAAGTCAGCCGGTGCGGCTAAGCTTCAGGTTATCAAGGCCGTTAAGGAAGCCCTTGGTCTTGGTCTGAAGGAAGCTAAGGATCTTGTAGACGGCGCTCCTAAGACTGTTAAGGAGAAGGCCTCCAAGGCAGAAGCTGAGCAACTGAAGGCTGCCCTTGAAGAGGCAGGCGCCGAAGTTGAGGTTAAATAATCCCAGCTTCCCCTGGCGGGAAAATCATCAGGTTTAGAGCCTAGGAAAGGCTCTAAACCTTTTTGTCGTATTAAGTTTTTCTCCATTTCCTAAAGGCAGATCAATGTCAAAAAAGACTAATAACAAGCGAATAATGTTCGCTACATCGAAGATACTGGAATATCCTGACCTTCTGGAAGTTCAGCTGAAATCATTCAGGGATTTCTTCCAGTTGGAGACAACACCGGAGAACAGGAAAAACGAAGGTCTCTTCCAGGTGTTTCAGGAAATATTCCCGATCGAAGACACGAGGAACAACTACAAGTTGGATTTCATTGACTATTTCATCGATCCTCCTCAGTATTCGATCGAAGAGTGTCTTGAGAGAGGACTGACATACAATGTTCCTCTGAAGGCAAAACTCCGCCTTTCGTGCACCGATCCTGAGCACGAGGACTTTGACACAAGAGTCCAGGATGTGTACCTCGGCAACATTCCGTATATGACACCGGCGGGCACATTCGTAATCAACGGATCTGAAAGAATCATAGTGTCCCAGTTGCACCGCTCCCCTGGCGTATTCTTCGACCAGAGTATGCACGCTAACGGAACGAAGCTGTACTCAGCCAGAATAATCCCGTTCAAGGGTTCCTGGATTGAGTTCGCGACAGACATCAACAACGTGATGTACGCGTACATCGACCGCAAGAAGAAGTTGCCGGTGACAACACTTCTGCGCGCGATCGGCTTCAACTCTGACAAGGACATCATAGACATATTCGGTCTCGCCGATGAGGTTGAGGCCACAGAAGAGAACCTTAACGAGAACAAGGGCAGAAAGCTTGCCGCCAAGGTTCTGAAGACCTGGACAGAAGATTTCGAGGACGAGGACACCGGTGAGGTCATCCCTATCGAAAGAACCATCCCTATCGTAGAAAGAGGGGAGATTCTGGACGATGACACCATCGCCAAAATAGCCGACACCGATGTCAAGACGATCCTTCTCCAGAAAGACGAGGCTAACTCGAATGAATATGCGATCATATTCAACACACTCCAAAAGGATCCGACCAACACCGAAATCGAGGCTGTAAACTACATCTACAAACAGCTGCGCAATTCAGAACCACCTGACGAGGCAACCGCAAGGGATGTCATCGACAAACTCTTCTTCTCTGAGAAGAGGTACGACCTCGGCAATGTCGGAAGGTTCCGCCTGAACAAGAAACTTGGCCTCACGACAGATCCTGAGACAAGGGTTCTGACAAACACAGACATCATCGAGATCATCAAGTATCTCATCCAGCTGATAAACTCAAAGGCTACAGTCGATGACATCGACCACTTGAGCAACAGACGTGTGCGCACAGTTGGCGAGCAGCTTGCGAACCAGTTCAGCGTAGGCCTTTCAAGAATGGCGAGAACTATCCGCGAAAGGATGAACGTGCGTGACAGCGAGCAGTTCAGCCCGATCGATCTGATCAACGCGAAGACCTTGTCTTCCGTGATCAACTCGTTCTTCGGAACAAGCCAGCTCTCACAGTTTATGGACCAGACCAACCCTCTGGCCGAGATCACGCACAAGCGCCGTCTCTCAGCCCTTGGACCTGGAGGCCTCTCAAGAGACAGGGCAGGATTCGAGGTCAGGGACGTGCACTACACGCACTACGGAAGGCTTTGCCCTATCGAGTCCCCTGAAGGTCCGAACATCGGACTTATCTCATCCCTCTGCGTCTATGCCAGAATCAACCAGCTCGGATTCATCGAGACACCATACCGTGAGGTTCACGATGGAAAGGTTGATCTTACAGACAAAGGATGGCACTATATGACCGCCGAGGAAGAAGAGAACAAACTCGTGTCCCTCGCCAAGGTCAATATGGAGGATGACGGTACGATAAAGGAGGATAGAATCCAGTGCCGCCTTGAGGCTGACTTCCCTGTTGTCTCAAAGGAACAGGTTGACTATATGGATGTCGCTCCGAACCAGATGGCGTCGGTCGCGGCCTCACTTATCCCGTTCCTGGAGCACGATGACGCACACCGCGCCTTGATGGGTGCGAATATGATGCGTCAGGCGGTTCCGCTTCTCCGTCCGGAATCCCCTATTGTGGGAACAGGGCTTGAGGAGAGGGTCTGCCTGGATTCAAGGACACAGTTTGTGGCTGAGCGCAAGGGCGAGGTAACCTACGTTGACGCTAAGGAGATCCGCATCAGGTACGACAGGACGGACGATGAGAAATTCGTCTCATTCGCGCCTGACGAGACCGTTTACACACTTCCTATATATAGAAGGACAAACCAGAGCACTACCGTGACCCTTAAGCCGATTGTCCACAAGGGTGACAAGGTAGAGGCCGGCCAGGTACTGACGGAAGGCTATGCCACACAAAACGGCGAGCTTGCCCTCGGACGCAACCTGAAAGTAGCGTTTATGCCTTGGAAGGGTTACAACTACGAGGATGCCATCGTGCTCTCGGAAGAGATGGTAAAGTGGGATATTCTCACATCAGTTCACGTGGATGAATATCTGACCGAGGTCCGCGACACCAAGCGAGGAATGGAGGAGTTGACCTCTGATATTCCTAATGTAAGCGAGGATGCGACAAAGGACCTCGACAAGCAGGGTATCATCAGAATCGGAGCGCACATCGAGCCGGGAGACATAATGATCGGTAAGATCACCCCTAAGGGTGAGAGCGATCCTTCTCCTGAGGAGAAACTTCTCAAGGCCATCTTCGGAGACAAGGCCGGTGATGTCAAGGATGCCTCACTGAAAGCCAACCCTTCACTCAGCGGTACAGTCATAAAGACCGCTCTCTACACAAAGGCGGCGAAGGAAGGTAACAGAAGGGCGGCGAAGACCGACCAGAAAGCGCGACTTGATCTTATCCAAGAGGATTTTGACAAGAAGGCCGCAAAGATCTACGCTGACTTCTTCAAGCGACTGACAGTTCTCGCAAAGGGCAAGAAGAGCAACGGAATCTACGACCTCTACGACGCCGAGATCATCGCCAAGGGCAAAGAGATCACTGTCGAGAAGCTGAAGACGATTGACTTCCAGAACATCAACTCCAGCAACTGGACAGAAGATGAGAACAGCAACCTGCTCATCCAGGAACTCATCAACAACTACTGCCTGACCTACAAGGTCGCTGAAGCTGAATGCAAGAGGCAAATGGACAAGATAAAGGTCGGCGACGAGCTTCCTAACGGTGTTATGCAGATCGCCAAGGTCTATATCGCCAAGAAAAGGAAGATCACTGTCGGTGACAAGATGGCCGGACGACACGGTAACAAGGGTATTGTCGCAAAGATCGTACGTCAGGAGGATATGCCGTTCCTTGAGGACGGAACTCCTGTGGACATCGTGCTGAACCCTCTGGGCGTGCCTTCACGAATGAACCTTGGTCAGATCTACGAGACTGTTCTCGGATGGGCAGGCGCAAGGCTCGGTCTGAAGTTCAGCACACCTATCTTCGACGGTGCCACCATCGATGAGATCTGCGCATACACAGACAAGGCCGGTGTTCCAAGATACGGTAAGACCCACCTTAGAGATGGCGGCACGGGAGACTGGTTCGACCAGCCGGCCACAGTCGGTGTGATCTATATGATCAAGCTGGGCCATATGGTTGACGACAAGATGCACGCGCGTTCCATCGGACCATATTCACTCATCACCCAGCAGCCGCTCGGCGGTAAGGCACAGTTCGGAGGCCAGAGGTTCGGAGAGATGGAGGTTTGGGCCCTTGAGGCATTCGGCGCTGCCAATGCCCTTCAGGAGATCCTGACCGTCAAGTCTGACGATGTGACCGGACGTTCAAAGACTTACGAGGCTATCGTAAAGGGCGATCCGATGCCGACACCAGGAATTCCGGAGTCCCTCAACGTTCTGCTTCACGAGCTCAGGGGACTTGGTCTCAAGGTTACTTTGGATTAATTTTCAAGAATATTGACATTCAAGAATATGCCTACTTTCAATAATAAAGAAAACAAGGTAAAGAGCAACTTCTCTAAAATCAGCATCTCGCTGGCCTCTCCGGAGGACATCTCAGCGAGATCCTGCGGAGAGGTTCTGAAGCCGGAGACTGTCAACTACAGAACCTACAAACCGGAAAGGGACGGACTCTTCTGCGAAAAGATATTCGGACCTACAAAGGACTACGAGTGCTATTGCGGAAAGTACAAGAGAATCCGTTACCGCGGAATCGTCTGCGACAGGTGCGGCGTAGAGGTGACAGAGAAGAAAGTCCGCAGGGAAAGAATGGGCCACATAGCCCTGACCGTTCCTGTGGCTCATATCTGGTACTTCAAATCAGCTCCTAATAAGATATCCGCCCTTCTCGGCCTTCCTGCCAAGAAGCTTGAGTCAGTGATCTACTATGAGAAATATGTAGTGGTCAACCCTGGCGACAGCGGGCTCGCGAAAATGGATCTTCTCTCCGAAGACGAGTACCTTGACGTTCTCGCAAGGCTTCCTGAGAATGACAACCTGCCGTTCGACGACCCGAGAAAGTTCGTCGCGAAGATGGGTGCCGAAGGAATCTATGACCTTCTCAGGGAGACTGACGTGGAAAGCCTCTCAAAAGAGTTGCGCGTGAAGATGCTGAGCGAGACATCACAACAAAGAAAAGCGGAGCACCTCAAGAGGCTGAGTGTTGTGAAATGGTTCCTTGAGTCAAGGAATATCAACCGACCGGAGTGGATGATTATGAAGGTCATTCCTGTCATCCCGCCGGATCTGCGTCCTCTTGTTCCGCTTGACGGCGGCCGTTTCGCCACCACTGATCTCAACGACCTCTACAGAAGGGTCATCATCAGGAACAACCGACTCAAGAAACTCATCGAGATCAAGGCTCCTGAAGTCATCCTGAGGAACGAGAAGCGTATGCTCCAGGAGGCTGTCGATTCACTTTTCGACAACTCCAAGAAGTCCAGTGCCGTGAAGAGCGAATCCAACAGGGCACTCAAATCACTTTCCGACTCCCTCAAGGGAAAACAGGGACGTTTCCGTCAGAACCTCCTCGGTAAGCGTGTGGACTATTCAGCCCGTTCGGTTATCGTTGTCGGTCCGGAACTGAATATGCACGAGTGCGGTCTGCCTAAGTTTATGGCCGCCGAGCTCTACAAGCCGTTCATCATCAGAAAGCTCATCGAAAGAGGAATCGTCAAGACCGTCAAGTCCGCAAAGAAGATCGTGGACAGGAAGGATCCTGTGATCTGGGACATTCTTGAGAACGTGATGAAGGGACACCCGGTTCTCCTTAACCGTGCCCCTACTCTGCACAGACTTGGTATTCAGGCATTCCAGCCAAGGATGATCGAAGGCAAAGCCATCCAGCTCCACCCTCTCGCCTGTACGGCCTTCAACGCCGACTTCGATGGTGACCAGATGGCCGTGCACCTCCCGCTCGGCAATGCGGCCGTTATGGAGGCACAGCTCCTTATGCTCGGCTCCCAGAATATTCTTAACCCTGCGAACGGAACCCCTATCACCGTGCCTTCACAGGATATGGTGCTCGGTCTGTACTACATCACCAAGATCAGACCAGGCGCAAAGGGTGAGAAGATGAACTTCTACGGACCAGAGGAGGTCATCGTGGCCTACAATGAGAAGGCGATCGATATGCACGCCGAAATCGGTGTAAGGCTTCCAATCGACAAGCAGGATCTTTCAAAGGGCTACGAGATCAAGAAGACAACCGCCGGAAGAATCATTGTAAACCAATATGTTCCGGACGAGGTACCTTATGTCAACGAGGTTCTCGGAAAGAAAGCGTTGAGAAAGATCATCACTGAAGTCATCAAGAGCACGGGTGTGACAAGAACCGCCCAGTTCCTCGACGACATCAAGAACCTTGGTTACTATCAGGCGTTCAGGGCCGGTATCTCGTTCAACCTCGGAGATGTCATCATCCCTGCGGAAAAGACAAAACTCATTGACGAGGGTTACAAGGAGGTGGAGAGCATCAAGTCCAACTACGCGATGGGCTTCATCACCAACAACGAGCGCTACAACAAGGTCATCGACCTTTGGACAGCGATCGACAACAAGCTCACGAACATCGTGGAGAAGCAGATCTCCGCTGACCAGCAGGGATTCAACCCGGTTTATATGATGCTGGACTCCGGAGCCCGTGGTTCAACCCAGCAGATCAAGCAGCTTTGCGGTATGCGTGGACTTATGGCCAAGCCTCAGAAGTCAGGAGCGGCCGGAGCGGAAATCATCGAGAACCCTATCACCTCCAACCTGAAGGAGGGTATGACGGTGCTTGAATACTTCATCTCCACGCACGGTGCCCGTAAGGGTCTTGCCGATACCGCTCTTAAGACCGCTGACGCAGGTTACCTTACCCGTCGTCTGGTCGATGTCTCCCACGATGTGATCATCACAGAGGAAGACTGCGGCACTCTCAGAGGTCTTATCGCGACAGCTATCAAGAACAAGGACGAGATCGTCGAGTCTCTCGGCGAGAGAATCCTCGGACGTACTTCCGTACACGACATATTCAACCCTCTCACCGGCGAGTTGATCATCAAGGCCGGCGAGGAGATCCGTGAGGCCACGGCCAATCTGATCGACCATCTGCCAATCGAGCAGGTCGAGATCCGTTCGGTGCTCACGTGCGAATCCCGCAAGGGTGTCTGCGCCAAGTGCTACGGACGTAACCTTGCGACCAGCAGAATGGTTGAGAAAGGTGAGGTTGTCGGAGTCATTGCCGCACAGTCCATCGGTGAGCCTGGTACACAGCTTACCCTGCGTACCTTCCACGTTGGTGGTACGGCATCCAGCACGGCGGCCGATTCATCGATCGTCGCCAAATACGATGGCAAACTCGTCTTCGAGGAGCTCAGGACAATCCAGAAGATCGGAGAGGACGGAACGGCTCAGGATATTGTTGTCAGCCGTATGACCGAGGTCAGCATCATCGATGAGAACACTGGCATAACCTATTCTCACTACGACGTGCCTTACGGTTCAAGACTGTACTTCAAGGACGGCGACACGATAAAGAATGGAGACCTGCTCTGCGAATGGGATCCTTACAACGCCATCACGATTGTCGAGACAGCCGGTAAGGTTCAGTTCGACAACCTGATTGAAGGCATCACCTTCCGCGAGGAAGCCGCCGATGAGTTCGCTGTCAACAAGGATAAGGTCATCATCGAGGCGAGGGACAAGACAAAGAACCCTTCCATCCTTATCCTTGACGACGAAGGCAACCAGATCAGGCAGTACAACCTTCCTGTCGGCGCCCACCTTATCGCCAACAACGGAGACAAGGTCAATGTCGGCGACATTATCATCAAGATTCCTCGCGCCATCGGTAAGTCAAGCGATATCACCGGAGGTCTTCCGAGAGTCACAGAGCTCTTTGAGGCCAGAACACCGTCCTCACCTGCCATCCTCGCTGAAATCAATGGTGAAGTGCTTATGGGCAAGGTCAAGAGAGGTAACCGTGAGATCATTGTCAAGAACAAGTCCGGAATCGAGAAGCACTACCTCGTGCCTCTTACCAAGCAGATCCTCGTTCAGGAGAACGACTACGTCAAGGCAGGCACAAGGCTTTCTGACGGCGGCATCTCCCCTACCGACATCCTCAACATCCTCGGACCTGTCAAGGCTCAGGACTACATCGTCAACGAGGTTCAGGCGGTTTACCGTCTGCAGGGTGTGAAGATCAACGACAAGCACTTTGAGATCATCGTCCGCCAGATGATGCGCAAGGTTCAGATCACCAATCCTGGTGACACTGAGTTCCTGCAGGAAGAGCTGGTGGACAAATGGGACTTTATGGATGCCAACGACAACATATTCGGAAAATATTTTGTCATTGACGCTGGAGATTCCCAGAAGTATATGGTCGGCGACATCATCGACGCCCGTGATATGAGGAACGAAAATTCCTCACTTGAAAGGCAGAATAGGAAGATGATGGCCGTCCGTGAGGCTAAGCCTGCAACCGCGAAGCTCGTGCTTCAGGGTATCACAAGGGCCGCCCTCAGAACCAACAGCTTCATCTCCGCCGCCTCCTTCCAGGAGACCACAAAGGTGCTCAGCGAGGCTGCGATCAGAGCGCGTGTCGATCATCTCGAAGGTCTTAAGGAGAACGTCATCTGCGGTCACCTCATTCCGGCCGGTACAGGTCAGAAAGAGTTCCAGGACATCCTGGTCGGCCGTAAGGACGAATACGAGCAGGAAATGAACGAACTTTAGGGTTCTTCAATGAATATATGAAAGCCGGCTGTGGAATTGACCCACAGCCGGCTTTTATTTTACAATATGTCGAGACCGACATATCCAGAATGCGGTTCCAATCTTTAGAAAGTGAAGCTCAGGCCGCCTTGGATGGAGAACTGCCAGGAGCGGGACTTGTCGGTAAAGTCACTTTCCGTGCCAGTGGGAGTGGAGTAACTCTTGTTGTTGACTTCCCTGTAGTTGTCTGTGATGAAATAGTGGACAGACGGGATTACGTTCAGCCTGAAACGCCAGATGTGGAATGATAGACCGACACCGGCATCAGCGGTGAGGCTAAAGCGGTTCTTGACATACATATGACTTTCCTCGCTCACACCTCCATAAGTGCCGTGACTGGGAGTATCGTCATTCGGGCCGAAAATATAACCCGGGGTCAGGCCGGCGAAGAACTCGAACCGATTGAACAAGCCTGTGAAGAAGCTGCCTAAGACTGTTCCATTGTCAGGATCTGAATTATAATAATACTTGTTGTGATAAGAGTTGTAGAGAGCGTTCTCCAACCCATTTTCCAAAGATTGCCTGAACGTCCGGCGTCCACTGCTCCAAGATACGGACAACGGAATGCCGAGATAATCGTTGATGTCCATATTCTCGAACATCCACTGCAATCCGCCCCTTGCCATAAAGCCATTGCCGAGACTCCATCCGTAGGTCAAACTCATAACCTCGCCGGAGTTGGCTCTTGATTTCTCAATTGGAATCCTCACACCGGCAGTGAACCTGATATCCTGTGTCTCTGGTTGAATCTTCTGCGCGAATGCCGCACCTCCAGTCAGCGAAATCACCGCCAACACAACAAATAACTTTTTCATTTTAATCAGTAGTTAGTCAAGGTCTCATCGTTCACCAAATAATATGCCGAACTCACTTGACTTTCAGCGGCAGGGGAATGAGGTCGGAGTCGGCGGAGGAGGAGCCGATGAGGACTGTGAAATCACCCGGCTCAACGGTCCACTTCTCGGACGCGTCCCAGCATTGGAGCATCTCAGGAGTGATGTCGAACTCGACCTTGGTGCTTTCACCGTTCTTCAGGCTGATGCGGCGGAATGCCTTCAACTCCTTGACCGGACGGGTCACGGAGCCATATTCATCACGGATGTAGAGTTGGACAACCTCATCCCCGTCGTAAGGGCCACGGTTGGTGACGGTCACGCTGGCCTTCAAGGACCCGGCGGCACCAATCTCAGACTGGGAGAGCGAAGCGTCTGAATATTCAAAAGTGCTGTAGCTCAATCCATAACCGAACGGCCAGAGGGATCCGGTCTCGTTGGTCGCAAACAGGCGGGAGTACTGCGAATGCTTGTGGTTATAGACGGTCTGAACCTGACCCACATTGCGTGGCACGGTCACAGGCAGTTTGCCGGAAGGGTTCACCTGCCCCGTCAGCACCTCGGCGATCGCCTGACCGCCCATCTGACCCGGCTCCCAGACATTCAGGATGGCGTTGACGTTGTCCTTCTCCCAACCGATGCTGAGCGCCCTGCCCGTCATCAGCACGACAACTGTCGGCTTGCCGGAAGCCACGACGGCCTCCAGAAGTTGCTCCTGCATCCCTGGAAGGTTCAAATCATCCCTGTCGCAGTTCTCGCCGCAAGTACGACCGAACGCTGAATATCTCTGCGAGTTCTCTCCGACCACAACAATGTTCACATCTGAGGCCGAAGCCTTGAATCTGGCCATCTGTATGCCCTTTGCGTTAATGTTAGAAATCTTGCCTCCGAAACATAAAGTATCAATCGAAACATTAGGCATCACGGTCTTGAGCCCGTCCAGCACGGTGATGACGTTCTCATCGCTCTGCGGCACGGCCCAGTCCCCGAGAATGGTCTGGCTGTCGGCGTTCGGCCCGACAACAAACACCCGACGCGGACTCTTCAGCGGAAGTGTCCCGTCATTCTTCAGCAGCACAAGTCCCTGGCGGGCGGCCTCAAGAGCTGTCTGACGATGCTCGGCCGCACCTTCCAGGACCTCGGGGATTTCCGGCACCGGATGCTCAAACAGTCCAAGGGCGAACTTCACGGCCAGAATCTTTCCGGCAGCCTGGTCGATACGAGACTCCGGAATCCTGCCGGATTTCACCGCGGCTACCACAGCCTCGAAATATTTGTCTCCCTGCATATGCATATCGATTCCCGACTCTACCGAAACCACGAATGCCTCGGTCGAATCCGGAACCCAGTGGTGCATCGAATGAAGCCTCTCTATGTCCATCCAGTCGCTGACCACGAATCCGTCGAAGCCGAGTTCGTCACGGAGCAAGTCATTCAGCAGCCATTTGTTACCGTGGCAAGGGATGCCGTTTATCTCATTGTGCGCCGCCATCACCGTCCCGACTTTCGCGTCACGGATAGCCGCCACAAAAGGTGGCAGATAAAGTTCACGCAACTTGCGCTCGGAAATGTCCATCGGTGCGGCGTTCAAACCTCCGAACGGCTCTCCTCCGGCGATCAGATGCTTCGCGCAGGCCACAACGTGATTCCCTGAATATTCCCCATCACGCCCCTGAAGCCCCCAAATGGCATATTTCCCCATCTCGGAAGTCAGAAGCGCATCCTCACCGAACGTCTCGCCCATACGCCCCCAGCGGGCGTCACGAGCGATGTCCAGATTCGGGGCGAATGTCCAGAAAAGCCCTCTCTGACGCATCTCAAGAGCGGTCTCCTCACCAATTCTCTCCATCAATTCAGGATTGAAGGTGGAGGCCATATTGATGTTCGTAGGATAGACAGTGCACCCTTCGATCAGTGCATTCCCGTGAATCGCATCGATTCCCAGCAGCAGCGGAATCCCAAGCCGGCTCTCCTGTGCCATTTTCTGAAGCGCCACCGCCTCGTCAGATGTCATCACGTGCAGGAATGCTCCCACCTCTCCCCTACGGACCTTGTCGGACAAATCCTTGTTTCCAAGATTCTCATCAGTGGCATCAATGTTCTTCCGAGCCGATCCCTTTCCCGGCTCCACATAGCACGGTGCCACGTATTGGCACATCTGTCCGACCTTCTCTTCCAGTGTCATCTCCTTAAGAATCAGCCGCGCCCTTTCCTCAGCCGGCAACGAAGCGTCCCGCCAATCCTTTCTGGCGCAAGACATTACCACCGCCGCAAGGCCTAATGCTATTACTAATCTTTTCATCTTCATTATAGTTTTCTATCAGTCATCCGATGCTTCGACAAGCTCAGCGACCAGAGGTTACCTTAATTATATTCCCCGAAGCGATACTATTATATTCATTAATAGTTACCCTTTTCATCGAAGGCGCTTCCCTCTGGAGACCATTTACCCGGATAGGGCGCGAAGCGCAGGTCGCAAGAGGGAAACGCCTCCGATGAAAACTAACCGAAATTATTTAACACTAACTGTGATCTTGTCGCCAACGCCAACCTTACCAGCTGACAGACAAATCATTCCGTCCTCGTAGGTCCAATCCTGAACCGCAGCGCCATTAACCGAAACCGAAGCCGGACGCGAATCCCTCTGGATGCGGAACGAATATTCACGCTCCGAAGGCATCCCCTTGAAGCCGCCCTGAACCGGATTCACCACAACCTCTACGCCGCCATCCTTCTCGTGCGACTCGAACAACGTCGAAGCGATCCCCCCGTTCTCATATTCATAAGTCTCCCCATCGTCGTCAAACATAGTATATTCGCTGTCCCCGTGAGGATAGACCTTCAGGATGACGCGGTCAAACGGACGCGCCCCAAGATATTCAACATCAGGCTGCGTCGGAATGATCGCCCCCTCGCGGATGAAAAGCAGCCCCGCGCGGTCGGAAGGATATTCACGAGTGAAAGTCTCCCCCTTGCTGACAACCTTCTCGCCGCTCCAAGCGTCCGTCCAAGTCCCTTTCGGCAGATAAATCTCATTCGTGAATATGCCAACGCAGAAATTGTCGCCGAACATATACTGATAGGTCATATCATCGCAGTTGCGGTCCTCCGGGAAGCACAGAGGCATCGAACGCACGATCGGCATACCGTTCTGAGCCGCCTCAAGCGCCATCGAGTAGATGTACGGGGCCAATGAATATCTCAGTTTTACGTAGAAACGGTAGATGTCCTGCTCCTCCTTCGCATAGTAGAACGGATGCATCATCGAGAACCAACTGTTGATCTGCACCCAAGGCAGGAAGAGACCAAAGTGGAGTCCCTGCATCTCAAGCTCGCGCGGAACGCTCATCACATCGCACGAAGTGTTGAGAAACCCGCTCATTCCGAGGTTAAGCTGGTCGTACAAAGCTGTCTTGCCACCACCGTTGTCCCCGGAGGTGGAAGCCGTCCAGTGCTGTGTGCCAGACCATCCGCCACAGTAGTGGTGCCAGGTGCGCTTGCCGTTGTACTTGCGTCCAAGCTCACGCATCTGCTTAGGAAGAAGAATCTGGTTGAGGTTGTGCATCTCCTTGTCAGTGCGGCCATTGTAATATTCCCAAGTCGTGTGGTTGTCAATAGTGCGGGCAGGATCCAGCTTGAATCCCTCCACGCCCTGATCCATAAAAGTGGTCAGGTGATCCATCCAGTGCTCCTTGCCGGAAAGCTTGCCGCCGGTACGCTCGGCGATGATGTCCTCCTCCTGGATGCTCAGGTCATATTCCTCGCAGAGCCAGAGCCCGAGGTGAAAGCCCATCGAGCGGAGCTTGCCGATGAAAAGACGGTTGTGCATCGTCTTAGGGTACTGGTTCTGAAGCCAGTAAGGCTCCGGAGAGAACCTGTCGTAGTTCCACTTCTTCTTTGTCGAGAAGTCGTAGCGCTTCTCCATCCACTGAGGCTCAAGCCAGAACACGTCGCAAGGCACGTCGAACTGACGGAAGCGCACGGCATCGTTCAGGATGTCGAACTGCTCCTCACGCATATTCGGCCCGAAGCAAAGTCCGTAGGCCCATTTCGGCAGGACATAGGTGCGGCCCGTGACGAGGGTATATTCATTAAGAACCGCAGGCATATCCTTGCCCATCATCAGGTAGAAGTCCGCCTCGTCGAAGGTGTTGATGATATTGAATTTTGTCTTCTGCTGGCTACCGATGTCGAAGAAACTCTTGCGGGTCGAGTTGTTGTAAACGCCCCAGCCGCGCGAACTCATCATAAACGGCATCGGAATCTCGGTCTGCTGGTAGGTCGTCCACATCCTGAGGAACTCGCCCCTGTGCTGGATGTGGTCACGGCTGGTGCTGCCGCCGCCGTAGAACCGCTCGCCGTTCTCCATACTGATGCTGAGGATGCTCACAGCGTCGGCCGCCGGGATCTCGTGCTTGTCCACCTCGCCGAACTTGCCGTTGTCGTCACCGATGATGCCGCCACCATTGTCAGCGACCTTCAGATCGGCGTATTTCTCGTTGATGAAACTTCTCATCGTGCCGCAAAGCCCCTCTTTCTCAGGCAGGAACCTGATTTCTTTGATCACGTTTCCGCCTTTGGCATCCTTCACGGTCATCACGCCCGTCTTCTTGTTGATGGCCAATGAATATTCCGGAGTCTTCAGCGTCCAGACACCGCCTTTGTCGGAAATGCTGGTGTTCACCTCGCTCCAGTCGGTCTTGATGAGTTCATAACGCTCCATCAGAGACTCGGTGAAATCCTTCCTCGGGGACACCTTGATCCTGAATATGCTCTCGGAGCAAGCCTCCACGCTGACCGTAAGGCCATCATTGATCTTAACTTTGTGAGCTGGGTTCGCCTGGGCGAGAAGTGTCATCGCGCAGCAGGCGACGGCAAGCAGAATTTTCTTCATTCGTCGTTGTGGTTTAATATATTCAGACAAAGATACAAGTTTTTTCATTGGCGCATCCTTTCATTTTTGGCAGAATTACTTAACTATTTATTGGGATTCCGAATATCAGGGAAAATGCCGACATTTGTAATCGGATATACAACATTTTTATGACGGAGAAGTTTACGGAAATAATCACCTCGTCGGTTGACGGAGCGTTGGAGGATCAGTGCCGCGACATTCTTGGCGGAATTGGCAATGAATATATTGTCATCAGCATTGTCTATTTCTTTGCCGCTCCGGATGCGGAGACATATCTCTCAAACGACAGAATCCTTCACTTTGCCACCGACACCGCTTTGAAGGATCGGCCTCTGGTAAGTTACGTGGCCCAAAGGCCGATGGGCGGAAGGCTTGTCGCGGAAATCCTTTATCTTAAGGATAACGCAGGGATCGAAAGGAACGAGGATTACCTCGTCCTTCGCTCGGATGGCTGTGAGGAACTGTTGACGCAAGGGATTCATTTTCCGTCTGACGGTGACATCGGAGACCAATCCGCCAAAGTGTTCGGCCGAATCAGGTATATTCTTGGATCAGAGGCGTTTGCGGTTTCGGACATTGTCCGTCAATGGAATTACATCGACCACATCACATCTGTGAATGGTGGCATCCAGAACTATCAGTTGTTCAATGACGCTCGTTCAGATTTCTATGCGGCTGCGGATTGGTCAAATGGCTATCCGGCAGCGACTGGAATAGGTTGTGACGCCGGCGGAGTGATGGTCATGGTCTATGCTGTAAAAGGATCAAAAGGAGCTGACTGTCCTATTGACAATCCATTGCAGATTCCTGCCCATAAATATTCAGGAAAGGTTCTGGCATCAGGTAAGGAGGTTGTCCGCACCACGCCAAAATTCGAGAGGGGGAGACTCCTTGGGGATGTTGTCTTTGTCTCCGGTACAGCGGCGATCAAAGGGGAGAACAGTGATTTCTCCGATGACGCACGTGTGCAAGCTAATGAGGCGATCGATGTGGTTGAGCATCTGGTCGAGCCTTCCAACATTTCACAAGACTGTTCCGGCTTCCGTTTTGATCTGATGCGCGTCTATGTACGCCGTCCGAAGGACATGAAAACAGTCCAAGATGTATTCACGGCTCATTTTAGGAATATTCTCATCCACTTTCTCGGCGCGGACATCTGTCGCCCGGAGCTTCTCCTGGAGCTCGAAGGGATAGGACGTGTCTTGTAGCCCCAACCCTTTTTCTTTTGGAATATTGCGCTTAGGCGAGTCTTGTGAAGACTTGCCATTTACTTTATTTAATAAATGGTTTCATTGCTGTCCGGTAAAAGTTCCGGACGATTATTATAAAGTTTAACAATTAAACAAATTTGGTTCGGTTGAATCATCAAGTTCATTGACAATATTGGAGTTAGGTTTCACAAAGAGGTCTCTAAGAGTGGTTGTATCTGTAAGTGAGATACTTACAATCTGCAATATCTCATAGATAGAGCGTTCAATGTTCATCTTTTTCTGCACTGTTGCCATCATGCAATAGGCTATGATGGCAGAGTAGATTTGAATGCGGACTGCGTTTTCGGACGTGCCCCAGAACTTTTTTATCTTGAGGTGCTGCTTGATCCACTTGAAGAAAAGTTCGATCTGCCACCTGTTATGATAGAGTTCCGCAATCATTGCCGGATTGATAGTCAGAGCATTGGTGAAGAATATGAACTTCTTCTTGCTCTCTTTATCCAAATAGATGACTCTGCGGATCTTGTCTGGATACTTCACCATCGTCAGCTGACCGGCCATATAGCCGATAGCATCAGACTGGATACCTGACTCAGGTGGGAAGCGGCGTTTCCACTTCATTGGCTTGAAGTCGTTGTTGGTCTTTCCGCGGATGACAAAGTAGGCTCCAATGCTTTCAATGTTATGAAGACGCTTGAAGTCGTTGTAACCTCTGTCGAAGATGTAGAACGAGTTTTCTTCATAAGGAATGACATCCATTGCTTTTGTATCATGAACCTTTGCTGGAGTTATGTGAAAAAAGGTGGGTATTTGCGTCTCAAGATCATACAAGGTGTGCATCTTGATTCCTCCTTTCCTCTTTCTGAACAGCGCCCATTCAAAGGTGCTCAGGCACAAGTCAACTGTCGTAGAATCAAAGGCATAGATGTTTCCATTCAGCTTGAAGATGTCAACGATCCTGCATCGCTGAGCCTCTGCGATGACCTTATAAGCAAACTCTTCGAAGATGCGATAATCGCGCTTGGTATTGGCATCAGCAAGAGTGCTCTTGGCTGCGTGCCTACCAAAGCCAAGGTGGTAAGCCTTGGATGCATGAGCCTGGGTTGCCAGAACAACATCTCGAAGACTTTCACGGTTGGATAGCTGACCGAACATCAATACGCAAAGTTGGTTATAGCAGGTGAACTGCTTGACATATTTGTCACCACCATATTTCCTTGCGAGATAGTTGAAATCGTTGCGATCGAGGAAGTCTAGAAGCTGAGAGAACACGTATTTTCCTTTATGCATATGCCATTCTACGTTAATCTGGCAAAGATAAATTCAAATCGGTTGACTCGAAAAATGCTTGTAATTACCTAACTTTCAATATTCTCAAAGAACTTTTATGATTTTTTACCGGACACTAATGAAATGGTTTTGTTAATCCCGCCCATTAACAAAACCATTGACATTCACTTGCGCTCTTTCCGCAATGGCCGTGTTCTCAGCCCGCGACAAGGGTGAGGATGTGAAGAAGTTCAACTATTGGATCGAATGACGCCCCTCATGATTGAGGAATCATCTTAAAGCCCCTATCTGTTCTTTGGTAAGTCCTGTCAACTGTAAAATCTGTTCTATCGGCATACCGATTTCAAGCATGGCTTTAGCAACTTCGGCCTTGCCCTCAGTTATTCCTTCGGCTTTTCCTTCGGCCATGCCCTTGGCTGTCCCGTCAGCCAGTCCCTTGGCCTCTCCGTCGGCGTATCCCGCCTCGAAGCCCTTGCGCTCGGCGAACTCCCGCTGCGCCAGAATGTCCCACTCGTTCATCTTGTCAATCTCGTATTTAAGTTTCTTCTCCTTGTCGAACGCCGCCACCTCGCACGCCTCGGCGAGCCGCCTGGGTATCCCCCCGCTCTTCTCGATCCACTCCGGAATCTTTTGGAAGCCTCCGCTGTTCCTGAATATGTAGAACAGCCTGTCGAACTCCGTCACGCACTCCTCCAGCGTCTTGGTGAACAGTGTCATCTCCACAAATATAACACTAATTGTCTGATTTGCAACCATTCCTGTTCGTTTTTCGGTGAACCTCCAGTAGGAGATGAAGTGGTCGGTGTCCCAAAGGGATTCATCATCGTGCCTCAGGCAGTAGTTCAGGAAAGACACCACATAGACAGGATGCAGTCCTTTGTACCGCTCCCCGTCAGAGAGATCCAGATGATAAAGCCCGGAGGCGTAGTAAACGCACCTCTCGAAGAAATAGTCCTCCTCCGATGCCTGCATCTCGACAATGAACGTCTTGTCATCCTGATCCACGCAGACCAGGTCGAGCACCGTCTTCTTCCCGTAGGTCACATCCCGCCGCTGCTCGCGGTCGGAATATTCCTTGATGTCCTCGATCCTCGCCTCCGGCGGGAGGATCTGATTCAGCACCCCGATTAGGATGTCCTTGTTGTTCCTGTCCGCGAACACGGCCTTGAAACCCACGTCGCTCCGCAGATTGACGAACGGGGCGAGCTCTTGTTTCTTTTCATTCAAATACATCATTTGGCGCAAATTTTAAATAAATATTTGAACCGCAATAATATGCACAGTAAACGTAAAAAACGAAAAGAAACATATACGGATTATAAAAAACAGAAATATTTTCGGTTGTTACCCCCTTAAATACCACGTTGGGCCTACCGAAGCGACCAGCCCGATGGTTCGGCAAACTCACCAATTATAATTCGGTGGGCTCGTTAACCATCGTTAGGCAGACTCACCGAACCGGGGTTCGGCAGGTTCAATGGCCGTAAAAAGGTGATCGCTTCGACAGGCTCAGCAACCGCCCGTGTATCAGAACCAAAAAGTCGCACGCCACCGATATGTTCAAGAACTTCCTCCGAATATTTCCGTAAAGTATAACTGGCTGTCTTTGAATATATTCGTAAATCCTGCCGGTCATATTCAGAGGGCAAAATCTTATAACTCTTTAATATTCAATAGATAACATTTTGCATCTTGATATTCATCTATCAGTGGAACCGACATGGTATTTCGGACATAGGGATCAATAGAAAAGATCCTTCAAGGTCACCTCGTTCTGAACCACGCCACTATATTCATTGGGCTTCAGGCCATAGGTTGTGATGAAGACAAGGTGGATGGTCCGGCGGAGTTTGAGGGAGTCGCGGAATGAGTTGATCTTGTTGTCTAGTTCCTGACGATACTTTTTTGTGATTGAGAATGGGCCTTCCCAGAATTTGATTTCGCAGAGATCTATGACGCGGTCGGCGCGGCTTATCACCATATCGATCTGCGCATTTTCCGAGCGCCATGCCGAGGTCTCGGTCATGATGCCCTGAATGCCAAGCGCTTTCTCTATCTGAATATGATGGTACATGCACAGCCTATCGAACGCGATTCCTGCCCATGCATTATGAAGCGAAGTGCCGATTTGGTAGGACCAGAAAGGTTTGTCCGAGGTGCCATATTTCTTGATGAACCTGTAGTAGAATATTGTATAGAAGTCCGTCAGTTGATAGACCGCGTCATTTTCTTTTTTGCCGAAGAATTTATATTTCCGGATTATGTCGCAGTCGTCCAAATCGGACATGATTGTGCTGAGGCCTCCGCCGTCTGGAAGCCCTGTCGCCGCTATGACCTCTTTTCTGGTCAGGCCAGCGTTTCTGCGGCTTAGCGCCTCGATCACTTTCATATAGTCCTCGCTATTCTCAAACAGGGAGGCGTACAGGTTGTCGAACTCTCCGTCCAGCTTGCCTTTCCTTTTGAAGAATAGGTCATCCACGTTCTGAGCGAGACTTTTCCCTTTCTCAAAGAGGCTAAGGTAATAAGGGATTCCACCCATAATCATGTAACATTCAGCGATATCCTTTTCGTCAAGGCTGATGCCGACGGATCTGAAATAGGCCTTGCACTCCGCAAGGTTGAATGGCCGGAGATAGATCTTCCCTGTCACCCTGTTATGCAACCCGCCCTTATTCCTGAGAATCTTTTTTGTGATCCACGATGTGGCCGACCCGCAGACAATCAGCATAAGATTGTCTTGCGTGCATCCCCAGTCATTCCAGAAATGTTCGATCGCCACGACCAGATCACATCGATTGGTGTACATGAACGGCAGCTCATCAATGAACACGACCTTGCGTCCATTCACCTTTGAACTTTCGATAAGCGTCTTCAAGAAGCCAAACGCTTCCATCCAGGATTTCGGGTAAGGGCAAAGGGGCGAGCCCTGTTTTTTGAGAGCCTCTCCGAAATTGACAAGTTGTGCGGCCTTGTCCCTGATGGCAAGTCCGGTCACCTTGAAAAGGAATTTATTATCGAAGAACTGGTTCACCAGAAATGTCTTTCCCACGCGCCACCTTCCATAGACGACAACAAACTCTGATTTTCCGGAATCATACAGCTTCTGGATTTGTCCAATCTCTGATTTTCTGCCTATTACCTTCATGATATTTATTGATAACCTTGCGCAAAGTTAAAAAAAATCGACTTTCCGCAAGGTTTATTATGAATAACTCTGCGGAAAGTCCAAATTATATTAACTTTCCGCAGAGTTGACATGTTCAAGTGATGTCCACCGACTCCCGTTCATAGGCGACACTATCGCCTGAAAATGTCGTTGGAAACCGCCTTTTGGCGGTTTTAGATGACAATACTCTGATAAATTGTCATCGAGTGACGCACTCCATAAGCATATGAAGAACTACTTGTACACTACAATATTACAAATCAAGAAACCCAAGGGGCTATGACAAAAAACAGGCGGATTGAGGTAATCCGCCCGAATGGTAATGTGGTAGAACGATCTGATTTTGATCAGATATTCCACTTATGTCTTGAATTACTTTCTTGTGAAGAATTCACCTACATTGTTCTTAGGGTTGCACTGGTAAACATTTGAATAGGTTTGCAAACCGGAATTGCCTGTGCTGACAGTTGAGTGGTTAAAGACATTTGTGTTGGAAAGAACGATGCTTATGCCACAGATCTGGTTCATCGACTTATTCGAATATTGGGTCAATGTTTGGAATTCAACATTATTGGTGACTCTGTTTGTGTACATGATAGTGTTGAAATTATTCGTGACAGTAAACCAGAGCCAGACATAGTCAGGATCACCAAGTTCTGTTTCGGCATATTGCCAAGGTTTAGCCCAAGCTTGCGCTGTGCGTGTAGCAAGACCTGGAATATAAACGGCATATTTCCCATTCACTGCCTGTCCAGAACCATCTCTGGCATCGAGGAAGAATCCGACCCTCACGCTCTTGGCTTCGTAGTTGATGTCAACACAAGCATCAAGGATTGTGTCAAAATACAAACCTTTCACACCAATATTGTTTGTATAGTCCACGCCATCGGCATCTTTCAATGTGATCGGTTTCAGAGGATCAACGAATGTCACGGACGTTGAGCCAGGATCCGCGGCTTTGGAAGAGGGACTTACTCCACCAAAAATTTTTGAGGTGAGATTCCAGTTACCCTTGAAGTCCGCCGGGGCGACCTGCGTGAGCTTGAAGGAAGAGCCGTTCTCAAAGGTGAGGGTGGCGGTACGAGGAAGGCCGGTTGTGTTGGCGGTCCAGAAGACCTTGCCGTCAGCGTAGGTGAGCCATCCGTCGCCACCGGTAGGAGTGCCAGAAGCACTGATCTCCTGACTGCCCGCGGCATCATCCACCCACTTGTCAACCTTCTCGGCCGGGGCCACGTCACCGCAGTTGAAGGTCGCGGTGAATGGAGCGCTTTCGGCGTCCCAGGAATCGACGGCGACAACCGTGACGGTGTACAGGCCGGACTCTGAAAGGGTTCCGAAATCAACAGTCCAGCTGGACTTCATCTCAGAGGTCTTCGGGTGGAGGTAGAAATCGGCAAGGATCTTCTTGGTCGCGACCACATTGCCTGCCTTGGAAAGCGTGACAACATAGTGGTGAACGAACTCGTCATCCTTTCCGGCGGCGAAGGTCACTGAAGCGGCTTCGGCCTCCTTTACATCCTTAACCTCGATGGTGCTCATTGTCGGAGCCTGGTTGGCAGCCTTGCGGGTCACGTTACTGTACTTCGCAAGGTTCGCCCCGGCCGCGTCTGGGTACTGCATCACGTAAGGCTCACCGATGGTTCCGTTGTTGAAGAAGTCCATCCTGACTATGCGCATGTTGCCGTTGACATCGAACTGCACCAAATAGCCCTGCGAGAAGTTGTTGGCGTCGTTCATCACGGTAGGAGTGCCGCTGACACCCTCCCAACCGGCCGGCTCGATGGCCATATACCTTGTGGAACCACATCCGAGTGCCGTCCATTTGCCCTGCCAGAGAGAACGTGGATCGTTGATCGGGAAGTGGAGATGACCATGGAATGTGACAACCTGAGGATATTTCTCCAGCACGCCTGTGAGAGCGCTTGTAGCCCAATAATGAGGCAATGTAGACTCCCAGATTCCACCTTCCTCGCCAAGGAGGCTGCCATAGATCGTGTTGTAGATCATAGGGTGGGTCAGCACGATCACGTACCTGTTCGGGTCAGTTTTCGTGATGGCATCCAACTGCTGGTCAAGCCAAGTGATGACGTTTGGTGAATATGTGATCGGCTGGTCGCCGTTAGGAGTCACAGTGAGAATATGATAACCTCCGATGACGCAGTGGCGTGCCTCGTAGTTGTTCCTCATCGTGTTGTCGATGTCGGTCTTGAAATATTCATCACCGAGTGTGTTGGTCAAAGCCACGGACTGAGCCACAGTACTTGGCGTCCATTTATATTCAGGGTTCATGTCGTGGTTGCCGATTGTGTAGATCATCGGGACTTCCGCTGGCTTGAACACATCCTCGTAGATGGCTTTGAAATTCTGCGCCATCGTGATCTCTGCTTTTTGGATGAGGTCTCCGACAACCATCACGCCATCGATTCCGTTGGCATCACTCTCGGCGGCCTTGGCCTTGAGCTGGTTGAGGGCCGCAGTGAACTTATTCGCGTAGGCATCGCTTGAGCCCTCGATGTGCACGTCGCTGATGGCGGCGAGGGAAAGGGCGATCTTGGACTCATCGAAGACAGGGGAAAGCTCACGAGGTGCCTCGATCTCTCCGGCGTTGTAAACCTTGCCAGATTCAGTCTCAAGTGTCTCGTAGGAGGCGATCCTGCCGAGGACATTGTCCGAAGCGTCATATGCCACGATAGTGTAGCCGCTGTTCAGGAGAAGGTCAGGACGGAGACCGATATAATAGGTGCCGGCCCCGTTGACATATTTCCTGATGGAGACTGTGCTCTCGAAGTCAGGTGACGGGTTGTCGGAAAGAGCGTAGTCCGCGAAGGCGATGAAGGCGTTCTTGTTGATGACCTCACCGTTGTTGCCTGAAACCTTGACATACTTGGTGTCCGGATTGGTGATGGTCACGGAGAGAAGCGAGAACATGTTCTGGAACTTCAGTGTCATGTCGTTCTTGTCGCAGCCGGCCACGGTCACGGACGGCACCGCATCGCGGCACCTGTCCATGTTGTCCGTTGACCAATATTGCTTGAGCTTGAACCCCTTGACTCCGCAGTCCTTGAGCATTCCGTAGAAATATTCAGCTTCCTTGAGAAGCTTTCCGGAAGAGACGAATGTGGCGGTCTTGCCGTCGGAGGTCACATCCGTGGCCTTCATTGTCTCCTTGGAGGTGAAGTTGCCTTTCACGCTGTAAACGACAATCTCGTCGCCCGCGCTCCAGGTTGTCTTGAATCCGGCGGGAGCGTCAGGCAGTTCGGCCGTGAGCCTGATCTCTGTGACTGTCGGCTTCTCAGGATCCTTGCCCGAGTTGCCGCCGTTGTCCTCCTTCACATTACAGGAAAGGAATGCTGTCGCGGAGACCAGCGCCGCCAGAAAGGATATTGACATTTTTTTGATGTTCATTTTTCAGATGGTTTAATTGTTAGTTGGCGTCAGCCTCGATGTAGCCCCAAACAGTGAGTTCCCAAAGATCAAGGTAACCCTGCTTGCTTCTGGAGTTTGTGAACACTATAGCCAAATAGCGTCCTGATTCCATTGTACAGTTCCTTGATCCCGGATTATCACCCCAGTACAAAAGAGAGTTACATATAGGAGCACCAAATACAGAGGCGAAATTCTTCTCATCCGGATTGAAAGGATTGTCGCCCGTGAAGATCTGGAAGTTACAGATGTAGCGATAGCCCATCGTAGGGTTGCGGGCCATCGAGAACGTCTTGTATGTAGGTTCCTTCCCGGCCTCGCAATTAGTATCAATTGACAATATCTTAGGGAAATTATTACCCGCTGTACTGTGCCAACGATGATTAGCATCAGCGACTCCATCGAATATCTTGTCCGGAGTGTTCTCTCCCATAGTTCCGCCAGTGGTCGCGGTAACAGTCCAGCCCTTTGTGTCAAGCGGATAGACGATCGGATATGATGACTTAGTCCACTCCATCCATGCCGTGTCCCTACCGTCGCTTGGAAGGAAGCCTGAACTGAACTCGAAATATTTTCCGCGCATGGCGTTGGTGAGTTTGAAGTTGACTTCCCTCGGAGTCATTCGAGGGCCGAACTCCACCCATTCTCCATCAAGATTTTTGTAACGGAACTTGGTGGCGACCATCTCGGATGTTGACTCGGTAAGCTGCACTGTGGCGGTGGTGCCGTCAACCCATGCGTGTTTGAACTGCCTTTCCTCATGCGTGGAGAGCCAGTTCTTTCCGTAAGGTGTGGCAGACTTCTCCGCCGCGATGGATTTATTGCCGAGTTTGTCAAAGTTAACGATGTCGAACGTGTAACTTCTGTCCGCAAGGTTTGTGATCGTCACGGACACAGTATCTGAAAAATCAGAGTAATTCAAATCAAGGGAGTCAGTGTAGTTGTCCCAATAGACTCTTGCGCTCCTTAAGGAAGGATCCTTCGGGACAGGCCAGAACAAAGTGACCTTTTGAAATCCAGTCTCCGTTGTGATGTCTGCCGCCTTTGCGGGATAAATATAACCTCCATCCTTGACAAACTCCTTGTAGATGTCATCCTGAGATGTGCAGGAAACCACAGCAGTCAAAGCGACCACAGCGGCAAATATGCTTGTTTTCAGTGTTTTCATATTCATTAAAGAGTATGTTGTTACCTATATTCCTGAAGAACCTGCCCGAATGGTGTAAGCTCGCCCATCTGGATCTTGGAGGATTTAGTGTCGAATCCATACGTTCCGAAAGAGTCAATGAACACAACACGTAAATAGCGGAGTTCATCATAGGCGCGAGGGTATTCCTCGTTATTGAACTCAAAGTCATTGCCGGCATTCCAGTAGGCATTGTCATCCTGTGTGATAACACCTGGTGAACCATCAGGTTCATAGCCGGATGGCTTGGCCTGTTCGAATCTTCCAAGAAGGAACCAAGAGTTGTCAAAACCGTGGGTGTTGCCTTCGACTTTTTCACCTGTCGGGTTCGCACTGCCCCAGAACTCGAAAATCCTTGGATGCGCGGCTGTGTATGTCAGGTAACCTTGACCACGAGGCAATGTCTTGATGTGGCTTAACTTCGTCTTGACTCCAAGGTCGATTGTAAACCAGGCCGGGAGATCAAGCTGCTTACTGTCAAATATATAATTTGCTTTTCCGTCATCATTCAATCCGTCCCAAAGGTTTTCAATCTTGTACTTCGCCGCGCTGGCTGTACAATTGTCATCCTTTATTTTGGCATCCCTGAATTTATCCTTATCCAGTTCTACTTCTTCAAGAGGAGTAAGGACAGCTTTTACTGTGTCAGACACGTTTCCCCATCTGTCACGAAGATAAGCGCCGAAGATAGCCTCGACCGGTTCAATGCCACGCCTCGGAAGTGTGATGGTCTCGGCGGCCGTGAATAATGTCGTGACCTGTTCCCACTTCATCTGACTGACAGGCTTATCGAAATCACTGAGATCCGTATCCCTGAGAAGGACTATTGTCAGGTTTTCTTTAGGAGTGTTCCCGTCAATGCGGACTTTAATGCCTCCGAATGTTTGATAAAGAGTGGCTTTAGTGAGCGAGATAGCAGGCTCAAGAGGAGTGATCTCAACATTGACAGGAGTCGATTCCACCTCGTTTACATTTATTGCGGCAATCTCGACTGTGTGTGGCTTTGTGTCCACAAAACCGACCACGGTGAGGCTGTCGACATAGCGGGAAACCTTGGCATTTACCTGCTCGCCGTTACGGGTATATTTTGCAATGACTCCTTTGATGTTGTCATCGTCCGGAATATTCACCTTGATGACAGCACCTCCGCTGA
This sequence comes from bacterium, assembly GCA_963596515.1. GTDB lineage: Bacteria > Bacteroidota > Bacteroidia > Bacteroidales > UBA932 > Cryptobacteroides. The sequence continues at coordinate 28,726 of CAVBMN010000018.1, forward strand.
TGCTTCTGACGCTTTCCACCGAAACAGGACTGGGAGCCGGAATATTCTCATTCTTCTGATCAACTCTGCCAAAGTCATTCGCTCCGTCATTGCAGGCGGCTATAAAAATGGCTGAGAACAGAAGAGTGAACGTCGTTTTAATTATGTTATTCATTCTTTATGACTTTTAAAGTATTACCACCCAAGATTCTGTACGAGATTAGGGTTCCTTTCAATGTAGTATGTGTAGATAGGCCAGAAATAATCCTTGAGGCCGAAATTCTGGTCGGCGATGTAGGTTTTCTGGTAGTAGTCCTTTGCCGCTGGCGCCATAACGCGGAAACCATATATTCCTTTCTGGTACTCGGTAGAGGCTTCTTTCCACCTGCGGAGATCCCAGTATCTTTGGCTCTCGAAGGCAAGCTCAATCAGACGTTCGCGGTGAATGATCTCACGCATTCCGGCCTGAGACTTATAGAGGTCCGGACGTGTGCTGTAATTGTCCCAAGACTCTTTGACTCCAGGAATACCGGCACGCTCGCGAATAGCGTCAAGAGCGTTGAAGAGTTCCTCACTATAGGCACCGTTAGGTCCTTCAACCTCATTGATGGCCTCAGCATAAAGCAGGTATAAATCAGACAGGCGAATCATAGGCCACGGGAACCAGTATGACGCAAGGCTCGCTGTTGATGAAGTTCCTGACCAGGTCACCCTATACGGTGCAAGTTTCTTCGGGAAATATCCTGTCACAGGTCCAGCTTCCTTATTGTTTGACTTTCCATTGGAATTACCTCCTCGCGCTTCAAGCGTGTGTACATCATCAGGAGTCAGGTCATTATAGTTGGACAACGCTCCAAGCCATTTGCCACCGTCGAATCCGAGGTCGGCGTAGAATCGTGGCTCACGGTCAAAGTTCATCTGGATGGTCTCGTAGCCTTGTTTGATGTAGTACTTATGCGCGGTGTCTCCCGTCCTGAGTTTGAACTGATCAACGCTGGCGAATTCCTTGTCATAATTGATAGGAAGACCGTTCTTCGTGTAGAACTCTTCCGCGATCTTAAGCGGCACACCGATGAAATCCGTTCCTCCGATACCTCCAAGTTTTTTCCCGTCACTTGGATCCATCTGCAGAATCGGCACGCACCACTGTTGGAAAGAGGTGGTTGACACCTGGGTATTACCCCAGATCAGTTCGCTGTTCCATCTTTCGCAGAAAGCATTTCGGATTGTAAGGTCAGTGACAAGAGAGTCACACATTCTGTAATCTTGTTCAACATATGTCCTCTCGTATAACTTCAAGTTGGCTTCCTCGCAGATGTCAAGAGCATCCTCACAAGCCTCAAGGGCATCTTCCCACCGCTTTAATTTGTCTGCGTCAGACTTGGCCGGGAAAAGCCTTTGTCCACGGCCATCAATCAAAGACGCCTCCTCTTCGTTACCATTGAACAGCGGGCTGGCTGCGTAAACAGCTACCTTTGCCTTAAGAGCGGCACAAATAGGCTTTGTGATTCGCCCGAGTTCATCGTCCGATGGGTTGACAATCGGCAAATATGGAAGCGCTTCGTCAAGAAGGTCGAGCACAAAGTCAAAGCAGTCATCAATGTTGTCACGATAGACGCGTACTTCCTCGATATTAGAGTCAATCGGAAGGCTTTCGCGTATGATTGGAACCGGTCCCCATTTACGTATGAGATTGAAATGATAGTATGCCTTAAGGAATGAAACTTCGGCTTTCCATTGCTGCTTCTCATCCTCGTTCATATCTGGAACCTTATCGATATTCTCCACCAGAATATCGCAGCAGCGGATTCCCTCATACATGCTCTTCCAGTCACTGTTGTAACAAATCGCCGCGCTTTGAAGCCCTTTTGCGATCGGGAAGGACGCATAGTTCTTATTGTACAAATATGTGGTGACACGGCTGTCCAAGTCCCAAAGGTCATCTCCGGTAAGCATTCCGCTGTCTTGTCCGGCGACTCCGTCCTGTGTCATATATGAGTAGCAGGTGGCAAGATATCTGATGGCGGTCGATCTAAGGTTGAATGCGGTTTCGATTGACGCCAGTCCATCATCCGGGACAACGTCAAGGAACTTGTTGCAACCGTTGACGCCGTACAACGAAACCACCGCCAGCAGTGAGATTGTGATATTCTTAAAAATCTTTTTCATTGTTCTCGTACATTATTTGGTGTCAAACGTAACATTCACACCAAAGTTGAATGTCCTCTGAATAGGGTAGTTAAGACCATTCCCGGCAAGCTCGGGATCCCAAAGCTTGAATTTGCTCCAGCACAAGAGGTTATTGCCTTGGAAATAGACACGCAGACTTCCAATGTGAAGTTTGGTGGTCAATTTTTGTGGAATGGTATAACCAAGTTCAAGCTGTTTCAGGCGAAGGAATGAACCATCCCTCATCCACCAGGTGCTTGTTGCGGTGTTGTTGAGGTTTTCGTAAGCGCTGTATCTTGGATAGAGAGCGTAGATGTCACGGTTGTCCTCGCTCCAGTGGCTGTCGGCATAGGCCTTGAGCAACTGGGTGTTGTTCACGAACGGAGCCGTTCCATACCTGTTATATTTGGTGCTGTAGGTACTGGTCGCATCGATCCAGAATGACTCACGTCCCAGGCCTTGGAAGAATACCGAAAGGTCGATGCCCTTATATCCGAGAGAAACACCGAATCCGTAAATGATTTCAGGAGAGGTTGGGTAACCGATAGGAACCATATCAGCGGTAGTGATCTTGCCGTCACCATTGACATCGGTGTACTTGATGTCACCGCCTCCGTAAGGAGAACCGAAAGAAGTCTGGTCAGGGCTGTTGGCAGCCTCCTCATCATCAATGAAGAGACGCTCGGCGATGTAGCCCCATGTCTGCTTGATGGAATAGCCGGCATGCTGGCGGTACTTCTCTGGATAGGTAGGCTCTTCATAGACATCGTACTTTCCTGTTGACCAGGTGAAGTTCGCTCTCGCTGATGTCCAGAAACCCTTATTCCAAACCTTCTGATACTCAGCCTGAAGATCGACACCATGTGCTCTGGCCTCACCGATGTTGGCAGAGATTCCAGCTTGAAGTCCCATTGTCTCAGGAACATCCGCACGGGTCATGAATATGTCCTTGCGCCTTTCGGTGAAGTACTCGGCGATAAGGTCGAAATTGTCGAACAGACCGAGTTCTACTGCATAGTTGGTTTTATAGGATTTTTCCCAAGTGATGGCCTCGTTCGCATAGCGGGTGACATCGATTCCTTTGTAGTTGACCTGTCTGCGATCTCCGAAGAACGCCTGATTGGCGGAACTGTTCATATTCATTTCGGAAAGATAGTAGAAACGGTTGTTTTCATTGCCGATCTTGTCGTTTCCGACGAGACCATAGGAAACACGGAATTTGAGATTGTCCACTGTCTTCTTCAAAGACTTGAACCAAGGTTCGTTGGACATAACCCAAGCCGCTCCGGCTGACGGGAAGAATCCCCAACGGTGGGACTTGTGGAAACGTTCGGAACCATTGTAACCAAAGTTGAACTCAGTGAAATACCTCTTGTCCCAACCGTAGGTGAAACGTCCAGAGAGTCCGGCGTTACGCGAAGGCAGGGAAAGCTGGAGGGAACCGGCGTTGGCCTTGCGGGATTCGTAGGCGGTGAGAACCAACAGACCTGTCACCTCGCTGCGGCCGAAGTCGCGGGCATAGTTAAGACGGGTCTCTGAATATAATGTGTTCTGTACCGTCTTGCTTCCCTCGTTGTAAGTAAGGTAGTCGGTACCATCATCGTTGATTCTACGCAAGTGGTATTCTCCAGTGTAGGAGTCGTAGTTGTCCATCGTGTACCAATAAGGACTGAACTGACGGTTGACACTGAAGTCTGAAAGACGAGTCAGGTTGAACAGCGTCATCGCGCTGAGTCCTTTGGTGATGAAGTTAAGATCCTGATTGAGCTCGACAGCGGCGATCATCTGGGAACGCTGGTAGTCGCGGTAGCCTTTCACCATATTCGCATACGGGTTAGTGTAACCTCCTTTGTCCCAGTTACCGAACATGATGTGCTTGATGCCGATGTGGTCGTCGTCCATCGGGTAGTACGCCGGGAAGAGCACCGGATCGGAGTGAACCACGTCCACATAGACCTTGTTACCTCCGTCAAGTGGTCCGCGATAGTCGGTGAAGTTACCGGTAAGGCGGATGGCCAGCTTTGTGGTAGGGGTCACATTGATGTCGATGTTCGAACGCAAAGTGTAGGTTTTCTGGTCGATGTTGTTGTTGAAACTGTTTCTTTTGTCAACGTTCAGAATACCCGTGTCCTCGGTGAAAGCACCGGACACGTAATAGGTCGCAACCTTGCCTCCACCGCGAACGGAAACGTTTGCGCGGTACGCCGTGGAATAATCCTTAAAGAGCATCTTGTACCAATCGTTGGCCGGGTAGATGTACGGATTCGCACCAGGTTTTCCGGTGTTCTCAATCTTGTCGTAAGAGTACATGAGGTCTCCGAGAGGGTCACGGGTCGTGATCGCCTCATTGTAGGACTTCATGTAGGTGATAGGATCGGCAAGCTGTACAACGTCGGTCGGCTGCGAGATCGAAGTCTCGACGCGGGCGAAGATCTTCGCCGGGCCTTCCTGGCCGCGCTTTGTGGTCACGAAGATGACACCGTTGGCACCACGTGCTCCATAAAGGGCAGTCGCCGTGGCGTCCTTCATGATCGAGAAGCTCTCGATGTCGTCCGGCT